>JAITKK010000192.1 GCA_031278475.1 Deltaproteobacteria bacterium
GCATAATCCTGATTACCCAATCCTGCCCCGGCCCAAAATAGCATCCTTCCCGCCACAGCACGCCTAGGATAAGCCTACTCCCCCTAACCTTTCCATTTTGGAAGACTGGATCTTTTTAACGATCCAAAATTGGCAAACTTCGCACGGCTCTCCCCTTTGACAGGCCCGGATGGGGGCCCGCTTTTTTGGCAAATTTTGGGAACAAGGCGTAGAGGACTTGCCTTGGGGGCATCAGGGTCGCCTGGCTTTGGCCATTGGCGCAGGCCTTTGCCCCAAGTCCGAGGCTTTGCCCGGGCTCTCGCCTAAAACAGCCCTTAAATTGAGCTTGAAAAACTCGGACATACGATGTAATATACTTTCGCATAATTTGCGCTTTTTCCGTGAGCGTTTTTCCGTAGAAAGGCATTGATTACCCAATTAGGGAAGCCAACAGGTAGAAAGATGGCCAAGCCAGCCAAAAACGACAATTTCAAGACAATATGCGTGAACAAAAAGGCCCGGTTCGAATACGAGCTCGGGGAGCGCTTGGAGTGCGGCTTGGTCCTGGTGGGTACCGAGGTGAAGAGCCTCAGGATGGGGAAGGCCAACCTCTTGGACGCCTACGCGAGAATCACCGACGGCGAGGCCTATCTCATAGGGGCCCACATAAGCCCCTATCCGTCGGCATACTACGGAAACCACGATCCCATGAGGAAGCGCAAGCTTCTGCTGCACGCAAAGGAGCTAAAAAAGCTGACAGGCAAGACCCAGGAAAAAGGACGCAGCCTCATCCCGCTTAGAATTTATTTCAAGGACGGGAGGGCGAAAGTCGAGCTTGCCTTAGCCAAAGGCAAGAAGCTCCATGACAAGCGCCAGACCCTAAAAGAGCAGGACACCAAGAGGGAATTGGCCAGAACCGTGCGGGAATACAACCGCTGAGCCTGGGCTTTCGCACATGTTTTCTTCACAACTGTAATTTCAAAGCCTAAAAGTGTGCGACACAGGCAATCATTGGATTTTTTTTTGGGTTTTTGCCTTGTTAGCATGTCTTTGTAATTTTTTCCCTAACACGCAAAACGCATTGTTTAACACGCATTTTAAATGTATCATTTTTTATTCCAATTCAAATGCCGATATTTCAAATACTTTTCGCATTTAATGGAAATATTAAGTAAAGGTTTCCCAAAACCATAGGCTTTTTATGATGCTTTTGCAAGCGGATATACCAAAGTACCCGCCTTATAGGGGATTTCAATTGGTTTTTTTCAAAACCTTGGCCTTTCCTTGCTTTTGTGCTGGTTGTTTTATTGAATAAAATTGACCTTTCGTCTTGACATATTCATGAATGCGCTATATAAAAATATTTTAGGATAAATTTTCGCCGACATAGACATAACCTTAATCAAAAATTCTTACATGGGGAAACGGACAGCTTAGCCGTCCTGGATCCCGAAAGAGCAATCAGACATGGCGAACAAATCGCGACTGCTGGTCTTCGTCGACGAGGCCAACGTGACCAGGGCCGCTTCCAAAAACTTCAACAAAAACTTCGATTGGCTGAGGTTCAGGGACTACATCACGAACTATGGCGACACGCCCAGGGAGCTGGTCGAGATGGTGGTCTACGTGGGCCTGCCGCCCGCCCTGAACGAGTGGATGGACAGGAGGGAGTCCAAGCTCCACTACGTCCACTGGCTCAAGAGCCAAGGCTTTTTGGTCTACGAGAAGAACGGCCAGCCAAGGCCCAATTGGTTCAAGGCCAACGTGGACGTGATAATGGCCATAGACGCGATAGACCTGAGCCTGCGCATCAAGCCCGACATCGTGGTGCTTGTGACGGGGGACGCGGACTTCGCGCACCTCGCCCTCACCATCCGCAGGGAGGGAATCAAGGTGGAGGTCGCCTCCGTCCCCCAGACATTGTCCTCGGAACTCAGGACATCCGCCAACAGCATCATAGATCTTACCGAGATCTTCCAGTCCTTCGAGCCCCTGGAGCCCCAGGCGGCCTCCCCGGAGCCGGTGGCGCACGCCTCGGCCGGCTCCGACGATGAGGTCTGAGGGAGGGGCGCGGGGGGATACCGGCCTTTCGCGCCCACGGCGGCAGGGAGCCATCCCTGCCTTCCGGGCATTGGCATACCTTGTCCTCTGCATCCTCTTGCAGGCAGCCTTTGCGGGGCTGTCGGGTGCCAGCCCCGCAAGCTCCAAGTTCGGGGACTATACCCTTACCCAGGTGAGGCTGGGGCCCGGGCTCTGGTACTTCCAGATTAGCGAGAAAGCCGTCCCGCTCTCGGCTACCCTGTCGGTATCCCCGATGCTCGCGGATCCCGGGCAAATCGACACGGAGGGCTACGCCCAGGGCACACCGTTCCCGGTAATCCAGCTAAACGGGCTTCCCACCGTCACGGTGAGGGACGATGACGGCAACGTCATATTCTCCTTTTCGGCCTTCAGCCCGGAGGGGAGGCTCGCGGGGCTCACCATCCACGGCGAGAGCTACACCCACGTGGTGGGGCTGGGGGCGAGCTTCGGCTTCACCTCGTCCAACATAAACTACGTGGGCAAGGTCTTCGACCCCAGCGGCAACACCTTCGGCACCACCTTCGAGAAGGGCGACAGGGACCGCCAGGAGCTGGACCATGCCTCCGGGCTGCAGGCCCCCATCTGCTTCGCCCTGGGCCCGGAGAGGCAGACGGCCGCGGTCTTCGTGAACGAGACCAGGCCCCTGTTCTGGGACTTTTCCTCCTACCCCTGGACCGTCACCCTCAAGGGGCCCCTGCCCCCCAGCGGGGCCATTGGCTTCTTCGTCCTGACCGGGGAGGATCTCCCGGCCGTGAGGAGGCTTTACATGACCCTGGTTGGGCGGGCGCCCCCGCCCCCCAGCTCGATCTACTACCCTTGGATACTTGACACCTCCGTAAGCGTCCCCCCCAAGGAGCAGGCCGCGACCGATCATTTCACGGCCGTCAGGGCCCGGTTCCCGGAATTCAAAGGGATAGGCTACGTCTACACCAACCTGAACGCCTCGCTCCCCCACGCCCAGGCCAGGGCCCTGGGCGTGGAGCTGCTGGTATCCGAGTCCCCCTACGTGCCCGTCACCTCGCCCCACTTCCAGGAGCTCTCCAAAAGGGGCTTCTTGGTAAAGGGCTACAACGGGGACGGGGCTCCGCTGACCCTTAAGTACAACAACATACCCTCCGCGCTCCTGGACTACACCAACCCGGCCGCGGCCACCTACTGGCACAACCTGACCAGGCAGGAAACCGTCGCGGCCGGCGGCACCGTGTTCTACCTGACCGGGGGCGAGCCCGAGGTATACAGCCCCTTCGCCTGGTACAGGGGCGTGGGCGATCCCTCCTCCCACTCCCACTACGCCTGGGCCAACCGCTTCTCCTTCAAATGGATCGATGCCATGCGGCAGGCCATGAAGAGCCCGTTAAGCTTCTTCCCAAGGGCCGACGACAGCTTCATCCTCGCCCGGGCGGGCCTTGGTGGCATGGGCCGCCTGGGGGCGGCCCTCTTCACCGTGGACCCGCACCTCGCCTTCCCCTTGGTGGCGTCCCAGGCGAGGGCCCACCTCAACCTTTCCGGCATCGACTACTACACCACGGACGTGACCCCGTTGCTTGGCTTTTTCCGCCTGGACATCGCGGAACCCATCTACGAGTCATGGTTCTCCCGCAACGGGCTTCTGAACCTCCCGCTGATGGTCCCCGACTCCTTTGCCGATTTGCCCTGGGCGAAGCAGGTCCTGAGGCAGAAGGCGAGGTTCGAGCCCTACTACTTCTCCCTGTCCCACCACATAGCCTTGAGCGGCGACCCCATGATCTCCCCGCTTCTCTATTATTTCCAGGAGGACATGCAGGCCAGGAACCGCTCCTACGAGTTCATGCTGGGGCCCGACCTCCTGGTGGTGGCGGGCTCGCTCCCCGGGGCCGAGACGGTGGAGTTCTATCTGCCCGCTGGCAGCTGGTGGTCCGTGTTCGACGAGGAAACCATCACCCTCGAGGAAGGATCCCTTGTGAGCCTTCCCGCCAAGCATGACGGCATGCAGCTCTCCCCCATCCTCCTGAAATCCGGCGCCATCATCCCCACCTGGGACAACCCGGCCGACCCCAAGGGGCTGCCCTCGGTCCTGGTCTTCCCTGGCGAGGGGCAGTCCTCCTTCCTGTGGTACGAGAAGAGCTCCAACATCAACCAGCCCGTGGACGAGACAGGCGACCAGGTGAACGTCACCACCCTGACCCTTACCCCGCTTAGCGGGGATGCGGGGGTGCTGCACTTTTCCATAAAGACCGATCAGACGCATTTCGACAGGGCCTACATCCTTGAGTTCGTGGGCATAGGGAACGTGCGCACGGTGACCTTGGACGGCGATCTCTACGACAGGGTGCCATCCCTTTACGATCTCCGGAACCAAGAGTCCGGCTGGTGCACGACGACCAACGGCAAGCTGGTGTTCAAGACCCCGCCGGTGTCGGTGGACAAGGAACATGTGCTGCTCGTCCGCTGAGCCCCGGAAGATCCCGGCCGCGCCGGGGCGCGGCTGGGGCATAGGGGGCCTGCGGCTCCCCTCGCCCTTCCTGCTCGCGCCCATGGCCGGGGTCACCGACCGGCCCTTCCGCGCCATGGCCATAGCCGAGGGCGCGGCCCTCACCTACAGCGAGATGGCATCGGCCGCCGCTTTGTCCCACCGCGGCAAGAAGACCATCCGGCTCTTGAGCCACCATGGGGAAAACGTCCCCTTCGCCGTGCAGCTCTTCGGGAAGCTTCCCTCCGAGCTGGCCGAGGCGGCGAGGATAGCGACCCTTGAGCACGGGGCCTCGCTCATAGACATCAACATGGCCTGCCCCGCGAGGAAGGTGCTGCGCTCGGGGCACGGGGCGGCATTGCTTTCCCAACCCTCCCTCTGCCTCGGCCTCTGCGAAAGCGTTGCCAGGGCCGTGGACGTACCGCTCACCGTCAAATGCCGCCCTGGGCTCGCGCCCCCGGAAGGGGGCCGCGAGCCCCAGGTCTACGAGCTTGCGAAGGGCCTGGAATCGGCCGGGGTCAGAGCCGTGGCCCTCCACCCCAGGTACGCCTCCCAGGGCTTCCGGGGCCAGGCCGACTGGTCGCTTGTGAAAGGCCTCTCCGAAAGGGTGGGGATAACCGTCATAGGCTCGGGCGACATCGACTCCCCGGAGTCGGCCCTTCTGAGGCTTAAGGATTCCGGTGCGAGCCTCGTGATGCTGGGCAGGGCGGTCCGGGGCAGGCCCTGGCTCTTCGGCCAGTGCCTGGACCTGCTTGGGGAAGGCTCCTATTCCGAGCCCACCTTGTCCCAGAGGCTGGGCCACGCCCTCAGGCACGCGCGCCTGGAACACGATGAGCTGGGCCCCAGGGCCGTCTTCCCGCTGCGCTCCATCCTTCCCTGGTACATCAAGGGGCTCCCAGGGGCGTCGGGCTTCCGGGACCGCATCTGCCATGAGGCCGACTTCGGGCGGCAGCTGGACATAGTCACCGAGGCCTTCGAAAGGGCCATGCGCGCGGGGGATGGGGATGGCGCGGAAGGCGATATGGGGGCCCAAGGGGCCCGGACAGGCCCGAGCGGCCACATGGCCCGGGGCGGGGCGAATGGCGGGGAACGGGACGGGGAAGGCGCTTCCTGATTTGAAACAACTTGGCAGCTGTGCTACAATCTAAGGCATAAACCGGCAAAAGCCCGGCCCGGACGGGCCGGCCGACCCCACGGGGCCAAAGACGCCCCAAGGGCCGCTTTCGCCGGCCTCAAAGGAGACGACATGCCAAAAGGAGACGCGGTACCAAAGCACAAGATACTCGTCGTGGACGACGAGGCCCACATTCGCCTGCTCTACTCCGAGGAACTGGCGGAGGATGGCTACGAGGTCATCACCAAGGAAAACGGGCAGGGGCTCCTTGATCTCATAGAGGCCGAGAAGCCGGACGTGGTCGTGCTTGACATAAAGATGATGGACTACAACGGCCTGGACCTGCTCCAGGACATACGCAACAAGTACTACGATCTGCCCGTCATCCTCTGTTCCGCCTACGACACCTTCGTGGACGACATGAAGTCCATAGCGGCCGACCACTACGTGGTGAAAAGCTTCGACCTTGCGGAGCTTAAGCAGAAGATAGCCTCGGTCCTCTCCTGAGCCCCAGGGCGCCCCTCGGGCGCCCCGTTACCCGCATGCCCCGCCACAGTGCCTTAGAGTCCATCCTGCGGCGCGAGGAGGCCATCCTCGCGCCATACGCAGCCAAGTCCAGGGACGCAACCCGCCTCAAGCCCGAAGCCCCGCAGGGATTCCGCACGGCCTTCCAGCTGGACCGCGACCGCATAGTCCACACGAGGGCCTTCCGGCGCCTGGCCCACAAGACCCAGGTGCTCACCCCCTCCTCCGGCGACCACTGCCGCACAAGGCTCACCCACACCCTAGAAGTAAGCCAGATCGCCCGCACGATCGCGAGGGCGCTCCGCCTTAACGAGGATCTGGCCGAGGCCGCGGCCATGGGCCACGACCTCGGCCACGGGCCTTTCGGGCACGTTGGGGAGACGGTGCTGAACTCCCTGTGCAAGGGCGGATTCTCCCACCAGGACCAGAGCCTCAGGGTGGCCGACACCTTGGCCGACAACGGGGCCGGCCTCAACCTCACCCAGGAGGTGCGGGACGCGATAGCCAAGCACTCCAAGGGCCAAGGGCCCATCTTCGTGGGGGCGCCCCGGGGACCCGCCACCCTGGAGGGCATGGTGGTGAGGGTGGCCGACATCGTCGCCTACCTGTCCCACGACATGGAGGACGCCATGGAGGCCGGGATCCTGTGCGTGGGCGACATCCCGCTTGAGATCCTGGAGGCCTTCGGCGAGAGCTCCGAGACCCGCAAGGAAGCGATTGTCACGGACCTCCTGGAGAACACCAGGGAACGGGACGGGACCCTGGCGCTCGCCTTCTCCAAGGGCATGGAGCGGGACATGGGCAAGCTCAGGGACTTCATGTACCGGGCCGTGTACCGCAACCCCAAGGTTGACGGCCAGATGGAGAAGGGCGCAAAGACCATAAAGGCCATCTACAAGGCCATAATGGAGGACGACGGGCTCTACCAGGGCCTTCCCCTGCGCAGGCTCGCTGACAACCGCTCCGAGGCCGCCCGGGACTTCATAGCCGGCATGACGGACAGGTACGCGCTCAACTTCGCCAAGGGCCTGGGCGAAGCCTGAGCCAAGGATCCCCAGCAATCCCTCCCCGCGGCCCCGCCAATCCCTCCCCGCGGCCCCGCCAATAAAAACCACTACAGGGAAGCTTCCGAGGGATCCCGGGCCGCTGGGTTTCCGGATAATGCCATTATGCTAAATGACATTAACCCGCTTTTGCCATAATATCCGGAATGCCGACATCCCTTGCCGCCCTCCAAGAATAACTCGCCTGCTGCTTAATAAAAATTTCCCACATTCTATATAGCGATTTAACAAATCCTCCATTTTCCACACAAAACATCACAGGCAAAGGCAACTATCGGATGGAACAAAGCCCCCGGCTTGAAGAGTTTGAGAGCAAGGGCGGGCCGCCATGAGGGTGTTATTAGGGTGTTATTAGCGCGCCATGGGGTCCCATCCCGGGCATCATGCCGGAAAGCTCCCGGGCATCATGCCTGAAAATGGAAAAGCCCGGTCGAAGACATATGGCTGCCTTCGTCCGGGCTGATATGTTTTGGGTTGGGCTGAGCTCGCCTTGAGGCCCCTGGATCCCCTGCGTTGGGGAGCCTTTGGCCTTTGGTACCGTGGCACTTGGTCCCGCAGGTGGCCGAGGTCTTGAAGAAAACCAAGGTAACGCAAGGCCGGGACGGCCATTGCGTTTTTTTGGTCCCCTGTCGGGCGGTGCTTGGGGCGGTAGCCTGCTCCCCCAAGGCTTGGGCCATTGGCCAAGGCCCCGGGGATCCTGGCTAAGCCACGGAAGTCCTTACTTGCCTCCCGTGTTGACCGCGTCCTTGAAGGACTTGGAGGCCCTGAACCTGACCATCTTCCTCGCCTTTATGGTTATGGGCTCGCCGGTGCGGGGGTTGCGGCCCTTCCTCTTCGGCCTCTTGACCACCTCGAAGACGCCCAGGCCGTACAAGGGGAAACGGGGGTCGTTCTTCAGAGAGCTGATTACCGTATCGATAATCTCTGTGAGAACCTTCTCCACGTTGACCTTGCTGATATCGGTCCTGTTGGCCACCAGGCCAATGAGTTCGGATTTTGTCATAATGCTACTCCTTGATTTTGCGTTTTTGTTCAGGGGTTGGGGCCCCTTATAGGGAATAAGCTTGTGGCTTTTGTTTTTTAGTTCTTGATTATGGGAATACCCTGCCCGTCCCCGGGCGCAGGTTGGTCTTGATGCGGGATCCTCTTGTCCAAAGATGCCGGGACAAAAGGATGACGCAGGCAATGGGCGCAATAAGGACAAGACCTCTAGCTACCCCCAGGACTCTTCAAATGGACATAAACAAGGCCACCGGATATGGATGTTATCCATGATGCCATCCATATATGGTGGTTATAGAGTGAATAGGGCAAGGATTGCGTTTATCTCAAGGCGCGATAAGGGGGCATCCCCCCCTGGGGCTTTATTGGCAAAGCAACCGTTCGCGCAAAACCAAGAATTATTCAGGGCAGGAAAGGCCGAACCCGAGCATGCCACCGCAAGGGCAGGCCATATGGGCGTGCCGCAAGGGCGCAACCCTACCGGATCGCCTGCCCGCCTTTTGGCGGGCCCGCGTCCCAGTGGGACCCCTCTATCGGGTTGATTGTCTAATTATTTTTTCTTGCCAAGCCAAGACCATGGGGCATGTTGCTGCCATGGGGCATGAGCTGCCATGGGAGCATGAGCTGCCATGGGGCATGAGCTGCCATGGGGGCATGCGGCTGCCATGGGCATACCATAGGGCATGGCTTGGGACATGGATCGACCATGGGAAAGGTCTGAGCCATGGGGTAAGCCAGATCCAAGTACAGTTCAGAACCGTGTGGAGTTGGGAACCGATTAGAGTTTTTGATCCCTGGGCCGTGGCCTCGGCAGGGCCAAGGATGATCCTAAAAGGGCGGCGGGCATCCTCCCTCCCGATTCGTTCGGGCTGGCGGGGGCCTAAAATTTTCCTTTGCGCTTTCCCGATTCGGCAACGCTTGCGGCAGCGCCCTGGCATTCCCTGGGCACCAAACCCAGACGCGCCGAAGGCCGCAGGATGCCCTTGGTCCTTCCGAGGGCGGGCCGGCGCCTCCGCATTGGCCAGGCGCCGCATGGAGCCCCCGGCCGTGGGAACCTGCAAGGCATGGCCACGAGGGCCGGACTGGCCCTGAAATGGCGGCAGGAAAAGGAAAAGGCGAAAGGCTTTGTTTGTGAGGCGATTTTTTTATACTACAAAACAAAAGGCAGCGCAAGACAAAAACAAGTCATTTTCCCCTAAAGAGGGCTTTTTTTGCAAGCTTTGTCAAGGGCGGGAGGGCGCTTGCCCGCGCTTGTAAAGTGAGATAGCCGAATCTTTCAATGACTGCGCCACTTTCCCGTGATCCTGGCCTATCTCGCGAAGGGCGGGCGGGGTGGATCCGCCTCTCCCGGGGTTCTCCCGGAAGGGCCGGGATCTTGGCGTCGGGCCATGAAACGTCAATACTATTTTTACAAGGCGGCCTCGGGAAGCTTCGGGAATATGCCCTCCAGGGCCAGGCCGGCTTCCAAGAGGGGGCGTTCCGCGAATGGCGGGCCCATCAGCTGGAGCCCCACCGGCAGGCCGTCCGGGCCCATGCCCGCCGGGAGCGACAGCCCCGGGCCGCCGGCCAGGTTCAAGGGCAGGGTCATTATGTCCAGCTGGTACTGGGTGAGCGGGTCCTCGGTGAAGGAGCCGAAGGGCCAGGCTGGGATGCTGGAGACAGGCGCCAGGATGAAGTCCGCCTTTTCCAGGACCCTTAGGTAGTCCTCCTGGATGAGCCTCCTCACCTGCGCGGCCTTCTTGTAGTAAGCGTCGTAGTAACCGCTGGATAGGGCGAAGGTACCCAGGAGTATGCGGCGGCGCACCTCGCGGCCCAGGCCCTCGGTGCGGGACTGCCTGTACATGCCGAGGAGATCCCTGTAGCCCTGGGCCCTCACCCCGTAGCGCACCCCGTCGTAGCGCGCCAGGTTGGTGGAGGCCTCGGCCGCCGCTATGACGTAGTAGACAGCCACGCTGTACCTGAGCATGGGCATGCCAACGTACTCGAGCCTCGCGCCTTGGTCCTTGAGCCGGGACAGGGCCTTGTCCAGTGTGGCCCTCACCCCGGTGTCGAAGCTTCCCTCCCAGAGTTCCTTGGGGAGGGCCAGGGTGAGCCCCTTGGGATCCTTGGCCACTATATTAATGTAGTCGTCCGCCCCCCTCGCTGAGGCGGTGGAGTCCCGGCCGTCCCGGCCGGCCACCGCCTGGAGCAGCGGGCCCAGATCGCCCACGGTCCTTGCGAGCGGCCCTGCCTGGTCCAGGGAGCTCCCGTAGGCTATTATGCCGTAGCGGGACACCCTGCCGTAGGTGGGCTTGAGCCCCGCGCAGCCGCAGAGCGCCGCGGGCTGCCGGATGGAGCCGCCGGTGTCCGTGCCGAAGGCGCCCGGCGCCTGCATGGCGACGATGCCTGCCGCCGCGCCCCCGCTTGACCCCCCGGGCACCCTGTCGAGGGCCCTTGGGTTACGGGTGGGGCCGTAGGCCGAGAACTCCGTGGAGGAGCCCATCGCGAACTCGTCCAGGTTGGTCTTCGCGAGTATTATGGCGCCCGCCTCCCTTAGCCTTCTGACGACCGTCGCCTCGTAGCTGGGAAGGTAGTTGGAAAGGATCTTGGACCCCGCCGTGGTGGGCGCCCCCTTGACGTTGTAGACGTCCTTGATGGTTATGGGGATCCCCCACAGGCCCTTGGAGGCGTCGGGCCCAGAGGCGTCCAGGGCCTTGGCGGTTTCCCGGGCCTCGTCGCCCAATACCCTTAGGCATGCGCCAATCTTGGGCTCCGTTACGGCGATTCTTGCAAGAAGCGATTCCACAAGCTCGCTTGCGCTGAAATCGCGCCTTAGCAAGCCCTGTCTGGCATCCCTTAGGCCAAGCCTATGAAGTTCGTAGTTATTGCCCACTTTGCGCTCACACAACCCTGGGTACGACAAAGAAGCGTCCCGACAGCTCGGGCGCTATGCCCAGTATGTCGTCGGCGTCGCTCAGGCGGGCGTCCCCCTTCGCCGGGACATCCTCCCTGGGGGTCTCGGGCTCCAGCATGGGGGAGTAGAGCGGCTCCACCTCGGAGGTGTCAAGCTCCCCGAGTATGTCCATGTAGCCGACTATTTTGCCGAACTCCCCCACAAGTTTCCCCAATGCGTCCTGGGCCTCCCCCTCGGGCACGCCCGGGGCGAGCTCAAGGCGGGCAAGGGCAGCTATGGCCTTGGCCGTCTTCAAATCAACCGGCATGGGCTTGGCACCTCACTTATTGATAATCTCCCTTAGAAGCTCCCCGGCCTTCCGGGGATCGGCCCTCCCAGAGGATAGCTTCATCACCTGCCCCACCAGAAAGGAGAGGACCTTTTCCTCCCCGTCCTTGAAGCTCTGGGCCTCCTTGGGGTGCCTTTGCAGCACCTCCCTTATGATGCCCTCTATCGCGCCCGCGTCCTGGAGCTGGGTGAGGCCCTTGTCCTTCAGAAAGACCTCCGGGTCGGCCCCGCTCGCGAACATCTCGGCGAATTGCTCCTTTGCGACCCTTCTGCCCACCGAGCCGTCGTCCATGAGTTTCGCCAGCTTTGAAAGCATAATAGGCCCAAAGGCCGCGTCCGTTATCCCGGCCATGCCCGCCTTCTGGCAGGCGGGCAGGAAGAGCTCCTCCATGAGGGACGCTATCCGCTTGGGCCCGGGGTATGCCTCCACCGCCTTGTCGAAGAAGGCGAGGGCCCCGGGCCTTTCCGCGATAAGGGAGGCCTGGGCCTCCTTGAGGCCCAGGGCCCCGAGCCTCGCGAGGCTCTCCGGGAGTGTCTCCGGGAGGCCCTTCCCGATATCCGCGAGCCACTCTGGCGGTATGCGGACAGGGGGCAGGTCCGGCTGGGGGAAGTAGCGGTAGTCGTGGGCCTCCTCTTTGGATCTGAGGCTCCTGGTCTCCCCCTTGGCCGAGTCGAAGTGCAATGTCTCCTGGAGCACGGGCAGCCCTTGCTCGTAGAGCCCTGTCTGCCTCTGGATCTCGTACTCTATGGCCTGGCCCACGAAGCGGAAGGAGTTGAGGTTCTTGATCTCGCCCCTTACCCCCAGCTTGGCGCTGCCCACGGGCTTGAGGGATATGTTCACGTCGCAGCGGAACTCCCCTTCCTCCATGCGGCCGGTGGTGACCCCAATCCTTACCAAGAGGGAGTGCAGGGCCTTGAGGAAGGCCACCGCCTCCTTGGCGCTGGCTATGTCCGGCTCGGTCACTATCTCGATTAGGGGTGTGCCCGCCCGGTTGAGGTCCACGAAGGTCACCCCGCCCCTCTCGTCGTGAAGGCACTTGCCTGCGTCATCCTCCATGTGGATGCGGTTCAGGCGCACGGTCTTCACGGTACCGTCCTCCAAGCCCAGCTCCAGGCTCCCTCCCTCGCAGATGGGGGGGTCCAGCTGGGAGGTCTGGAAGCCGTTGGGTAGATCCGGGTAGAAGTAGTTCTTCCTGGAAAACAGCGAGGTGGCGTTCACCCTGGAGCCCAAGGCGAGCCCCGCCGTGGCGGCCAGCCTCAAGGCCTCCCCGTTCATGCGGGGGAGCGCCCCCGGCTGCCCGGTGCAGACCTCGCAGATGTTGGTGTTGGGCTCGGCCCCGAACTCCGTAGGGCAGGAGCAGAAGAGCTTGGTTCGGGTCTTCAGCTGGGCGTGTATCTCTAGGCCTATTACCGGCTCCATTTTCTCCATGGGAAAAGGTCCTTGGGGGGCATCTTTCGGCCAACAGGGCCGGAAAAGCATAGGTGCAGGCAAGGATTTTACTTTGCTGCGGCCCCTTGCGTCAAGCGCAAAATGGGAACGGGCCGCAGCCCCCACCCCGCCCCGGGCAAGGCCCGGGCCGGGGTGGGGGTGATTCTGACCTGGCTGGCATCGAAGCTGAGGGTGTTTTCCCTGGGAAGGCCAATAAGGCCTCTCCGCCAGTGTGTCAGTTTTTTGGGGCTTGTGGTTTTTTTTAGCGGCTTGTTTTTTTGCGCCTTGTGATTTTTTTTGGGCCTTGCCCCTTGACAAAACCAAAGGCGTGATTATTTATATGGTTACAAGCAACCACAGGCGTTTTTAATACCGCATGGGGCTTGCGCCAAGGCCATGCCATTGGGACATGCCATAAGTGCCTCTCCGCCAGTGTGTCATTTTTTTGGGCCTTGTGATTTTTTTGCGCCTTGTGATTTTTTTGCACCTTGTGATTTTTTTGCACCTTGTGATTTTTTTCGCACCTTGCCCCTTGACAAAACCAAAGGCGTGATTATTTATATGAGTACAAGCAACTACAGGCGGTTTTTTGCCGCATGGAGCATGCACCAAGGCCATGCCAGTGGTACATTCCATAAGATCCTCTCCGCCAAGGTGTCAGTTTTTTGCCTTGTGATTTTTTTTAGCGGCTTGTGTTTTTTTGCGCTTTGTGATTTTTTTCGCACCATGCCCCTTGACAAAACCAAAGGCGTGATTATTTATATGGTTAAAAGCAAGTACAGGCGGTTTTTATGCCGCATGGGGCTTGCGCTAGGGTCATGCCATTGGCACATGCCATAAGTGCCTCTCCGCTAGGCAGTCAGGTTTTTTGGGCCTTGTGATTTTTTTGCGCCTTGTGATTTTTTTCGCACAATGCCCCTTGACAAAACCAAAGGCGTGATTATTTATGTGATTACAAGCAACTACAGGCGATTTTTAATACCGCATGGGGCATGCGCTAGAGTCATGCCAATGGCACATGCCATAAGGGCTTCTCCGCTAGGCAGCTAGGTTTTTTGGGCCTTGTGACTTTTTTTGCGCCTTTTGATTTTTTTCGCACAATG
>JAITKK010000137.1 GCA_031278475.1 Deltaproteobacteria bacterium
ATGCCATGGGTACTACTTGATTGGAAGCAAGTTCCCGCTAGTAATAACATTCCATATTCTGATAAGTTCAACTAAAAAAGATTCACCCCAGGGCATCCGAATTCCGGAAAAAGGTTAGCCCAGCGGGCCAGGACTTAGGTGATCGAGGCTTGGATGCCACGTTTTTGGAATCTTGGGTCATTGCCGCAGTGCCTTACAGGTGGCGGGCGTGGTGGGAAATAGTAAGAGGCGAAACAATTGGGGGATTGGGCGGATTGGGTGACGGGGGGATGATGCTGGATGGGGAGATGGAGGGGATGGCGCATGCGCGGCTTTTGGTGTCGCCGTCCGGGTTGTCGCTTTGCGGTATTTCTTTTGTAGTGATCGCTTTGCGCTTTATGCTGTTGCTTTTGTAGTGATCAGTCTGTAGTTATGTTGTAGTTATCGGCGAAAAATGCTTGAATCCTCAAGATATGGATGCCCTTGAAATAATAGCTGTCCGTTATTGGATTGTTCTCCAAAACAAGGGGACATGGGTTATAAGGGGTATAATGGGTATAAGGGTTACAAGGGTCACAAGAGGCGAGCCATCCCTGCGAGGAAAAAAGTATTTTTGTGGTTTTGATGCTGGAATTATTTGAGCGTTATTGTTAAATTGTAAGCACAATCCAAATAGCTTGAAATTTATATTTTGCTTCCCGCTTGGAACTAGTCAGCCCTTTGAAAATCATGACGGCAATTATGACGGCAATCATGACGGCAATCACGCAGTAATCATGCTGCAATTATATGGTAATTATGACAGCAATTATGACAGCAATTATGATGGCTACTATGCCGACAATTGTGATGGCTATTATGACGGCAATCATGCGGCAATTTTGACGGCTTATCGAAACATAAATTGTAATAACATTTTCCAAAGTATTGCCAATTTATCGCAAAATGGACGCAGCAAGCATGCGGATAGCAAAAAGCCAACAAATGCCGCAAAGACCTCGGATTGATCCAAGTGTTAAATTATGCGTTACGAGTCCAAGGAAGGCCAAGTAAGGCCCTGGCAGCCCCAGCAAGGCCCCAAGAAGCCCCCAAGAAGCCCCCAAGAAGCCCCCAAGAAGCCCCTTAGGAATTAACGGGCATTAAGCAGGTGTTTGGGGCTGACCGGGGGATACCTGAGCGCTCAAAACCGGGATTATGTCTTTCCCATGCCTTTAATGGTGCCACGCTCTTAGGTCCCCTCTCGCAACAACTAGTCAAGGGCCGCTTTGTGGGATCCTGTTTCTTGACCAGAGCGGCCAAAAGCCCCGAACGCGAAAACCCCGCAGGGATATTTATACCTGCGGGGTTTGGTGTTGAAGGTTTTGGGGGGCTTGGGCTATTCGAGCTCTTTCTCGATTGCGTTCACGGTCTCGGTTATGTTTTCAGCCGTGGTCTTGAGCCCAAGGAAGGTCTCCTTGACCGACTGGGCGCTTTGAACGCCGTCGTCGACGCTTGCCTGGGTCTTTTCGATCATGCGCCTGGACTCGTTCACGGCAGAGGCCGAGCGGCCCGCGAGGTTCCTCACCTCGTCCGCGACAACCGCGAACCCAGCCCCCGCTTCCCCTGCGCGTGCCGCCTCGACGGCGGCGTTAAGGGCCAGGATGTTGGTCTGGAAGGAGATGTCCTCTATGCTCTTTAGGACGTCCCCAATCTTTGAGGACAGGCTCTTGATGTTGTCCATGCCCTCGCTCATTGTGTGGATGGTCGCCTCCGCGGCCGAGACGGAGTCCGTTATGGAGGTGCCGATATTCACGATGTTCCTAAGGTGGGTGCGGCCTGACTCGGTGCGTTCCAGGAGGAAGTGGTGGCAGTTCTCTGGCACGTTGCAGCCGAAGTGGATGGCAAGTATCATCTTCTCGCAGGAGTCGTAGCCGCAGCTGGGGCAGTTGTAGTACTTGTCGTCCGAGTCCTTCCCGATCTTCCTAGCTATCTCCAGGCGTTCCTCGGCCGTCAGGGTGGACGGGCGGTAGTTGCGGGAGTTGTCGGTGTAGCCCCTTGTGTAGAGCCCGGCCTTCCAGTATTTGGCGACCACGTCGTTTACCAGCTCGTCCGACGATTTGGTCTTGAAGAGCCTCCTGGCCTTGCTCTTGCCCTGGTAGTACTCCCTAAGCCTCTTGCTCCTCTCTTTTACCAGGAAGTCGAGCTCGTCCATGGGCCTCGCCTCCCTGTCGGGCACCCCCGTGCCCCCGTTGCAGCCGCACTCGCAGTTGAGGGCGTCTATGAGAAGCGGGGTCTTGCCTGCCTCGTAGCTCTCCCAGAGGGTCTCCAGGTAGGGGTAGATGTTCCTGACGCCTTCGATCTTCCTGGTGTCGTCGGATACGTTGGGCAGGTAGCGCTCGGCCGTCTTCATGAGCCCTCCCGGCATGGAGAAGAGCACCGCCCTCTCGGCCTGGGGGTCCGGGAAGTAGTGTTCCGGGTAGTCGCTCAGGTTTATGTTGTTTTGCTCTATGTACTTCTTGAGGCTCACGTAGGTAACGTTGTAATCCCCGTAGCCCGTCTCGTCGAACTCCCGGCGCTTGGCGTAGCAGGGCGACATGACCGCTATCTTGCAGTTGCTGTACTCCGGCATGAAGGTCCGTATCATCTTGATGCTGTGGAGCATGGGGCTGTCGGACTTGGCAAGGATCTTCATGAGCTCGGGGTGGTAGATCTCTATGAAGGTGACAATGGCGGGGCAGGGCTGGGCGAGAACCGTCCGGGGCTGTAGTATCTTTATCTGCTCGACGTAGCTCTTGACCGTAAGCTCCGCCCCGAAGCTCACGTCGAAGACCTCCTTTATGCCCATGCTGAGGAGCCAGCCGTTGAAGTTTAGGTAGAGGCCCGGGAAGGTGGCGGCGACCGCCGGGGCCACTATGGCGACCATGGGGACGCCCGCCCTCAGGTCCTTCAGGAAGGCCGGGAAGTCGTCGATGCCCACCCTGGCCCCGTGCTGGCAGGCATCGAGGCAGCTACCGCAGCCGATGCACAGGTCGTGGACCACCTTCACCACCTTGTCCGAGGTGGCGTTGTTGGCGAACTTCACCGGGCAGACGGATATGCAGCGCTGGCAGTTGACGCAGTTCTCTTCGATAGTGGTTATGACGGGGGTAAGGTGAGCCATTTCACAGCCTTTTTGTAGCTATTGGGGTTGTTTCTGTTTTATTGGTGGGCGTCGGGCCTTCCCGGGGCCCGTGCCTTGGAAGCCCCCCTCCCAAGGGAGGGGGCCCCCTACGGGGTCTGGCGGAGGGCTGTGCCGCCTTTCCTGGCTTTCGCTGGGCGTTTTCGGAAGACCGGTTTTAATTGTATCATTAAAGTGCGCGGCAAAAAAAGTGGGGGTCGCGCCCTTTTAGGTGCTTTGTGCGACCTTGCAGGGGATTGTCAAAGGGAGTCCGGCCTTTGGCCCATGCCGATACGATACTAGAATATAGCTTTATTAATTAAATACTGTATTTGCTAGTTAAATACTAATATTATATGTAATTTTAAATAATTTTATAAAATTAAAATATAAGTAATTATAAATAAAGATAAAGACTATACAATTAAACACGCAAAAAATACAGGCCAATAACAAAGCATTCCGGAAGGATCTGGCTCTGGGAGCGGCTCAGGCGTATAGAAGGTGATCCCTTACCGACCTCCTGAAAAGATCCTCCTCCCCTTTGAAACCCTCGCAGAGCTCTTTGGGGCAGGCCCCGTCCGCCAAGGCGTCGAAGATGCCCTTCCTCCCCAGTATCAGGTCTATGGGCCTCCTCTCGTATTCGTACTCATAGGGGGGCTCCTTTAGCGCGAAGTCCGAGGGGTGCCTCCTAAGTATCGACGAGAGTATCGCGAGCGCGGTCAGGTAGGGCCTGAAGGCCTTCCCGGTTGGGTGGATGGCGACCCCCCGGCAGCCAAGGCCCGCCCACTTGTTGAAGCAGGGCTGGAAGGCCGCCTCCCTGAAGGCGACCGCGGGTAGCCCAAGCCGGTCAAGGTCGGATTTCAAGGCCTTGGGATCCACGTAGGGGGCGCCGACCAGCTGGAACGGCTGGGTGGTGCCCCTGCCCTCGGAGAGGTTGGTCCCCTCGAATATGACGGTCCCCGGGTAGACCAGGGCGGTCTCCGGGGTGGGGAGGTTGGGGCTGGGCGGGACCCATGGGAGCCCGGTGTCCCGGAACGCGTAAGACCTTCTCCAGCCCCGCATGGGGACCACCTCGAGCCTCGCGGGTTCCTTGAGCCTTCCGTTCATGAGCCTCGCCAGCTCCCCCATGGTGAGCCCGTGGCGCATGGGTATGGGGTGGAGGCCCACAAACGACCCGCAGTCAGGGTCCAACAGGTTCCCCTCCACAAGGTCGCCACCTATGGGGTTGGGCCTGTCGAGGACAATCACCCCGACGCCCGCCCCCGCGCATTTCCCCAAGAGCAGGGAGAGGGTGTGCGCGAAGGTGTAGACCCTTGTGCCGGCGTCCTGGAGGTCGCACACGACCCAGTCCAGGCCCTCCAGCATGCGCTCGCTTGGTTCGAGGTCCCCCGAATAGAGGCTGTGGATCTCCCTTCCGTCAGCTGTCCTTGAGTGGGGGGACTCCACCATGTTGTCCTGGGACTCGCCCCGGAAGCCGTGCTGGGGCCCGAAGAGGCAGCTTACCGCGCCTGGGAGCCTTGCGTCCAGGAGGCTCAGGGCATCCTCGTAGCCAGGGCCGACCGACGCCTGGTTCATAAGAAGCCCCAGGCTTTCCCCCTCGTGGGAAGAGGCGTGCTCCCCCAGGAACACCTCAAGTCCGGAAAGGGTTCTCCCAAGGCCTTTCATTTCTGGCATGCCGGGCACCAAACGGTGGACCTCCCCTGTATCACGTCCTTCCTGAACATGCCGCCGCATATCGGGCAGCCAGACCCGGCCTTGCCGTAGGCAAGGAGCCTGTGCTGGTAGGCACCCTCCCCGGAGGGGGCCCTGTAGTTGCTGACTGTGGAGCCCCGCAGGCGTATGGCCTCTTTCAGGATCTTTTTGGTCTTCCTCAAAAGACGCCCGCTCTCCTTTTCGGAGAGTGATCCCCCCTCCCTGAAAGGTGATATGCCCGCGGCATACAGGGCCTCGGTCGCATAGATGTTCCCAAGCCCCCCCACGAGGCTTTGGTCCATGAGGAGGCTCTTTATGGGCTGCCTTTTGCCGGCCAATAGTTTGTGGAAAGCGGATCCTTTCAAGTTCAGGGCGTCCGGGGCGCCCTTCCAGGGCCCCGGGTCGCTCGCGAACCAAACACGCCCGAATTTCCTGATGTCCCGGAAGTGCAGGGCGCCAGGGCCCCCCCCTCCCTTGTCCAGGTAGAGCGACAGCCTCGTGTGGGGCGGGGCATCCTCGGGGCCCTCGCCCAGGACGAACTGCCCGGTCATGCCCAGGGAGACCTGGATCTGGCGGACGCCCCCCTCCCTGAGCAGGAAGAAGAGCCTTTTGCCGAACCTTTCGATCCCGGTAATCTCCGAGCCTATGGAGGCCTTGGGTTTTTCCGAGCCTTTCCCAAGGAGCCCCGGGTGCCGGAGCCTGGCTCCCACGATGCGGCTCCCCAGGACGGCCTTTGCAAGGTCGGCCCTTATGGTCTCCGCCTCCGGAAGCTCAGGCACGGGAGACGCCAAAAGAGCCCCGGGGCATGTCGGCCGCCGCCACCCCGGGCCCCGGGAGTGCCTCGGACAGGGCCTTCCCAAGGGCCAGTATCTCCCTTTCAGGGCGGACGGCGAAGCGCAGGTAGCCCTCTTCGAGGCCCACGAAGTTCGCGCAATCCCTCACAAGTATGCCCTTGCCCCTAAGGCTCGCCAGCAAATCCCCGGCATTCCCCTTCCCCAGCCTTAGGAGCGCGAAGTTGCAATCCGACGGGCAAAGCTCCCCGTAGGGGGCCAGGGTGTCGTTCAGAAGCGTCCTGAGCCTCGCGGTCTCGGCCTTGGTCCTTAGGAGGAAATCCCTTTGGGGCACAGACCAGATGCCGGCCTCAAGGGCCATGGCGTTCAGGGGCCAAGGCTCAAGGGAGGGTTTGAGCGCCCTTATGGTGTCCGGGTGGGCCGCAAGGTAGGCGAGCCTGAGCCCCGGGATCGCGAATATCTTGGTAAGCGAGCGGAGGACCACAAGCTTGGGGTGTCCCATCACCCTGGCCTGGACGGAGGGCCTTTCCGTGAAGTCTATGAAGGCCTCGTCCAAGGCCAGGGTCACCCCCTCCTCGTCCGAGTAGGAGATTATCCGGTCCAGCACGCTTTCAGGCACAAGCCTCCCGGTGGGGTTGGCAGGGTTCGCCATGAAGATGAGATCCGGGCCCAGGGCCCTCAGGCCCAGGAGCGTTTTTTCCGTCACCAGGAATCCGTCCGAGGCCTCAGTGCGGAGGTGGCGGACGTCCGCCCCGGGGCCCTCCCGGGCCCCGGGGCCTTCCCCCATGACCGCGTGGAGGCTTTCCTCGTATTCCGCGAACGCCGGGACGATGATGGCGGGCCTTTGGGGCCGGACGTTTCTCACCAGCATCCTTATATGGGGGGTGGACCCCGCGCCCGGGAGGATGCATTCCTCGGGAAGGCCGCTTTCCCTGGCTATGAGCCTTACCAAGGAGGATGCGTCCGGGTCGGGGTAGTGGATGGTCGCCCCGAAGCAATCGAATAGCCGCTCCTTCAGGCCAGGGGCCTGCCCAAGCGGGTTTATGTTGGCCGAGAAGTCGAGGATGTCCTCCCAGCGCATGCCGAGCTCCAGGGCGGCCTCGAAGACCCTGCCGCCATGGACGTGCCTTTTCATTGGAAGGGATGCCATTTCCCGCCCTCTCTTCCGGGCCAAGCCGTTAGCCCTGATATAAGCAAGGGCCCCGATGCCCCTGGCCCGGTGCCCCGAGGCCGTTCCGCTTGGGCCGATGACACCCAAAGGCCATTGGCAAGGGCTCTTGCTTGCCCGCTATATGCCCCACAGGAAGGGATGCCCGCAGGTGCCGACGATTATGAGGATCTCGACAGCGATTGCGAGCATTACGGCAAGGACGGTCCCCACCTTTACCATGTCCTGGGTCGCCAACACGTCACCGTGGTCGGTCTCCCTCCCGCCGTCGTTCAGCTTGGGCTTGGGGTAGACCACCCCTTGGTACTGGTAGGTGCCGCCCAGGAAGATGCCAAGGGCCCCGGCCACGGCCGCCTCGGTCTGCCCGGAGTTGGGGCTGGAGTGGTGGCTCCCCTCCCTGCGCCATACCGAAAATGAGCCTTTGTGGTCGTGGCCCAGAAGTTTGGCCGCCATCACCAAAAGCAAGGCCGCGAGCCTCGCGGGGATGAAGTTCAGCGCGTCGTCCGCCCTCGCCGACACCCTCCCAAGGTAGAGGAACCTCTCGTTGCGGTAGCCCACCATGCTGTCAAGGGTGTTGGTGGCCTTGTAGGCCCAGGCGAGGACCGGGCCGCCTATGGCAAGAGAGAACAGGGGCGCGACCAGCCCGTCCGAGAAGTTCTCGGCAAGGGTCTCAATCTCGGCGCGGCGGATGGCTTTTTCGTCCAAGGGCGCGGTGTCCCTGCCCACTATCCAGGAGAGCCTCCCCTTGGCCCCCTCCATGTCGGACGCCAGAAGCCTCTCCTCCACCTTGAACGTGTGGTTCAGAAGATCCCTCAGGCAGATGGACGCGAATATGAGGTAGGTCGCGACGAGGATCCAAAGCACGAAGGCCAATGACCCGCTCAGCCACAACAGGAAGTATACCAGCAAGGCCGATAACCCCACCACCAGGATATACATGACGGCCCCGGCCAATAGGAAGGCATTGGGGCCCTCACGGCCCTTCAGGGCCCTGCGGGCCAGGGCCTCGCAGAGGTCTATGGCCTTGCCGATGTAGCGGACCGGGTGGGGCCAGGACTGTGGGTCTCCGATGAGCCAGTCGCAGGCGAAAGCGAATATGGTTACCAGGGGGGGCATAGGGGACCTAGGCGACGGGAGGCCCCGGGATGCCTGCGGCATCCCGGGGCGGGTGGGGGCATGGGCCCTTTGGCTTGGGGCTTACCCAAGCCCAGGGAAAGGGGAAGGGGGCCTCAAGGCCCCAGAGGGCCCCACACTTATAGCACAGGCAGGACCCCAAAAACAACGGAAAGCGCACGGGTTGGGGGCTTTGGGCGGGAGCCCGGGAG
>JAITKK010000118.1 GCA_031278475.1 Deltaproteobacteria bacterium
ACTCGCGGGCCTGGGCATAGCCCCCGGTGCCAGGCCGGAGACCCTGTCCCCATCCCAGTACGTGGCCATGGCCAAGGCCTTCGGGACTCCCTGAGCCCAAGGCCCCGCAAATGATGCCCCCATGGGCGACACGCAAAGCATCGGCTGGAATCTCCTCGGGCGCCCACCAAAAAACGAAAACATACGAAAACGTATGAAAACGTATTAAAACGTATGAAACAGCCCGAAACACCCTGAAACATCCCTTTGGAAAGGAGACAGGCCTGCAGGGTTTTGGAGCTAAAAAGTCATAAATTACCCATAATAACAAATAAATTTCATCACAAACTAATAAATCCCCATATAAACTAACAAATCTCCACACAAACTAACAAATCTTCACAATAACCAATAATTTTCCCCAAAAGGCCTAGCATTTGCCCACACCATCCATAAGGGAGGCTTTTGGGCAAGGGGCTGGCGGCAAGCCAAAGGGGCAGGCGGCAGGCCATAGGTATGTTTTTTTTTGCAAAATATGATACTATATATAGGTATGTTTATAGCTTTTTACGGTTATGTCGGCTATAGCGCATCCAGCTGGATCAAAGGGCCATTAAGTGGCCTGCAAAGGGCCATTAAGTGGCCATCGCGGGACTTGGCCTTGGCCTAGCCACCCACCGTCGGAGGCCGCCCCTGTGGGGCGGCCCTGGCCTGGCTTGGCCGGGCGGGCATCCCCGGTTCCCGGGCGGCCCCGCTTCGAGTATCCCACAACGATGGGATGCGACCGTCACGGCCGAGACGACTCTCTTTGAAAAGCGGCAAATGCGGGATAATTAAAGAGGTTTGCCAAAAAGACGACATAGGCGGTCCAGGGGAAAAACGAAAACGCACGAAACGGGTTATCAGGCCATGTGTGAGGAAACAGGAAAAACACCAAGATAATAGCCAAGAAGTGAATGCGGCGGAAACGCGAAAAAAAGCCAGCCCAAGGGGTCCCCGGACAATTTGGGAAATTTTCGCGAACGTTAGTGCCCTTTGGCCATCTTTGAAAACTTTGCCCCTTTCTTTTTTGAATGCAAAGGAGTATAATCGGCCCATCAAAGCCAGAGCCTTCAGTGCGAATAAAGGCCTGAACGACTCACTTCCGAAGCGTTAGGAATTTAGGACAAATTTTCCAATTGTGGGGAAAATATCCTAATGTTATGCCTAATAGTGTGGAAATTTCCAACAAACAACGAATTCCACAGCTTCTTTTTCAACGAGCAAACATGCCTTGGCAGCTTCAGACCCAGGCCCCTTGCCTTCCCCTTGCGGGAAGGGCGGGGAGGCCCGTTCGCGCCAAGGCGCGAAGGGGCGTCCCCTCACGGGGTTTCCGGCAAGGACGGATTGCATGATTCTGGACGATTTGGCGTTCGAGGAAAAGAAAGACAGGGCGGCCGGCACCTTGCTGGGACTGCTTGTCGGGGACGCCTTGGGAAGGTTCGCGAAGTACCTGATCGACATGGAGGGCCAGTCACCTTCCAGCGAGGGTTTCCTCCAGAGGCTCTCCGAGGTGACGGACCTGCAGTCCGTGCCCACCTCCATGGAGGCCCTGCACATAGTGGAGATAGCCGAGGAATTCCAGCGGCACCTCGCTGCCGTCCAGCTCGCCGTGGAGGAGGGGCACTTCGGGCTCGAAAGCGCGCACGATAACCGGGAGGCCATAGCCATGGCCAAGTATTTCGTCGCCAAGGTGGATCACCCCTACCGGGAGGCCCCCTTCCCCAAGGTCCTCAAGGAGCCCTCCATCCAGTCCTGGAACAAGCTCACAAGGATACTCGCGACGGTCATCCCGGTCTCGGTGTTCGCCGCGGGCGACAACTTCTCCAACATCTTCTACTTCGAGAAGCTCCTCAACTGGGTAAACAAGGACATGCAGTACCACACGAAGAGCATAACCATCTGCCAGGCGGCCCTGCTGCTGGCGGAGCTCATCGCCATAAACTGCCGCAAGGTCTCGGACATCCAGCAAACCCACAAGAGGCGCTACTTCGCGGAGCAGCTGGTATGGAGCTGCCCCGGGCTCGATCCCTACATGTTCCACGCCCTTAACTTCGAGGACTACGTAGACGATCCGGTATTCCAAAGGGTCAGGCTAGACGAGCGCATAGTGTCCCTGGCCAACGCCTTCCGCCAGTACTACATGGTCAAAAACTTTGAGAGCGGCCTTTTGGAGACCGTGGCCGTGGGGGGCGACATCCAGGGGAACGCCGCCATCTGCGGGGCAGTCCTGGGCGCCACCTTCGGGAAGTCCGGCATCCCCTCCAAGTGGCTCCCCGGCGACGGCCCGGACACCGAGATCCACGGCGGCCACGGCCTTCCGGCCAAGGAGCGGGGGGAAAGCGCGCCCAAGGCCGAGGGCGGCCGCAAACCGCGGAAGAGGGCGAGCGCCAAGGCCAGCCACGACGCCAACCGGGTGAAGCCCAGGAACCAGCCCAAGCTCTACAGGGAAGCGGAGCGGATAGCCCTGTCGCTTCTGATATCCCCCGTCCCCAAGAAGGAGTTCATAGACGACCTGAAAAAGCGCATAGACATGGTGACGGGCGAGTCCCGCGGCAAGCCCAAGGGCGAAGCCCGTGGGCACGGGAAATCCCAGGCCGAGGACGTGGAGGGTATCCGCGCGCTGCTGCAGGAAAAGTTCATAGACCTCCATTACGAGGAAAACAAGTGGAAGTACCCCATTGTGTTCGGGGACAAGAAGTACTCCGCCTACTCCCTCTACGAGATGGCGACTTTCGCGACCTACATCTCAGGCAAAAAGGACAACGACCCCAACATCATCAACTCCATGGCCCACGACGGCTACCTGAACATCCTGGTTGACCGCCTGAACGAGCTCTACAGGCACTCGCGCTCCGTCTGAGCCGGGGGGTTACGGTGCGGCCCGCCGCACGGCCACGCACCTGCCCGGGCAAAGGGTAAGATCTCATGGAAAAGAGGGATTTGGGCCTAGGGCCGACATCGCTTCTGGGCTTCGGGCTCATGCGCCTCCCGGTGACGGGCGGCCCGTCCGAGATAGACAAGCCCAAGGCCATGGCAATGGTGGACGAGGCGATCGCGGGCGGGGTCAACTACTTCGACACGGCCTGGATGTACCACGCGGGCGAGTCCGAGAACTTCGCGGGCGAGGCCCTCTCCCGCCACGACAGGTCCAAGTGGCTCCTGGCCGACAAGATGCCCCTCATGTCCATAACGCGAAAATCCGACGTGGACAGGATCTTTTCCGAGCAGCTGAGGAAATGCCGGGTTGATTACTTCGACTTCTACCTGCTTCACGGGATCATGGGGAACAACGTGGGCCTCATAGACGGGCTGGGGATCTACGAGAACCTGGGCCGCAAGAGGGAACGCGGGCTCATCAGGCATCTTGGCTTCTCGTTCCACGACAGCCCGGCTGTCCTGGAAAGGGTCGTATCCGCCCACGACTACGAGTTCGGACAGCTCCAGCTCAACTACTACGACTGGGAGAACCAGGACGCCGCGGAGCAGTACCGCATTCTCGCGGAGAGGAAGATCCCTGTCATGGTCATGGAGCCCGTCCAGGGGGGGACGCTTGCGGACCCGGGCGAGGAGGCGGTGGGCATCCTGAGGGCCGCGGACCCGGAAGCCTCGCCCGCCTCGTGGGCCTTCCGCTACGCGGCATCCCTTCCCTACGTCCAGACGGTCCTCTCAGGCATGGGGGAGATGTCCCAGCTGAGGGACAACCTGGGGACCTTCTCTCCGTTCAGGCCGCTCTCGGACGGGGAGCGGCGGACCGTTTCCGAGGCCCTCACGGCCTTCAGGAAGGCCTCGAGGGTCCCCTGCACCGCCTGCCGCTACTGCATGGACTGCCCGGAGGGCGTCGAGATCCCCAGGAACTTAGGCATATACAACGATTACTCCAGGATGCGCTCGCTGAAGCACCCGATGGCGGATCTTCTCCTAAAGATGGAGTACGGGCTGCTTGCCGAGCCCCAAAGGGCCGGAAGCTGCGTGTCCTGCGGGAACTGCGTGCCCCTGTGCCCGCAGCACATCGACATACCCCACTGGATGGGGGAGGTGGCAAGGGATCACAGGGCGCTCTCCATGCCTCCCGCCGAAGGCCCCGCCATCGGGAAGGATCGCGACTAGGGGGGGCAGCCCTTCACGGCCAAGGCCACAACCAATCCCTTGCGGGCGCGACGGTTGCCGTCGCGGCAAGGGGCCCCGGTGACGCTTCCGGCGTCCCCGGGAGGGAGGGGATTACAATGGCAATCGCATACGCCGGTGCCGTCGTGCAGTACCTGAGGGACAACGGCCTCGAAATGCTACGGGCCGATTACAAGGAACGGGTCATGCTGTGGACCTTCCGCCTGGAATTGGAAGACAGCGTCTGCATCGTGGGGCTCTCTGACTTCCATCCGGGGAATCTGACCTTGATTATCTACAATTTCCCGGACGGTTCGGTGACGCCGGATGACGTCAAGATATTAATCGAGTTGCCGAACAACATAGACGAGGATGAGAACGTGAGGATCTTGGCCGACAAGGTCGTGAAGTGCATCGACACCCACCTTTTCCTGACCGGCAATAGCAGAGACGGCATCTGGCACTAGGCCCGGGGTATTCGGTTTTGCGCTTTTGCCGCCGCCGTTTTGCCCTTCCCAAGATAAAAACCCTGACTCACCCCCAAAATCCCTAAAACCCAAGGCTTTTGGGGGCATCATTGTTTTTGATTGTTGGTTTCGCTTATGGCGCCAAGCCGGGTTTCGCGGTTTAAAACGTCGTAAGGCAACATATTGATATCATTGGATTGTTGGTAAAATTAGCGTGCCACCCAATCGGAACACCCAATTATCATGCGAAACCATAAGTAATGTATACATAAGGAATGTATACATAAGGAATTAAGTTTTGCCGTATGCCATGTTTTATGGGGCTTATCCAAAAAGCAGGGTAATACGGCGTAATACTGCGTAATGCGGCGTAATGCGGCGCAATAAAGCGTTGCAAAACAATTCTTTGGTATTATGCTGGTTTTCCGATTCCAGGCGTTTGACTGCCAATTCGGGCAAAGCCCGATTATTGTTTTAACCTTGGCCTAAGGCGATCCCCCTTGCGTGATAGCCCCATTTTTTTGCGGCATGCGGCTCCTTCCAAGCAAAATCGGGATCTTGCGTTTTTGAATCCCTGCACCAAAAAAGAAGCGGCCCTTGGGAACATTCCCCAAGGGCCGTCTTTTTGGCAGGTTTCATAAGCCCTAGGATGACCGCGGCGGATGCCTCAGACTCTCAGGCCTCGTCGGGTTCCCCGTCATCCTCCCCCTGGTGGGGCCTTCCGGGCCCGTACTTTTTCACGTAGCCCCTGGGCGTTATCATGCAGCCGTCGTAGACGAAGGTGGTGGAGTTCCCGACTATCAGGATGGTCTGCATGTCGATGTCGTCCGGCTCAAGCTCCCTTAGGGTCACTATCCTCGCCTTTTCGCCGTGGCGGCCGAGCTTCGAGCAGATGCCCACAGGGGTCGTCACCTTGAGGTTGTCGAGGAGCAGCATCTTGGCCTCGCCCAGCTGCCAGGTGCGGCCGTAGGACTTGGGGTTGTAGATTACGATCACGAAGTCCGACTGGCTGGCGAGGATCAGGCGCTTCTTTATGAGATCCCATTCGGTCAGCCTGTCGGAGAGCGATATGGTGCAGAAGTCGTGGGTGATGGGGGCCCCGAGGAGGGCCGCCCCCGCGACAAGCGCCGGGGTGCCCGGGATTACCCGTATCCTTAGCTTACCCTTGCCTTTGCCCAGGGGGATCTTCTTGCTGGCCGCGAGCTCGTAGACCACGCCCGCCATGGCGTAGAGCCCCGGGTCGCCGCCCGACACTATGGCAATCCTCCCGCCCGTGTTGACGGCGGTCTCCAGGGCCTCCTCGGCCCTCTTGATCTCCTCGGTCATGACCGAGGATACCCTCTTGGTCCTCTCGGAGAGCCAGGGCTCGGCCTGCTCTATGTAGAGCTTGTAGCCGATGACCACGTCCGTCCCCTCGAGGGCCTTCCTGGCCTCCAGTGTGATGCCGGCCGGGCCCTTGGAACCGAGCCCTATGACAAGGAGCTCATTCTCGCCACCGCCATGGTCGCGACGCGGTTTTTCTGCTTTGGGACCAGCAAGGTCCCCGTCTTTGCTGCCAACATGGCTGCTGCTTCGCATACGGAGGGTACTCCTATTCTTCTCAGGACCGTGTCCGAGGGGTTGGGCGGCCTTACGCCTGCGAGCTCTTCCTTGCCGTAGGCGGCGAGCGGGCTCCCGAGGGAGCCCGCGAGCCCGAGGATGGCCGGCTCCTCCCTCCTGATGTCGGCGGTCGCGACAACGCTTACCGCCTGCGCGTACAGGCACTCCCTCGCGAACACCTCGCTTACGAAGTCCCACAGGGTCGCGAACGCAATGCCTTTGTGGCAGCCCACCCCAAGGGCCAGGGCCTTTGGGATGAGGACCAGGGCGTTTTTGGGGAAATCCCCCGCCCGGTAGTCGACGTAGACGGAGGGGCCCGCGGGGGCCCCGCCCCCGAAGGCCCCTCCCTCCGGGATCCTCGGAAAGCGGCCCTCCCATGGCCCGAGGGACTCGGCGAGCACGCCCAAGGGGTCGTAAAGGGGCACCTTGGCCCCCTCCGAGAGCTCGCGGCTCACGGCCGCGAGCGGCCCGGGATCCAATATATGCAGCCCAAGGTCCCTTGCCACCATCTCGAGCGCTGGGGCCCCGGCTATGTCGGTCGCGGTGTTGATTACGGCGATGCCCCCGGTTATGGCCGCGACCTTTTCGGCCAGCTCGTTCCCGCCCCCCAGGTGCCCGGACAGGAGGCTTATGACGTGGCGGCCGTCCTGGCCGAGGGTCACAACCGCCGGGTCGGTCGTCTTGTCCCTGAGGAGCGGGGCTATCTCCCTTACGACCAGCCCGGTGGCGGCCACCAGCACGTGGCCCCGGTATTTGCCGAACGCTTCCCTGAGATGCGGGGCGAGCGACCCGAAGGAGGTGGACACCATCCCCGTCTTCCCGGAAAGCCTTTCGGGCAGGTGCAGCTCGGCCGGGAGCCCCTTGGCTATGGCCTCGGCGACCCTGAGGCCCGGGAGCGTCAGGGCGTAGACCGCGAAGCCCTTGCCCGCGGGGCCATCGGCCCCGGCCTTGCTGCCGACGGCCTTGCTCACGCCGGGCCCCCGTCCTCGCCGTCCCGGAAGCCGTGGGTGAACTCCTTGGCGTAGAGCCTGGACTTGGGGGTGTTCCCGCCGTCCTTGAGGGCGGCCAGCGCTGGCCCGGTTATTATCAGGGAGTGGCGGTCGAGCTTCTCGTCGGCCAGGGTTTTGGGGAGCCCCTTGGCCGTGGTCCAGATGATCCTCTGGTCCTTCCAGGTGACCCTGTAGAGGATCGCGACCGGGGCGTCCTCGCCGTAGGCCTCCTGGAGGATGGCGCTCACCTCGCCCCCCACGGCCGCCGACAGGTAGAGCGCGAGAGAGGCCCGGTGGGCGGCCAGGGATCTCAGATCCTCGCCCTGGGGCATGGGGGTCCTCCCCTCCATGCGGGTGAGTATGAGTGTCTGGGTAATCTCCGGGAGGGTGTACTCGAGTCCCAGGGCGGCCGCCCCCGCCATGGCGGCGGTGACCCCGGGGATCACCTCGTAGGGCACGCCCCTCTCCCTGAGCACGAGGAACTGCTCGTATATGGCCCCGTAAAGCGACGGGTCGCCCGTGTGCAGGCGCACGACCTTCCTGCCTTTCCTGTGCCCTTCCGCGAGGATATCGGTTATGGCCGAAAGGTCCAGCGGGGCGGAGTCGACCACCTCGCAGCCGTCCTTTTTGTAGGCGAGGATCTCCGGGTTCACAAGGGAGCCGGCCGTCACTATCAGGTCGGCCGCGGCCAGGGCCTTGCTTCCGGATACCGTGATGAGCCCCGGGTCGCCCGGGCCCGCCCCCACGAAGATGACCGGGTTGTTGGGTTTGTCCATGGGATGCCTCTCGTCTCAGGGGAACTCGCCCCTCACAAGGTAGACCGGGTTTAGCGGCCTGAAGTAGAAGGAGTCCGCGAGCGGGTGGCTGCGGGACACCATGACCTGGGTTACGTCCGGGAGGCCATGCGGGCCCACGAGGGCCCGCACGGCCTGGTCCAGGCTCCCGAGCCCCACGACCGAGGCGACCACCACCCCGCCCGGGTTGAGCCTCCCCCTGGCCGCGGCTATGAGCTCCCCCAGCCCCGAGCCGCCCCCGCCCAGAAAGACCCTGTCGGGTTTGGGGAGTTCGGGAATCAATGCCTCCGCCTCGCCCAGCATGACGCACACGTTCGCGGCCCCGTAGAGGGCAGCGTTCCTTCGCGCCTGGGCGTGGCGGGAGGCCTTCCTCTCGATCCCCCACACCTCGCCGTGGGGAAGCAGGCTCGCGGCCTCTATTGCGACCGCCCCGGAGCCCGCGCCTATGTCCCACAGGGTCTCGGCGCCCGTGAGGGAGAGCTTGGACAGGGCCACGGCCCTTACCTCGCTCTTGGTTATCATGCCCTCCTCGTGGGCGAAGTCCATCTCCGGGGCGCCTATCCTTATGGGGGGGAATGGGATCTCCCGCTCGAGGATCGTAAGGTTCAGATCGGAGAACTCCGCCCCGGAGGCCTCCTGGAGGCTTAGGGTGGTGACCCGCTCGCTTTCCAGGTCGAGGTCCTCGCAGACCGTCATCCTCCAGCCGTCCAGGCCCCTCCCGAGTATCCTCAGCGCGATGGATGCCGGGGTGTTGACCGGGTCCGTGTAAACCGCGAGATAGCCCGGGGAGCTACCCAGCCCGGCCCTGTACAGGGCCGGGAAGAAGCCCCTGGGGAAGCCCCTCCCGTGGAGGCTCACGACCGGCACGTCCGCCCAGGACACCCTGAGCCTTGCGAAGGCCTTCTGCACGGTGGTGGTGCCGGGTATTATCCGCACCCGGTCCCTGGGGACTATCGTCAGGAGCTTTCTCGCGACCCCGTAGAAGTTGGGGTCGCCGGATGCCAGGACCGCCGTGGGGAGCCCCCTTGAGCGGGTCTCTATTTCCTTTAGCCAGGGCTCGAGCCCACCCCCTTCCAGGGGGAGCCTCTCGCCCGGGAGGTCCCTTAGCTCGTCGAGCCAGCGGGCGGGGCCCGCTATGAGCGCGGCGGCCCTAAGGACCTCCTGGGTCCTGGGGGGGATGTTGTCCGCCCGGTCGAGCCCCACCAGGGTGACCGTCCCGTCCTGGTTCGCCTTGCCCGATTGCCCGTCGCTCATGGCCCCACCGTGTCCAACTCGTACGCGAGGGTTTGCCCGTCGAAGTCGAAGACCCTGACCCAGAGGGACGGGCCGGGGCCCGCGAAGCCCCTCGCGGTCTCAAGCACCTTCTTCGCGACCAAGGGCACGATCCAGAGGGCCCCGTTCTCCTTCATGAGCCCCAGGGCCGCAAGGGCCGTGTTGGCGTTCTTTACGCCCGAGCGCAGGGGCTCGGGGAGCTCTGGGAGGTATTCCAGCATCCTTGCCAGATCCATGTCGCTCTTGTGGGCGTGGGTGTACGGGATGCCCGCTGCCTGCTTCACGGCCTTCCCGAAGAATATGGCGAGCCCGATGGTCGTAAAGCCGTGCCTCGCGGCGTGGGCGAGCCCGTCCTTGTAGAAGTCGGCTATCTGCACGAAGGCCTCCTCGGGGAGATCGGGCCTTTCCCGCATCCCGAACCCCTCGCTGCGGCCGCCCGTCGTGAGCACTATCTCTTCGAGCCCCTGGGCCCTCGCGACGTCCATGGCGGCGTCAATGGTTGCTATGTAGGCGGCGTTGGAGAAGGGCCTCACGAGCCCCGTGGTCCCCAGGACCGAGAGGCCGCCCACTATCCCGAGCCTCGGGTTAAGGGTGCGCTTGGCCAGTATCTCGCCCTTCTCGATGAAGACCATGACCGACAGGCCCGTCCCCGCCTTTTCCAGATATGGCGAGAGGTTGTCCCGGATCATCTCCCTGGGCACGGGGTTTATGGCCCACTCGCCGGGCGGCAGCACAAGGCCGGGCTTTGTGAGCCTCCCCACCCCGGGCCCCCCGGTGATCGTCACCCCGGGGCCGGGGGCCTTGGCGACCGTGGCCCCCACCCTGGCCTTGTTGGTGACGTCCGGATCGTCCCCTGCGATCTTTCTGATTATGGCGGTGGCGTCTTCCCTGCCCAAGGAGGACTCCTCCACGGGTATGACAATGCTTTTCCCCTTGGGGAGCCTCACCAGGACCCTCTCCGGGGCCTCGCCCTCCAGGAGAAGCTCGGCCGCGGCCACCGCCGCGGCCGTGGCGGCCGTTCCCGTCGAGAATCCCGTGCGTAGGGCCTTTCCGTCTTTTCGCACCACCTGGGACCCCGCTGGAGGGCCGCGGGCCCCGCGCCATGCGCGGGCCGCGGCCAGTGTAAGGCCTGCAACGCGTCAGTCCACGTCCTAGGACGGGAAAACATAAAAAAAATAACATAGATCACTTTGCCAAGTCCAGCAAGCCGCTGTTTTTCAGGGAGATGCCAAAAATTAGTTTTGCTTCCCCCGAAGGCAAAGGAATATATCGCAATCCCCCCTTGCGCGGGCAAGGCGGGATGCGGCCGGGGGCGCGAGCAAGGTCCCCCATGGCAAATGGCAGCCATTATCAGACAATGACCGCCAATAACCGCCAATGACAGCCAATATCAGACAATGACAGCCAATATCAGCCAATGACGGCCAATATCAGACAATGACAGCCAATATCAACCAATGAAAGCCAATGACCGTCAATAACCGTCAATATGTGCGGGGCTGAATGCGGATGCCAGGGAATGCCTTGTATTGGGGAATAAGCGTGGGGAATAAGCGTGGGGAATAAGCGTGGGGAATAAGCGTGGAGAATAAGCGAGAGGGGTAAAATCCAGAAATTATTTGTAATGCCTTGCCTGGCCATGAACCCAATCCCTTGCCAAAGGCTGTGCATTGGGCACCGGCAATCCTCATGAGCCCGCAAGGGCAAGGGAGCCAGGGCCTCGTCAGCCCATGCCAGTCAAAGCCCCCAATGAAAGCCCCCAATGAAAGCCCCCAATGGATGCCCCGATGAATGGCCCGATGGTTGCCCCATAACTGCCATGGCAAGGCCCCATGAAATCCGCGTGAAGGCAAGGCGAGGGCAAAGCGAAAGCAAGGGAAGCCAGGGTTGCGGGACAATGGTGTTGGGTCAAGGGTTTTGGGTCAAGGGTTTTGGGACAAGGGTTTTGGGACAAGGGTTGCGGGATAGGCATGGCCGCGGAAGAGAGCCTTGAAACCCATGTTGGTACGTGCTACATTGACTGGGTCCGCAGCGATTGCCATGGCTTTGGAGAAGGCGGGGCCCCGATTGGGGCCTTAAAGGCCCGAAATCCCGGGCAGGGCGGGGCGAGCCGCGGCGCGGGCCTTTCCCATGCCGTCAGGGCGGGCAAGCCCCCAAAGGCCTGGGCTGGAATCGATGACACGGTACGGTGAGGAGGGATGAACATGAAGACGTCGCCATTCCTGGTTGCCTTGGCCCTTTCCATCTTCCTTTTTGCCGGCGGCCCCCTCTTGGCGCTCCCGGACGACCAGGTGCAGGAGATGAGGATGCTAGACCCGGATTTCAGGAGGGCCGAGGACAGGATTGTCGGCCTCTGGGGCGATCTCTCCAAGCAACAGAAGCAGGCCCTGAGAGAAGAGCAGGTCGACTGGATAAAGAACCTGCGCGACTACGAGGCCGAGCAACTCATGGCCCGTGGCTATTCCAAGATTGAGGCCTACACCATAGTCACCGACAGGAGATCCGACTACCTCTTGGTAAGGACCGGCCAAGCCCCTCCGGGTTACGAGCCCCCGCCATTGCCCCCTCCCTCGCGCCCGGAATACACCCCGCCCCCGCCCCCGGAATACACCCCGCCCTTGGACGCCCCCAGCCCGTTCCAAGAGGACGACGAGCCTCTCTTTGGCGGCCCCCCTGGCCAGGGACACACCCCGTCCATGGATGCCGTGCCCAAACCTCCCCCCAAGATAGACGATCCGCTCTTTGCCGGCATGCCGAAACCGGAATACACCGCGACCCCCCAGCGCCCGGCGGACCCGGTATCCCAGGGCGGCGGCCCGTCCCCTTCGGGCGGTTCCGGGCCCGCCGCTGAAGTGGATCCCTACGTGGCCTATGCGGAGCTGGAAAGCGTCATGTCGAGCGGGGAGGCGTCCCAGATGGAAAAGTCCCTCTGGGAGCGCTGCTACGGAAAGCTTTCCGGCGACTCGCCGAGGGACCTCTTGGTGGAGGCCGCCAAGTGCCTCCATGCCGGCAACCAGGCCAACGAGGACACCCTGACCGCCATCAAGGCCATATTCGTGGCTGAGACAAGGTACCGGTCGCAGAACGGGCGTTACTCCAAGAGGCTCAGGGACCTTACCGTTGAGGCCGGTTTTCCCTTGGAGGATAGGTTCCTGGTCAACTTCGTCGGCCCGGCCGACAACTGCGCCACCTTCGAGATCCTGAAACTCAGCCCGGGCAGCCCCCTGTACACGGTCCCCTTCTGCAACGACAGGCTGGACTTTGGGAAAGTCAAGCTGGTCGCCGTGTACGAAGGCCCGGAGGGCGGCGCGGCCGCCAGCCCCGGGCGTTGAGTGGCCGCAGGGTCTTGGCCCAAACCCCTGTGATACCGGGCCCGCTTGCCTTTAAGGATCCCCAGCCCACCCTGGCATCCCACGGAAAGGGAACACACATGCCTAGCGATCCCGCAGCTTCCAAGCGGGGCCGGAGCCATAGGGCTCCGGCCCCGCTTTTGGCCTTCCTCCTGTCACTTGCCATGGCCCTCATGGCCCTGCCCTCCTCCCATGCGCTCGCCCAGACCGGGACCTTCTCCCCCCAGGAAGAGGCCCCCCCGCCAACGCCCGCCCCCCAGGAAGGCGCACCCCCGCCAAAGACCGCCCCAGGGAAAGCCGCCCCCCCGCCAACGCCCGCCCCCGGGAAAGGCGCGCCCCAGCCAAAGACCGCCCCCGGTAAAGAGGCCCCCCCGCCAACGCCCGCCCCCGATAAAGGCGAGCCCCAGCCAAAGACCGCCCCCGGGAAAGGCGAGCCCCAGCCAAAGACCGCCCCCGGGAAAGCCGCGCCCCCGCCAAAGACCGCAACCGGGGAAGGGGTTCCCCAGCCCGGGCTTGCAACCGAGCTTGACGCATTGCTGGCCTCGAAAGTGGGCTCGGGCGAGCTGATGGGCGTCGTGGTCATGGTCTCCAAGGACGGGCTGCTTGTCTACCAAGGGGCGGCGGGCTTTGCCGACAAGGAGGCCGGAAGGCCGATGACCGCCGACGCCGTCTTCAGGCTGGCGTCGGTGAGCAAGGCCTACACGACGATGGCCGCTGGGGCCCTCATAGGCAGAGGGGTCATCGGGATTGACGAGCCCATCGGCACCTACCTTCCGGCCTTCAGCGGGTCCAACGCGGAGTTGAAGGACAAGCGGGCCCTTGGCATCAAGGTAAGGCATCTTCTCAGCCACCAGGCCGGGTTCAACTACACCTTCGGCGAATCCCCGGGCGGCCCGTACCACGCCGCGGGTGTCGCGGACGGCTGCCAGGACAGCCCGGGCCTGAGCTTGGACGAGAACATGCTCAGGTTGTCCCGGACCCCGCTCTTGTACGCCCCCGGGACCAAGCATGCCTACTCGGTCGCGTCGGATGTGTTGGGGGCGGTCATCCAAAACGCCACTGGCAAACCCCTGCCGGATGCCATGGACGAGCTGGTGCTTTCCCCCCTTGGCATAACCGACACCGGGTACCTTGCGAAGGATCCTGGCAAGCTTACCGCCCACTACCGCTCCCGGCCTGGCGGCCCGCGAAGGATGGCCGAACCCGAGCTCTTCGGCATTGGCGGCGGGAAAACCCTTACACTTAGCCCCAAGAGGGCGACCGATCCGACGGAGTTCCCCTCCGGCGGCTGCGGCATGGTAGGGAGCGCCCCATCGCTCATGGTGCTCTTGGAGGCGATGCGCGAGGACGGCGGCGGGATAGTCGAGCCAGCCGTGATGTCCGGTTTTTACCAGGACGCGATAGCGCCCCAGAGGAACTCCCCCGGGGAGGGATTCGGGGCAAGCTGGGCGGTTGTGCTGAACCCCGCGGCGGCGGGGCTGCCTGTATCCGCTGGTACCATCCACTGGGGCGGCGTGTACGGCCACAATTGGTACGTGGACAGGGAAAACGGGCTCTCGGTCGTCATCCTGACCAACACCGCCCTGAAAGGCTTGAACGGCGACACCAAGGACCGTGCGCTCACGGCCATATACAAGGCCTACCCCAAAGGCAAGTAG
>JAITKK010000146.1 GCA_031278475.1 Deltaproteobacteria bacterium
CAGGGCCGGCAAGGCCAGGAAGCACGGCATCAAATGGAAAGACTCTTCCCGTTTTCCGCGATAGAGGGCCAGGAAAGGCTCAAGGAGGCGCTGCTGATAAACGCGGTGAACCCCCTCGCAGGCGGCGTGCTGGCCCGCGGCGAGAAGGGCACCGCCAAGTCCACGGCCGCGAGGGCGCTCTCCGAGCTGCTGCCGCCAGTCAGGATGTTCCAGGGCTGCCCCTGGGGCTGCGACCCGGACCGCCCCGAGGAGCTCTGCCCCTCGTGCGGGGAACTCCTGGACAGAAACGCCCGCCAGGTCGAGACAAGGGCCCCCTTCCGGACGCTCCCGCTCAACGCGACCGAGGACAGGGTGGCGGGCGGCCTGGACTTCGAGAAGGCCTTGAGGACAGGCGAGCGCGCCTGCGAGCCGGGGCTTCTCGCGTCCGCGCACAGGGGCATCCTCTACATCGACGAGGTCAACCTGCTAGACGACCACATCGTGGACATCATCCTGGACGCCGCGGGCTCGGGCTGGAACGTCCTGGAACGGGAGGGCGTCTCCCACGCCCATCCCGCGAGGTTCATCCTGGTCGGCACCATGAACCCGGAGGAAGGGGAACTGAGGCCGCAGTTCCTGGACCGCTTCGGGCTCTCGGTGGCGGTGGCCGGCGTGGCCGACCCTGCCGACAGGGTGAGGCTCATGCTGCTGCGGGAGGAGTTCGATAGCGATCCCATTGCCTTCCGCGCCAAATACCAAAAAGACAACGACGCCATAAGGGACAAGATTCTCGACGCGAGGCGCATACTCCCGTCGGTCAACATCCCAAAAAGGCTCAGGAAGTTCATAGCCTCGGTCTGCCAGGAGAACAACGTGGCCGGCCACAGGGCGGACCTCTTCATGGCCGAGGCCGCGAGGGCCGCCGCGGCCCTCGCGGGCCTCTTCGAGGTGGACGAGGACACGGTCCTGCGGGTCTCGCCCATGGTCCTGGCCCACCGCCAGCGGGAGACCGCGCCCCCGCCGCCCCCACCGCCGCCGGAACCGGAGGAGCCCGAGGACAACCAGGAGGAGCAAGAGGACAACCAGGACGGGGACCAGGAGGAAAACCAGGACGGCCGCGAGGACCAGGGCCAGCAGGAACGGCAGCCACCCCCGCCCCAAGAGGCCCGGGACGACAGGCCCAGGCCGGAGCCAAAGGAGGAGGACCGCCAGGACGAGCCCAAGGGGGATCCTTCCGCTGGGGAGGAGACGGTGTTCGGCATAGGCGACACCTTCAGGGTCAGAAAGATAGAGAGCCAGAAGGACCGCCTGAAGAGGCGGGGCTCCGGGAGGCGCTCCCGCAGCCGCGCCAGCCAGAAACAGGGCCGTTACGTGAAAAGCGGCCCCGACAGGGGCACAGGCGACGTGGCCCTGGACGCGACCATAAGGGCCGCGGCCCCCTACCAGGTCACCCGGGAGAGGGCCCCTGGCATGGCGGTGTCCCTTAAGCCATCCGACATCAGGGAGTGCGTGAGGGAGAAGAAGATAGGGAACTTCCTCTTCTTCATGGTGGACGCCTCGGGCTCCATGGGGGCCAGGGGCCGCATGGCGGCGTCCAAGGGGGCCGTCATGTCCCTGCTTCTGGACGCCTACCAGAAACGCGACCAGGTGGCGCTTGTCAGCTTCAGGCGCAACGAGGCGACCGTGAACCTCCCGCTCACGACCTCGGTGGATTTGGCCGGCAGGATGCTGGCCGAACTCCCCGTGGGCGGGCGCACCCCGTTATCGGCGGGGCTCGCGGCCGTGTTCCGGGAGGCCAGGAACGCCCTTCTGAAAAACCCCATGGCAAGGCCAATCGCAATCCTCATCACCGACGGCCGCGGGAACGTGCCGCTCGACGCGACCGACCCCTCCCGCAAGCCCTTCGAGGAGTCCTTGAGGCTCGCCCGGGCCATGGCCCTGGAGACCAGGGTCAAGTACCTGGTGGTGGACACCGAGGAGCCCGGGATCATAACCTTCGGCCTCGCGGAGAGGCTGGCCCAGGCCTTGGGCGCGGAGTATTTCAGGACAGCGGACCTGAAGGCCGGGACCCTCGTGGACATCGTGAAGGGCAGCATGGGCCCCCAGGGGGGCGGGCCCTAGCCCGCCCCCTGCCCCGCCATGACGGGGCGTGTCAGGCCGCATCGGGCCCTCGCGGGCCGTCTTGGGCCCCAACGGCCCATAACGACCCGTGACGGCCGTGACGGGCGTAACGGGCCATAAGAGGCCATAAGCGGCCGTGACTGGACCCATCGCGGGCACACGGCGCCCGGGCAAGGCCTAGGCCCGGACGTGACCGCCCTTTTTCCCAAACCTCAGGGCCGTATGGCGCGACCCGCAACGCAAACCCGGACGTGGCCGTGATTTCAGGCCACCGTCAGGGATTACCCGGTGACAGACGCAAGACAATGACCAGCCAGACCAACAACACACCGCTTTTCCCATTCGCGGCGATAGTGGGCCAGGACCGCATGAAGCTGGGCCTGACCCTAAACGTCATAAACCCGACCCTTTCCGGGGTCCTCATCCGCGGCGAGAAGGGCACGGCCAAGTCCACGGCCGTGCGCGCGCTCGCGGACATACTGCCGGAGATCCCGGTCATAACGGGCGACCCCTTCCAGCTCTCGCCGGAAGACGAGCTCCCCACCCACAAAGAGCTGGCCCTCGCCCTCGGGAAGGATCCCGGCGCCCCGGTCGTGGCGGGCGCCCGCAAGGTGCGGGTGGTGGAGCTCCCGGTGGGGGCGACCGAGGACAGGGTGGTCGGGTCCATCGATCTCGAACGGGCCCTCAAGACCGGCGAGAAACGGGTGGAGCCGGGGCTCCTGGCCCAGGCCCACAGGGGCATCCTCTACGTGGACGAGGTGAACCTCCTGGACGACCACGTGGTGGACGTGCTCCTGGACTCCGCGGCCATGGGGGTCAACACCATAGAGCGGGAGGGGGTGTCGTTCTCCCACCCGGCGAGGTTCACCTTGGTGGGCACCATGAACCCGGAGGAGGGGGAGCTCAGGCCCCAGCTCCTTGACCGCTTCGGCCTCTGCGTGAACATCGAGGGGGTCCAGGACCTGGACTCCAGGGTCCTGGTGATGGAGCGCAGGGCGGCCTACGAGGCCGACCCATGGGCCTTCTCCGCCCTGTGGAAGGAGGAATCCGAGGCCCTCGCCGAGAGGGTGGGGAAGGCCAGGGCGCTGCTCCCGAAGGTGGGCATCCCCAGGGAGCTCCTCTTCGAGATCGCGAGGCACTGCCTCGAGGTGGGGGTGGACGGCCACCGGGGCGACATAATCATACTCAAGACGGCCAAGACCATAGCCGCCTGGAACGGCCGGGAGGAGGCGCAGGCGAAGGACGTGCGGGAGGCGGCCGAGCTCGCCCTCCCCCACAGGGTGCGCAGGCAGCCGCTCATGGCGATTGCCGACAACCTGGACAGGATCCGCAAGGCCCGCGACCAGGCCCCCATGGCCGGGTCCTAGGGGCCCGGGCCCCGACGGCCGGGGCCCAAGGGCCCGGGCCCACCAGGAGGGGAAACAAGGAACGGCCACGTGTAACCCTGGCTACGGCAGGCAGGCCAAAAGGCCTGTATGATGTCTTGGGATGATTAGAATCGAAAAGCTAAAAAAATCCTTCGGCAAGAAGCTCGCCCTGGACTCCCTGTCCCTGTCCGTGGGGAAGGGGGAGCTCTTCGCCTTCCTGGGCCCCAACGGGGCCGGGAAGACCACGGCCATAAGGATCATGACGGGCCTTTCCCGCAAGGACTCCGGGACCTGCGAGATAGCGGGCGCCGATCTGGACAGGGAGCCCCTCAAGGCCAAGAGGCTCTGCGGGCTGGTCACCCAGAACGTGAACCTGGACGGCGAGCTCAGCGTGGCCGAGAACCTCGACATCCACGGGAGGCTATTCGCCATGCCGGGGAAGCTAAGGCGCCAGAGGGCCTCCGAGTACCTGGGCTACGTGGGCATGGAGGACAGGGCGAAGGATCTGGTGAAAACGCTCTCCGGCGGGCTCAAGAGGCGGCTCATGATAGCGAGGGCCCTGCTCCACGGGCCCGGGCTTCTCTTCCTGGACGAGCCCACGGTGGGGTTGGACCCAGGGATAAGGCGCAAGGTCTGGAGCCTCATCAAGCGGATAAACCAGGACGGGGTGACCATCTTCCTCACCACCCACTACATCGAGGAGGCCGAGTTCTTGGCCGGAAGGGTCGCCTTCATCCACGAGGGCAGGCTCATCCAGGAGGGGACCCCCGCCGGGATGATAGCGAAGGTGGGCGAGTGGGCGGTCGACACCTTCGAGGGCGGCGCCATGAGGAGCGACTTCTTCGCGAGCCGGGAGGAGGCGGGATCCTTCCTTGCCGGGCTCCCCGCGGGGGGGGCCGTGAGAAGGGCCAACCTTGAGGACGCCTTCCTGGACCTCACCGGGAAGAGGGTGCTGTGATGTCGGCCTTCCTCGCGATATACCTAAGGGAGATGCTCATCCTGCGCCGCAGGATCCTCCGCCAGGCGGCCTCCTGGGCGGTCTCCCCGCTTCTCTACGTGCTCACCTTCGGCTGCGCCCTGGGCGCAACCTTCCAGGTGGGCGGCCGATCGTACCTTGAGTTCCTCATACCCGGGCTCGTCGCCATGGCCTCCATGACCCAGGCCTTCGCGATAGCCACCGAGATAAACGTCGCCCGCTTCTACTTCCATGCCTTCGAGGAGTTCCAGGCCGCCCCGGTGGGTAGGCTCTCCTACGTCCTGGGCGAGACCCTCGCGGGGATCTCGAAGGCGATCGTCGCGATTGCCATTGTGCTCGCCATCGCCTGGCTCTTCGGCGTGAGGCTCCATTACGGGCCCTTCTTCTGGCTCGCGGTGCTCCTCGACTCCTTCGCGTTCGCCTCCCTCGCGGTCGCCATGGCCATGCTTGTGAGGTCCCATGCCGACCAGACCCTGCTAACAAGCTTCATAATCACCCCCATGGGCTTTTTGGGCGGCACCTTCTTCCCCCTGGACGGGCTCCCGGCCTGGGCCAGGGGCGTCCTGAACCTGCTCCCGCTCTCCCACGCCTCGGCGGCCATCCGGGCTGACGCCTTCGGGGAGCCGCCCCGGGCCCTCCACTTCCTGGTGCTTGCCGGGTTTTCGGCCGTGTTCTTCATCCTGGCCTGCTCGACCGTGGGCAAGGCCAGGGACTGAGCGCAAGGCCCGCCCTGGCCCATGACCCAGGCAAAGCGCCGCAATGCCGCGAGGACCTGCCAAAACGCCCGGAAGACGCGCCGACACACCCCAGACACGCCCAGCGGGCCGGCAGGGCTCAGCCCCGCGGCCAGGAAAACCGCCACACATGAAAGACAAGCTCAAAATAGCCTTGATACACCACGAGGTGAGGCACGCCGCGCCCAAGGAGAACAAGGACCTGATACTGGCCTTGGCCGGGAAGGCCGCGAAACGCGGGGCGCGGGTCATCGTCGTCCCGGAGATGGCCCTATCCGGGTACTGCTTCGAGGACCGCGACCACATAGCCCCCTACACCGAGACCCAGGACGGGCCCTTCGCGCGGGCCTCCGCCAAGCTCGCGAAGGCCGCGAAGGTCTTCTTCGTCGCGGCATTCGCCGAAAGGGACAAGGGGACGGGCATGTTCTTCAACTCGGCCTTCGCGTTCGGGCCCGACGGGACACTCCTTTCCCGCTACCGCAAGATAAACGCCGAGTCCCGCTGGGCATGCCCCGGGCTCCCCCGGCAGCGGAACGTATTCGACACCCCCTGGGGCAAGGGCGGGCTTCTCATATGCTCGGATTCCTACCACAGCCTGCCTTCCCGCATAACGGCACTGAGGGGCGCGAACATCCTCTTCCTTCCCAGCAACTGGCCCCCCACGAGGCAGTTCCCGGCCTGCATCTGGCGTTTCAGGGCGCTGGAGAACAAGCTCTTCGTGGCCGCCGTGAACCGCTCGGGCGTGGAGAGCAACCTTGACTGCTCAACCTGCCGCAGCTACGTCTACGGCCCCGCGGGGGAGACCCTCCTGGACAAGGGGACCCAGGCCTCCGAGGCCTTCCTCTGCGACATCCCGCTGGACGCTGACGGGAGGCTCCCCAACATAGGCCCGCAGGCGGAATTCCTGGCCTCCAGAAGGCCCAAGGAGTGGTACAAGGCCTACAGCAACCTGCTCTTCTTCAAGAACCTCTCCCAGACGCTGAAACTCCCGGCCCCCGGCGCCCAGGACGCCCACTTCTTCGCCCCTGGCCGCAAGGCCAACCCCCTACCCTTCCTTGAGGCCCGCCTCGACACCCTGCTCCCCGAGAACCTCGCGGTGCTCCCTCCCTGGCCCTTCGAGGCCCAGGAGGTGGCCAAACTCGGGTCCGTTGCCAAGGCCAAGGGCATACGCGTGCTTACCGCCCTGGAGGCCAAGGACGGGACCATAAGGGAGTACCTGGCCTTCGACCCCGCCAAGAGGGTCGTTGCCATCCCCAAGGAAGGCCCGATCCCGCCCCTGCACCTGGGGCCCCTTGTGATAGGGCTCTGCCCCATCTCCGACATGCTGCACCCCGAGCTCGCGCTGTCGTTCGCCAAGAAGGGCTGCGATCTGCTCCTGGCCCTGGGAAGGGACTTGGGCCCGGACGACCGCTTCATAGCCTCCATGCGGCCCATAGACCAGCTGGCCGCGGCCGTTGTCGCGAGGACGGGCGCGACGGTCGCCCTGGTGCCCGAGGGCCACTCCCCGCCAAGGGGGGCCTATGTTCCCGAGGGCGGGGTCGCCCAGTACACCCTGGACGCGAGGGAGCTAAGGGACAAGCACTTCCAGGACCGCATGGACTTCGAGGCCCTGTTCCAGGGCGCGGGCCTGGACTGGAAGCCGCCTTCCCCGAAAAAGCGCCCCTCGCCTGGCACCCACAAGGTGCCTTCCGGCCATGGCGGCCACGGCGGCCACGGAGGGCACGGCGGTCATGGAACCCATGGCGGGCACGGCGGGAACGGCGGACACGGCGGCCACGGCGGGCACTGAGCCTGAGCCTCCCGCAATCGCGCAAATTGCAACAATGGCAAGCCTTGCACCATAAGGCTCATCAGCTTGCGGCCCATACGCATAAACGCAACAATAGCATAAATCGCAGCTATCGCAGCTATCTAGTATATCGCATCAATCGCATCACAAGCCTCAATCACTCCATTGCTTTTATCGCTTACCACGCATCATACGCCTCACGCGCGATCGCATGACAGCAAACCAAATTTGCTATAAAAACAGATAATTTGGGCGGTCGGACACAGCGCTTCGACCCCCAGCAAAATTCAAAAACGCCCCTGAACGCGAAGCGAATAATGACCTACCCCAGTAACCCCGCACCTCACCGACGGGGTCGAGCAAAAGCCCGGGCATTCGCGCAACCGGCCATACCGCAACCGGCCATTCCGGCCTTGGCGCTTCTGGCCTTGGCGCTTCTGGCCTTGGCGTTGGCCGCAGTGTGGGTGCGACCCGCACTCGCCCAGGAGCCCCCTGTTGTCCCGGATGTCCAGGAGCCGGCCGAGGATGCCCCCGCTGGGGACGGGGCGAAGCCTGGCGCGCCCGGACAGGCGCAGTCGGCCGACCGCAACGAGGTGGTTATAACCGCTGAGGACATCGAGGCCATGAAGGTCACCAAACTGGAGGATGTCCTAAACCAGGTGCCGGGTGTCTCGGCCTCGACGTCGTCCATCTCCATCCAGGGCTCCTACAAGGTGAGGGTCTTTTTGGACGGGACGCCCTTGAACGACCCCACCTCCAGCTACGGTGCCATAAACTTCGACCACATCCCCTTGGGGACGATAGGCAAGATAACCGTGATGAAGGGATCCGGCGGGCTCCGCTACGGGCAGGACGCGACCGGCGGGGTGATAGTCATCCAGTCCAAGGCCATGGGCGGGAGCAAGGTATCCGGGCAAATCAGGGCCATGGCCGGGAACCACAGGTTCATAAGAACCGACGCGGACGTGACGCTCACAAGCGGCAGGTTCTCCTTCGGGTTCCGGGGCGGGCACGAGCAGGACAGGGGCTTCAAGGTAAACAACGACAGCCGCCGCTGGACGGGTGGGTTCAGGGCGGGCTGGAACCACGCCCCGGGCAAATCCGTGAGCCTCAACGTGGACCAGATAACCGAGGAAAGCGGGCTCTCGGGGCTCCCGGACTTCCCCACCCCCAACTCCAGGATGAGGTCGGCGAACTTCTCGGCCTCCCTGTCGGCCGAGTACGGGGGCTTCTCCAACCACCTGTACCACAACAGGGGCAGCGTCAGGTACTGGGACCGCTCCCGGGGCACCTCCAGCTACCTGCTCGTGACCGAGCTGGGGGACTCCCTGACCTGGGGGAGGCCCGCCTCCTGGGGGGCCATGTCCTTCGGGGCCGGCTTCGTGAGGACGGAGGCCGACAGCTCGGAGTTCGGCCACAGGGCGGAATACACCATCCACGTGTTCGCCGACCTTACCTACAGGCTGCCCTTCGCGCCCCTCACGGCCAAGGCCGGGCTCAGGTACAACCACAACTCGGGCTTCCAGGACTCCCTCAACCCGGAGTTCCAGCTCACCTACTCCAAGGGCGTCTTCGAGGCAAGCTACAAGATAAGCCGCGGGGCCAACACCCCCACCTTCCAGCAGAGGTTCAACCGCTCGAGCTCCACCGACCCCAACCCCTCCCTGGGCGTGGAGAAGGCCCTCAACCAGAGCCTGGGTGTTTCCGTCCAGGCCCACAAGACCCTGAACCTCCACGCCGACCTCTTCCGCAACGAGCTCTCCGGGAGGATAACCTACGTGAGGCCCGTCAACTCCGGGGTGGGGACCTATGTGAACCTGGGGAAGACCGTCTACCAGGGCGTGGATCTGGGCGCGGACTGGAAACCGTCCCCCAAGGCCGAGTTCAAGGGCAGGTACTCCCACCTCATGGCGATGGACAAGGACATACGCCGCTTCCTGACCTCCACGGCCAGGAACTCCATGAGCCTCGAGGCGCTCCTCAAACCCATCCCCGGCGTCAGCGCGGGTTTTAAGGCCGACTACGTGGGGAAGACCTACTCCGACAGGCAGAACACCAGGCACTACGGCGGGAGGACCCTCTACAGCCTGCGCATGGAATACGAGCGCGCCCCGATGGCCTTCTTCCTGAACATAGAAAACCTCTCGGACAAGACCTACTACTACGTGGACGGGCTCCTGGCGCCGCCCCTTACCTGGTACGCCGGCATGAGGTATCATTTCTAGGGGGGGTTGGCCCGCCCGGGCCCTTTCCCGCAACCATCGGGGTTTCCGTAGAGGCCCTCGGGGCTTTCCCCAAGTTTTACTGGTTTTCCTGGTTTCCCTCGTTTCCCTTGTTTCCCTCGTTTCCCTTGTTTCCCTTGTTTCCCGATCGCCTTTGCCATAATTGTTTCCGTTTCCCTGCGTTTTCCTATGCCCGCGCGGGTTCCCAAGGAACCGTCCCGGATTTTCCCAAAACGCCCTTTACGGCCGCCTTCCAATGGCCCGCCAGGCACCTTGGGTCCCCACTCCGCCCAAGGCGCCTGGGATGGGACCCGCAAGGCCCCCTTTCCCTTGGGGCTTGGCGCGGCTTCGAGGCCCCGGGAAAGGCCCGGGGTTGCGTCGGCAAGCCCTCATCCAGGAGTGACCCATGCTCATCACCATTCTCACGGCATCCGGCTTCTATTCCCGCATAAGCGAGGTCCTTCCCCATTTCGGCGACGCCGAGGTGAGGATATGGCCGGGAAGGGCCCTCCACAACCCGGAGGCCCTGAAGTCGGCCGCCAAGGCCCTGAAGGACGCGGACATCGCCTTGGTGCACGCGACCGAGGAGCCCTTCTGGGAGGGGCTCTGGCAGGGGACGGCCAAGGACGTCGAAAGGCCGCTCATATGGCTCTCCATGCACAACGAGACGGAGCTCTCGCGGAGCAACGTGGGGCCCAAGCGGGCCATGGAGGCCCTGACCTACATGGAAAGGGGCGGGGCCAACAACGCGCTCTACCTCCTGAGGTTCCTGGCGGGAATCGTCCGGGGGGACCTGCGGGACGTGCCGCCACCCGAGTCGCTCCCGCCCTTCGGGCTGTGGCACCCTGACGCGAAGGGGCCGTGCCTCAAGGGGATCCCGGAGCTCCTCGCGCTCTACGAGGAGAGGGGCCTCAGGCCCTGGGCCTGGGCCGGGCTCGTCCTGCACAGGCACTTCTGGTGCGTGGACAAGCCCGAGGTGGAGGAGGCCATAATAAGGGCCATCGAGTCCAACGGCATGGGCGTGATACCGGCCTTCATATCAGGGGAGGACTCGGGCGCGAGCGAGGAGTCGGCGGAGTTCCTCAAAGGCGCCTTCTCCGGGGCGGCGGGGCCCAAGGCGCGCTCCATCGTGAAGCTCACCAGCATCTTCCAGCCCAACCCGGGGGACAGGGAATCCCCTGGGAAGGGCCTCTTCGTGGGCGACGACTCCCCCGCGCACGGGTCGGTCAGGCTGTTCCGGGAGCTTAACGTCCCCGTGTTCCAGCCGGTCATAAGCTTCAGGCAGTCAAACTCCGAGTGGGAGAAGAACCCCCAGGGGGTGCTCCTGGAGCTTGCCTGGTCGGTCGCCATGCCCGAGTTCGAGGGGGCGGTGGAGCCCCTCTTCGTGGGCGGGACCGAGAGGCCCCAGGGCGAGCCCGCCCCGGGATCCTTAAGGAAGCCCCACCCGGAACGGGTGGGGCGGCTTGCCGACAGGGTCGCGAGCTGGGCGAGGCTCGCGCAAAAGCCCCCCTCCGAGAGGAAGGTCGCAATCATCCTCCACAACGCCCCCTGCGCCTCGGTGGAGGCGACCGTGGGGACGGCTTCCAGGCTCGACCCCTTCGAGTCCGTAAAGAACATCCTGGGATCGCTCAAGGCCAAGGGCTACAAGGTGAGGGTCCCGGAAAGCGGCGAGGAGGTAATCCGCGACATCATGGACCACAAGGCCATAGCCGACTTCAGGTGGACCAACGTCCAGGAGATAGTCGGCAAGGGCGGGGCCATAAAGCTGCTCCCCAACGGGGAGTACAGGGAATGGTTCGACAGGTTCCCGGAGGATGTGAGGGCGCATATGACGGAGGCCTGGGGCAAGCCCCCCGGCGAGGAGATTGACGAGGTGCCCGCGGCCATGGTCCTGGACGGGGACATCGTCATAACCGGCCGCAAGTGGGGGGACAACGCCCTTGTGATGCTGCAGCCCAAGAGGGGCTGCGCGGGCCCCCGCTGCGACGGCAGGGTGTGCGTCGTGCTCCAGGACCCGCTCGTGCCGCCCCCCCACCAGTACATGGCGAGCTACCGCTGGCTCCAGGAGCCCTCGGGCTACGGGGCGGACGTGATACTCCACGTGGGCACCCACGGGAACCTGGAGTTCCTGCCCGGGAAGGCCGTGGGGCTATCCGGGTCCTGCCACACGGATCTGGCCATCCACAAGGCACCCAACCTGTACATATACAACGCGGACGTGACCTCCGACGGCATAGCCGCCAAAAGGCGCTCCTACGCGACCCTGGTGGACCACATGCAGGCGACCTTCAAGGAGGGCGGGCTCTACGGGGAGCTCTCCGAGCTGAGGGAGCTCCTGGGCGAATGGGCCAGGGCCGGCCGCCAGCTGGGCCGCAGGAACGAGGTCGAGGGCATAATCAGGGAAAGGCTCGGGGCTTCCAGGCTGCTCCCGGACCTAAAACCCCTGGACCCGGACTTCGAAACCCTCGCCAAAAGGCTCAGAAGGGCCCTGAACGAGACCGCCGCCTCCTTGGTGGAGGGCGGGCTCCACGCCTTCGGGAAGCCCATCGGCGAGGCCGATCTCCCCTTCTTCGCCTACTCCGTCATCCGCTTCGAGAACCCGGAGGCCCCCTCCATCAGGCACTGGCTCGCCAAGGCCAGGGGCCATTCCTTCCAGGAGCTGCTCAGGGACTCCTCCGAGCTGGTGGGGGGGACCCACCTTTCAGGTGGCGAGATACTGGAGGCCATAGGGAGCGACGGGCTGAGATTCACGGCCATGGACCTGGACGGCATGGGGCTCGGGGCGATCCTCTCCGAGCTGGGGCTGGAGAACGCGCCAGGGGACTGCCTTGGGGGCCTTGCCGCCTGCCATGCCCGCATACTGGGCATCCAGGAGAGGGCCAAGGCCACGGACGAGCTCGGATCGCTCGGGAACGCCCTCGCGGCGGGCTACGTCACCCCTGGGCCCTCGGCACTCATCATGCGGGGCCGGGAGGACGTGCTGCCCACGGGCCGCAACTTCTACTCCAGGGACCCCTCCCTTGTCCCCACCCCCGCCGCATGGCGGGTGGGGAAGACGCTCGCCGAGGCCACGGTCGCGAGGTTCCTCGAAGAGGAGGGCCGCTACCCCAAGAGCGTCTCCTTTTTCTGGATAAGCTCGGACCTCATAAACGCCGACGGCGAGGAATACGCGGAGATGCTGGCGCTTATCGGGGCCAAGCCCGTGTGGTCCCGCAGCGGCAAGGTGACGGGTTTCGAGATAATCCCCCCCGCCGAGCTGAAACGCCCCAGGATTGACCTTACCGTGAGGATGTCCGGCATCATGCGGGACAATTTCCCCGAGGCGGTGGCGCTCCTGGACAACGCCGTCAAGGCGGTCGCCCTGTTGGACGAGCCCGACAACTACGTGAGGGACCACACGCTCGAAAACCTCTCCCTCGAAGGCAAGGGGCCCGGGGGCGGGGCCCCTGACCCCTCCCTGGGCTTCAGGAGGGCCGCGTCCAGGATCTATTCCAACGCGCCGGGCTCCTGCTCCTCCGGGGTCTACTACGCGGTCATGGCCTCCGCCTGGGAGAGCGAGAGGGACCTCGCGGACATCTTCATAGCCCACAACGCCTACATATACGGGGCGGACGACTACGGGGTGGCCTCCCCCACGGCCTTCCGGGAGACCCTGAAGAGGGTGGACGTGAACACCCACAAGCTCTCGGGCGACGAGCAGGACTTTCTGAACTCGGGCGGCTACTTCTCGGCGGTGGGCGGCATGGCCTTGACCGTCGAGGGCCTCAAGGGCTCGAAGGCCAAGAACTACCTCTCGGACACGAGGGAGCCGGGGGCACTGTCCGTGCGGACCCTGGGCGAGGAGCTCTGCCGCTCCTTCAGGACCAGGCTGCTCAACCCCGCCTGGATAGAGGCCATGAAGGCCCACGGCTACAAGGGGGCCGCGGACATATCCAGGCGCATAACCAACACCTTCGGCTGGCAGGCCACCACCAAGGAGGTCGACGGGGCCGTCTTCGACGAGCTCACCCGCACCTACTTCCTCGACCCCGCCAACCGGGAGTTCTTCGAGAAGGCCAACCCCTGGGCCCTGGAGGAGATCGGCAGGCGCCTGCTCGAGGCCGAGAGCCGCGGGCTCTGGGATGCCGAGCCCGGGCTGCTGGAGGAGCTCAAGGAGAAATACCTTGCCCTAGAGGGCGTCCTCGAGGAGAGCACCGAGGCCTACGGCGGGGAGCTCCAGGGCGGCTCGGTGGACATAGTGACCGTGAGGGACATCTCCAAGTGGAAGGAGAGGATGGACTCCTTTTTGGGCGACTGAGGGCGCATCCCATACATAGG
>JAITKK010000219.1 GCA_031278475.1 Deltaproteobacteria bacterium
GCCGCCTCGGGGATTGTGAAGACCGGGCCGTGGAGGTTATTGAAGGAACCGGCAATGTCCCGGGTTATCTCCAGGTGCTGCTTCTGGTCGCGGCCCACGGGCACGAGATCCGACTGGTAGAGGAGGATGTCGGCCGCCATGAGGACCGGGTAGGAGAAGAGCCCGTGGTGGGCCACCTGATGCCTTGCCACCTTGTCCTTGTAGGAATGGCTGCGCTCCAAGAGCCCCATGGAGGTGAAGTTGTGGAGGATCCAGGTGAGCTCGGCGTGCTCCTTGACGTCGCCCTGGACCCAGAAGTGGGATTTTTCCGGGTCAAGCCCAAGGGCCAGAAAATCCGCCGCGGCCGACAAAGTGTTCTTGGCAAGCTGGGGGCCGTCGGTAACCGTGGTCAGGGCATGCAGGTTCACTATGAAGCAGAACAGATCGCTCTGGTCCTGCCACTTGATCATGGACCGCATCATGCCGAAATAGTTGCCGATATGGAGCTTTCCGGAAGGTTGGATGCCTGATAGGACTCGCAAGAACCGTACCCTTTCTGTGCTCGGGCGGGGCTAGGGCAGCCCTTAACCCTGATTATAATTATAGATTGCCATGGGCTAAAAACCAAAGACAGCGGATTCTAGCAACTATCGGTGGGATAGTCAAGTGGCAGTGACAGCCGCAGCCGGCATCCCCGAATGCCTATCAAGGCTAAAACCACTGATTCTTACAACTTGGAATCCTGAAGGGATTGTTGGCACAAAACTTTTTCGGAAGTATCTGGCGAAAACCGGGCAGAAACTGAGAAAATGATCCACGAATTTTGAATCAAAAAATCTTTTGAAGAATCTGTCACAAATTCAAGCGGGAGAGAGTTTTGCCTTCTACTAGCATACCTTCTTTGACTTTGTATGTAGCATACTCTATAGGCACAGTTGACTCAGACTCATTGTAAGGATTCTTTATAATTAGATCAGTGCGGCAAACGCATCTTCCGGCATTTTTGTCCATGGCCATGGTTCTGATCGAATCCAAATCCAGCCTAGCTTTCATCAGGGATACCATCTCGCTGGAGTACTCTTCTGTAAGGATTTGTTCATTGAATAGCCGCAAAGTTAACTTCACTGCGGCATCATCTGCGCAGTCAATTACGGGACTCAACCCGATATGCTTCAGAATGCCGTTCATATTAATTATTCCCAAATATTGAAGAGCTACCAGTAATATTAACACTGCTAAAAGTTCTCCGAAAAATGAAGCAAATTTAGCGGTAATTGGATGAATTGTAGAAGAATTGGGTTTAATGACGTTGCCACAAAATATGCAACTGACGGCTTCACTGGAAATATTTTTCTTACAATCGGGGCATTCAATAAGCATGATGAAATTCACTTTCTAAGTTCTGCAAATAATGAATTAGCTGACATAGGATATAATATTTATAAACAATTTGAGATAAAAACTAAGAATCCAGTGCTTACAAATTAAGCAAACTTTCAGAAAATAATAGGTTGCGTAAGTCTAACTTCAACAGAAAGGCCATCTTTAATTTTGTAGGTAGTGTAATCGGCAGTTACTTCTTTTTCTCCGCCATCGTGAGGATTTATGAGAACAAGATCTGCGCGGCAGACGCATGTTCCGGCATCATTATCTTGAGATAAAGTTCTGATCGAATTAAATTTCGCCTGAATTCTGGATATCTCTGATGAGCTAAATCGTTCTTTAAGGAACTTTTCATTTACGACTCTGAGAGCAGTATTCACACTATCTTCGTCATCGCATTTGTAAGCAGGAATAAGTCCAGTTGCTTTTATGATGTGATTTAATATACCTGTGAAATGAAGCAATATAACCACTACGAATAATACACATAATGTTGTAAGTGTGCTTATTAAAAGATGCAACATGAAGCTGTCAGCGGATTTTTTAGGTTTAAAAACATATCCGCAGAATACGCATGTCTCTGCCTCACTGGAAACGCCACTTTTACAGTCGGGACATTCAATTGCTGACATGTCAAAATCCTTTTCCTAAAAATGATCTAAAATACCAAGTTGTTTAATCACTTCAAACATATTTGGCCACCATGCCGCTCAGCATGTGTTTGTTTATGACCTTCCGTCTGAACTTGACCCAGGCCCTGCGGCACCCACTCACGGTGTCGTTGCGCACGCAGTCGATCCGGAGGGCGTAATTAGCCTTGGTGTCGTGCTTGAGGAACTTGAGGGTTATGTGGTCGGTGAAGTCGAAGTACTGCTGGATGATCATTAGGCCCACAAGGGTGCACAGGCTGTGCGTGATGCGGCCGTTGCTCTTACAGCATAAGTGTTCCAGTTCTCGCACCGGAAGGTTTGGGAAGACCTGCTCCCTTATGACCACGGGCCAGTCGTTCATATGGCTATCCATGAATTTCTTGGAATGCGCATCGTCGCAGGAACCGAACAGTGGCCTGTAGGCTGGCTTGGAAGCGTTTAGCATTGCATTTAAGGTAATTGGCGGGATATTTTAATGATATGATGATATCGCAGTGCTACACATCAGGTGTAAATTAGAAATAATCACATTTTTAGCAACATGCTTGCCAGATAGCGTGTCATAACTTAGGAATTATATTGTCGAACTTTAGGTTTGCTCCGCCCTTCACGCTTTGTGCGCAACCACAGTTTTAGGGCCGCGCAATGCTATCCCCTTTTAGGACACCAGCCTTCTTTGATCCTTGGGATCCTGGAAATAAGACTCCGCGGCCCTGTCCTCGTCGGGCTCCGAGTAGGCGGCCTGGTACAAAAGCCCCCCTGGGTTGTCCACGTTCAGGCCCTTGAGCTGGCCCATGCGGCAGGCAAGGAGCTGCAAGGGGATGAGCGCCACCTGGGGCCTCATGAGCGGCGGGGCCTGCGGGAGCAGGATGGAGTGGTCGGCAAGGCCCAACAGGCCGTTGTTGCGCAAGGGGCCATCCTCGGTGATGATGATGAGCGGCGATCCCCGCCTCTTGAGCTCGTGGGCGAGATCCTTGTGGACAGAGCCGTTGTCCTGGTCGTTGAAGGCCAGGAGCATGACAGGGGACTCCGGGCCGGCTATGGCGAGCGGCCCGTGCCCGAATTCCCCGGCGCTCGAGCCCTCCGCGAAGAACCTGGCCACCTCCTTGAGCTTGAGCCCTCCCTCGTAGACCATGGGCAACAGGTTCCCGCTCGCGAGTATGTTCAGGTGCTGGTAGCCCAAAAGGGCGGAGGCTATGGGCCCTATCCCCTCCTCGCAGATGGTGATGGCCCTCCTCACGATCTCGGGCAGGCGCTCCATGCGCTGGAGCTCGTCGCGGAAGCCGTTGCCCGCGAGCCCCCTCGCCTGGGCAAGGCGGAAGGCCAGAAGCCCCAGCACAAGGGTCTGGGAGGAGAAGGCCTTGGTGGAGGAGGGGGTGAGCACCCTCCCGGCCAAGGTGGTTATGTAGCCCTGGGCGAGGGTGGCAAGGGGCGACTTGGGCTCGTTCACAAGCGCGAGGGTGATGGCCCCCTTCTTCTTGGCCAGCTCCAAGGCCCTAAGGGTGCCCTTGCTGCGCCCCGACTGGGAGACCGTTATGGCGAGCGTGCAGTTGTCCACAAGCAGCTGGTGCTGGCCGCATTCCGAGGCCTGCTCCACCACCGTGGGTAGCTCGGCCAGTTCCTCTATGAGGTAGCGGGCGGTCAGGGCCGCATGGAAGCTTGTGCCGCTCGCGGTCAGGTACACCTTGTTTATCTTCTTGAGGCTGATGCCGTCGAGGGGGGGCTTTACCATCTTGAGGTGGTAACCCGGGCCCAGGTACTGCGCGAGGGTGTTGGATAGGACCCTCGGCTGCTCCCTTATCTCCCCCAGAAACAATGGATGGGTTTCCTGTTCCATGCGTTCCCCCGTGGGTCCGTGCTCGACGGGTCGGTCCCGGCCGAAAAACCCCTGTTCCGTGTCAACCTGCCTCCGATGCCCGTGGCGTCAATGCCATTGGCGTCAATCCCGCGCCCCGGGCCCTCCCCTGCCCCGCGGCCCGTGCCTGGGCGGCCTGGGCCGCCCGCGGGCCGCCGGGGCCGAACGCCCCGGGCCCCGCAGGTAGGCGTGCGGCGGGACCCGCCCGCCGGGCGGGATGAGGGCATCCTCCAGCACCGCGTAGGGGCCGACGGAAGCCCCCTCGCAGACCTTGGTGGCCCCCCGCAGTATCGCGCCGGGCCCCAGGGTCACGTCCCTTTCCAGCCTCACCGAGGGCTCTATGACGGTCGTGTAGGGGTCGTCCATGGTGACCCCGGCCTTGAGCCAGGAATCAAGTATCCTGAGCCTGAGTATCTCCCGGGCCTTCCAGAGGTCCTCCCGGTCGTTCACCCCCTGGATCTCCTGGGGGTCCGGCCCCATGACGGCCGCCACCCGCAGGCCCTTGGCCCTGAGAAGCGCCACGACGTCGGTCAGGTAGTACTCGCCCTGGGCGTTGTCGGGCCTCACGTCCCTTAGGGCCTCGAATATCCTTTTGGCCGAGCCAACGTACACCCCGGAGTTCACCTCCCTGATTGGGGCCTCGGCGGGGGTGAGGTCCCGGCTCTCCACGATCCTGTCGAGCCAGCCGTCGGCGCCCCTCACCACCCTCCCGTAGGAGCCCGGGTCGGCCGCCTCCACCGTGAGGACCGAGAGATCGCCCCCTATGACCCTGTGGGCCTCAAGGAGGTCCAACAGCGTCTGCGGGGATATGAGCGGGGCGTCCCCGGGGAGTATCACGAGGGGGCCGCCGTAGTCGCCCAGGACGGGCCCCGCCTGCAGCGCGGCGTGCCCGCTACCCAGCTGCTCGGCCTGGGTGACAAAGGACACGCCCTGGCCCTTAGCCACACCCTCCACCGCGCCCTCCACCTCGGAGGCGCCGCTCCCCACCACCACGCAGACCTTCCAGGGGTCGAGGTACCTTGCGGCGTTGAGCACGTAGGCTATCATGGCCCGGCCGAGGATCTCGTGGAGCACCTTGGGCCTGTTGGACCTCATGCGGGTGCCGCGGCCCGCGGCCAGGACCAGCACGGCCGGGGGGGACCCCTCCCCGGCCCCGGGGGCGTGGGTCCCGGTCAGGCCGGGAAGGCCGTTGGTGGCATTGGCATCGCTCATGGATCAATCGGCGCCCTGGGCCCCAAGCGGCCCCGGGCGCGGCCTATGGACCCGGCCGGAAGGCTTCCGGACGGGGGCCCCCAACGGGGGGCATGGGAAAGAAAATCTCTTGTTGGAAGTCTAGCACACATACCCGGGAATCCCTAATCCCAGGCCCCTGGGGTGGCCGGAGGCGCCACAAATGGCGCTTCCGGCCAAAAAGGCCGCCTTTCGGCCCCGGGGGCCCAGGGCCCCGGGCCTTCCTTGGGAATATTTTTTTTTGGGGTTAGGGTCCGGGGGGGGGCCTAAGCGCGGGGGGGCATGCGAAATCAAGGAAAACCCCAACTCCCCACATTGATTATAGGCCCCAGCCGGGCGCGGATCAAGGGAGCGGGGAGCGAAGAGGGGCCAATGAAGGGGCCAATGAAGGGGCCAAAGCAGGGGTCAGGCAGGGGTCAGGCAGGTGCCGGCCAGGCCCCATGGGGGCCCCCCACGGGGGCCCGAAGGAGGGGGCCTCCCATACCGGCCGGCCCTTGGGTGCCTTGCGTTTTGGCCTTGCCAAAGGCCGCCTCCCATACTAAAATGGCAGGATTCGCGCCTCTGCCCAGCAAAGCGAGCACCCCCGAAACGGACACGTTGGGGCCAAAGGCCTGCCAGGGCAAATACTTAGCACACCCGGGATTTTCAAATGCTTGACTACATCAGAAAGAGATCCGGCGGAATCATAGGCTTCCTAATCATCGGGGCCATAGCCCTGGTCTTCGTGTTCTGGGGCGTAGGCGGCCAGAACACCGGGGAGATATCGAACATCGTGATGGACGACGAGAAGATCCCCGTCCAGTACTATCTCGAGCTGAAGCGGGACGCGATGGAGCAGCTTAGATCCCAGGGCGAGGGCATCGATCCGGACATCCTGAACCAGGCCGCGGCCCAGAGGGCTCTTTCCAACCTCACCCAGAGGCACGTCCTGAGAAAGCTCGCCGCCGGGACGGGGCGCAGCATCCCGGAGCAGGAGCTGGTCCGCCAGATAACCTCCCAGCCAGCCTTCCAGGACGAGAACGGGGTGTTCAGGAAATCGCTCTACGAGCAGTACGTGAGCCAGGCCACCAATTTCTCGGTCGCGACCTTCGAGCAGAGGTTCGCGGACGACCTGCTGGTCACCTCCACCGCCGACTTCGTGTACGGGCTGGCCTTCACACCCACCAAGGAGCTCGACGAGCGCTACCACCTGACGGAGGACCAGGTGAAGCTCAACTACGCCTACTTCCCGGTCGCGTCCTTCACCGAGGGGCTCGAGCCCACCGAGGAGGAGACCAAGGACTACTACGAGCGCAACAAGGAGGCCTTCCGCAGGCCGGCCGAGCTAAGGGCCGACTACGTGACGGTCGAGCCCAACTCGTTCTTGGACGGGGTGGAGGTGACGGACGAGGAGATATCCGCCCAGTACGAAGAGGAACGCTCAAGGCTCACCTCCCAGCCCTCGGCCGAGGTGAGGCACATACTGTTCAGGTTCCCCAGCTTCTACCCAAGCGCCGAGGATAAGGCCGCCGTCCTCAAAAAGGCGGACGACGCCATGGCAAGGCTCGCGACCGAGGATTTCGCCACCCTCGCGAGGGAGCTCTCCGAGGATCCGGCCACCGCCCCCAAGGGCGGGGATCTTGGGACCCTCAGGAAGGGCGCTACCGTCAAGGAGTTCGAGGATGCGGTCTACGGCCTGGGGGCCGCGAACGTAGGCAAGCCCATAGGGCCGATCGAGACCAACTTCGGCTACCACATAATCCTTGTGGAATCCTACACCCCGCCCAAGACCACGCCCTTGGAAGTCGCCAAACCCGAGCTCGAGCGGGAGATCCGCGAGCGCAAGGCAAGGCGCGCGGCCGTCGACAGGATAGAGGACCTCTACGACAGGGTCCAGCGGGATCCCTCCCTGGGCCTGAGGCAGGTGGCGGACGCCCTTGGCCTGGAGGTGCGGGGCTCGGAGTTCTTC
>JAITKK010000020.1 GCA_031278475.1 Deltaproteobacteria bacterium
GATAAGTGGTAGTGAGAGGAAGAAACGGTCACTACCCAGGATTCAATTGCTTGTTGCCTTTTGCGGCTCGCGAGTTTCCCTGTGAACAGTCCCCGGCCCCGCTATTTTTAATCATAGCCGACACAATCGCCACCAAGCGCCCGCAAACACCCTTCCAAACGCAGCTTGCCGGACTCTCATCGTTTCACACGGAAGGGTCGGGGGAGTGGAAACCTAAGCCCCCGTACCCCCCTACCCTCCCCGCCTTCAAGCGCAAGTTATCCCCGGCATGAAGGCACGATCCAGGGCGTACCCAAGGACAGGTGCATTAATGCGGCAGCTGCGCTTTGCTAAAGCCCCGCAAATGATTGGTTCCCGATCTTAAGGCAGCCAAGGGTCAAGGCAATACCTTCCGGCCGGAAAGTTCCAAGGGTGCGAGCTATGATGACAATTCAAGGAAGATAACCGCATGCAAGGAAAGCGGTGGATTTTCACACAAGGCGCCTTATGACGGGCCAAATGGCCCAGGCCCTTTTGGCCCGTCTTGGACGGATTGATTTGGGAATCACGCTTAACCGCGGAGGGCCTGCGGCAGGATGGGGGGATTTCCTAAATACCCGAAACGGCGGATAAGACAAACGCGCTTCCCAAGGCCCCGGGAAGCTCGGAGTGCCTTCCGATGCCAAGGACCCCTTCAGGGAAGGCGAAGACTTCCTGGCCTTGGACGCCTGGTCCTTGCCTTTCCAACTTGAGGCCTTGGGGGCAAAGCCCCCTTTGGGCCGAACCTATCCCTGCCGTCAGGCCTGCGGCAACAGGAATTCCACGGGCTGCAGGTTAAGCCGCGAGGGGTGGATGGTGCTCAGGATGTTCCTTAGGTACAAACCGGTTGCCGGATCCGTCTCCCCGAGGTCCACGCTTGCCCCCGGGCTGAAGGTACCGTCCTCGCAAGCCTTGAGGAGCTTGGCCATGGGCCTCGCCCCCACCATGGGGCTGGGCGTGTAATGGGCCATGGCCACCTCGTGGGTGTCGAGCACCAGGACGCTCCCAGGGGGCCAGGTGCCCAGAAGGCTCACGAACAACTTAAGTATCACCGGGTCGAGCTTTTTGCCCGCTTCCCTCATGAGCATCACCAGGGCGTCGTGCGGGGCGTAGGGCTCGCGCCAGGGGCGCACCGAGGTGAGGGCGTCGTACTGGTCGGCCACCGCGAGTATCCGCCCGTTTATGCTAATGGGCTCATCCTCCCGGCCCACATGGGGGTAGCCCGAATGATCCATCCCCATGTGGTGCTCCCCCGCGGCCGCAAGCACGGAGTGCTTGAGGCCGTGGGAGGCGTTCATCCGGATTATGCTGAGCACGCTTAGGAGGGCGTGGTCATGGACCCTTTCCAGCTCGGCCCCTTTGAGCCTTTCCGGCCTTGCCGCGATGGGCTCGAGCTCGCCCGCCTTCCCCAGGTCGTAGAAGAGCCCGGCCAAGCCCAGCTGCTCCAGGGCGGTCCTCGACAGGCCCAGGCGCCTGCCGACGCAGAGGGCCAGGATGGCAACGTTCACGGAGTGGGTGTAGAGCTGGTCGTCCATGTCCCTTACCGTGCTTAGGCACAGGCAGCTGGTCTCGTCTTCGAAGAGCATGTCTATCAGCTGCTCTATCACCCTCTTGCTCTTCTGGACCCCGGCGTTTTTCCCGGCGGCCAGCCTCTGGACCAGGGTGCGGAGGGCCGTGAGCGCCTGGGAGTAGGTCTGCCTGGCGACCTGGGCCGCGCTCTCGCGGTAGGCCCCGTGGACCACCACGGACCTACCGGCGGCCGCGTCGCCGCCTGCCTGCCCCTCCGTGAAAAAACCCTTGTCGTCGTCCTTGTTCACCTCGACCCAGGGGTAGTTCTCCTTGGTGGCCTTCTCCAGCCACTCGGTGGGATCCGGGGCCTTGGTCGCCCGGTTGAAGACGTCCATGAAGCCAACTATCGACTCCTGGCTGAGGATACCCCTGTCTATGAACTTGATGCCGTTGATGCCCCGGGCCTGGAAGTACTCCGCCATCTTGGCGGAGGTTGCCCACATGGTGGGGGTGTAGACGATCCTCTCGTCGTTTAGGTAGAAGCGCCCCCTGTGCAGGGCGAAGTTGGCCACGTTCGTCATCCCCCAGATCTCCTCCAAGACCTGCTGGAACAGCTTCACGTTGTCCGAGAACAGCTTGTTGTTGGACTGGTGGATCTTGACCACCTGGAGCAGCCTGAACATGTTGTGCAGGAGCTTCTCCCCGGGGGTCGCGACCTTCTTCGCGGCTTTTTTGGCTGTCTCAGCCTGCATGCGGCCTCGCTTGGTGCTTATGCGGTATTAGGTCTTTTTGGGTCTTTTGGGTCTTTTGGGTCTTTTGGGCATCGCTATTCACGCTCCCGGGCCCTTTTGGCCGGGCCCAAGGCTAAGCCCCAGGGCTGGGCCCTTGGGCTCAGCCCTGGGGCTTGCCCTGGGGGCTGGCAACCGGCCTCCTGGGGTTTTTCCCGGGCTCCCCGTCGGTGCGCCTTATCCTGCGGATCTCCCTGGGCGGGGATTGGCCTTGGGCCTGGCCTTGGCCCAGGCCCTGGGATTGGGCTGGGGCTGGGGCTTGGGCTGGGGCTGGGGCTGGGACGTTGACCCGCCTGATCTCATCCTTCAGGGGCGGTATCTCGGGGATCCTGGGGACGTTCGCGTAGACATTGGGCTGGGGCGGGGTCGCCTTGACCTTCTCCGCCTTGATGGCGTCCAGTCTCTTTATGCGCCTGATGTCCTTGGGCTTGCTGTCGGAGCTTGCGACCTCCCCGATGCTCGGGAGCGCCTCCACGTCCACCTTGACCCCCTCCAGCTCGGGCGGGGCCTCGGACCCGCCCGCGCGCCTTCTGCCCCTCGCGAGCTGCTGGAGGATGGGGGCGGCCTCCTCCTCGGCCTCGGCGTAGGCCTTCCTCAGGCCCCTGAAGAAGCTGTGGGAGACATCGTGCAAAATCTCCCCCTGGCCCAGGTTGGGCGCCATCAGCATCAGGGCAAGCAGCGCGCCCTTGCGGTAGATGAAGTCGGTTTCCCCGCTGAAGCCGAGGAATGTCTTGAAATCCCGGCTTATGAACTGGGAGGCGAACTCCACCGCCTGCTGGGTGGAGGCGGCAAGGCCCAAGGTGCGGAAGTTCAGAAGCAAGGTCTCCGGGGCGCGGTTGACTTGGAGCTCCCTCGTGTCCCTTAGGAACTTGATGACCATCTTCTCGACGGCAGGGTTGGGCGCCTTTCCAAGTATCCAGTGGATCTGCCGGGCAAGCCTCGGGTCCGGCTCGGAGAGCATGTGGGGCATGCTGACTATCAGCCCGGGGTTGTCCTCCAAGAGCAGCTTGGTGGCCGTTTCCCTTATCTCGGGCTGCACGTTCCTGCTCAGGCCCACCAGGAAGGGCCCGGCCCCCTCCCTGTTCTTCCGGATGATGTCCCTTAGCAGGATGAGGATGTCGTTTTTCTGGAGCGACTGGCTCGCGAACAAGGCGAGCTCCTCCCCGCCCAGGTGGGCCCTGTCGGCCACCGCCCCCAGTATCTGCTCCCTGAGGTGGGGATCCTTAATGCCCGCCGCGACCTCGGCCAAGGTTTTCCATATCCCTTCCTCCAGGTAGGCAAGGAACTGGTTGAGGCCAATCCTCTCCTCCACGGGGAGGTTCAGGGCGTTGCCCTCGCAGTGGGTGAGACCCGCGAGCACCTCGGAGGAGGATAGCTTGGACCTGAAGGTCCGCAAAAGCTCGGCCTGCTCGGGATCCCCCGCCTGGGTGGCCTCGCCCATCCGCCTAAGTATGCCAATGACCAAGGTGAACTCCGCCCTCGCGAGGGAGAACTTGACCGACTCAGAAAGGAACTTGATTATCTGGAGCCTGCTCCTGGGATCGTGGCTTATGGGGAGAAGGGCCAAAATCAGCTCCACCCCCAGGGCGTGGAAGCCCTTCCTGGCCTCCTCGGTGAGCAGCTGGTCCATCAGGGACTTCTCCGAGGCGTTGAGATCCCAGGAGGCCGCCCTTGAGGCGCCCTCCCCCGGGTCCGCCCCAGGGGCGGACCCGGGCTGGGGGGCCCCGGTCTTCGGGGGCAGCAAGTCGCTGGGTGCGCCGAACATGCCACCCTTGCCTGGGTCCGTGAGCCCAGGGTTCGACATCCAGTTGACCAAAGCCCCGATGGCGTTTTTGGCCTTGGAGGAGGAACGCTCCCCCGGCTTGGCCGCCGCCATCAGGCCCATGGCATCCTCCAACTCGTCCGGGCTGTCCTGGGAGGCGAAGCCCACCTTCATGGAGGCTATCTCGGTGATGGGGTCTATCTCCCAGAACTCGTTCGCGGTCTTGTACTTGATGTTCTGGAACTCGGAGCCCCACATGGCGGTCACAAGGTCGTCCTCGTCTTCCTCCTTGAGCATGCGGAAGCGGGTTATTATCTCAAGGAACCTTTTAAGCTCCTCCGACTCCAAACCCTCCAGGAACTCCACCCACTGCACGCCGTCCCGGAAGAATGGGAAGATTATGGCCGACTCGCCGGATCTCTCGCTTAGGACCACAGTACCCTGGAAGAGGAAATCCTCCATGTCCACGAAGAGCTTCAGGGACTCGTGATCGTCCAGGAAGGCCACCATCCAGTCCAGGAACTTTTGGGTCGACGCCGCCCGGATCCTGCTGTTCTCCGGGTAGAGGGCCGTGTTCTTCACGGCAACCGTAAGGAGCTGGAGCCCCGCCCGCACCTCTTTCGCGAGATCCTTGTCTTCCGCGACAATGGCCTTCGCCCGGGCCGCATCAAGGGCTGCCGCCTTGGCTTGGGCTGAGGGTGCTGGGGGTACTGCGGCCATCTTGGGTGGCATTCCTTCGGCTTGGGCCCAACGGCTTGGGCCAATACTGCGTATCCTGGGCCCGTATGGGCGGGGATAAAAATTTTACATTGATTTTATTGAGTTAGGTCTGGGCCAATGGCAAGCCGGTCCAGCTGGGCTGCTTAAAGGCGAAAGGAAGAGAAGCTAGCCTCAGACTGATTATGCTCAATTTGCCTACTTTAGGTTAACCTTTTATGCGCAGGCTTGGCTTTGAGGCATAAATGCGAGTGCCATTGGCCCTTGCAAGGGCGGCCCCGGGCACCCTTGCATGCCCTTTTCAAAATTATTATATCCCATTCGCGGCAGAGCTTAAACGGCCGGCCTCAAAAACCTTGGCCGCAAAGGGAGGCTTTGAAAATAGAGGCAAATTACACCACCTGCGCGCAAAAGAGGAACCAACAGACAGCATTCGCAGCAAGCAGGCCTTCCCGGATTATCCCGCAAAGCGGGAAAGTTGGGGCCTTAGGAACCTAACGGCCGCCCTGGGGCCCACACCGGCCAAGGCCCGAGCCCCAAGTCCTGAAAAGTCCTTGCGAGAGAAAGCCCGCAAAAGCCAACTTGCCTACATAATATTAGAGCAAATTAGGCGCCAAGGGCGTTAAGCTATTGTTGCGGCCTAAGATGAGCCGAACCTGACTTGGAGTGGGTTTGCGGCAAGTTCCAGAAATCGGGCTTTTGTTTTTAACAAATCCGCCCTAACGCAGCCTAAAAAGGCCAAAAACAAGACGCACAAGAGTCACACAGGGCTTTATAAGATGGCAGCGCGCCATCATGCCCTAATGCCCCAATGCAGCAATGCCACAATGCCCTAATGTCCCAATGTCCCAATGTCCCAATGCCGGAATGTCCGAATGCCCCAATGCCATAATGCCAAGTGCCTTCCTAACAAGGCAAAGCGCCTGCGCATTAGCCGCTTTTCGTGGAGGGATTCAGAGGGAGTTATATTGGGCGTTATATTGGGCTTAAAATAGGTAGTTATATTGGGCGTTATTTAGCGTTTGATTTTGGACTTGCTGCGCAGGCTCGCACATGGCATGGGGACGGCTCCCTTCAGCTTTAAGGCCTGGCCCTGTGCGTAAAAAACGCGGGTAAGTGGGTGGATTTTGGGAAGTTGTGGGGTATTGGTCGAATCGACGGACCGGATATTTGCGGTCATTACGGGCAATTGCGGGTATTGGCGGAGTTTTGCGGGTATTAACAGGACGCGGGGGACTTGCGCTAGTATTTATGGCTGCAATCCCCAACTAGAGCTAATGGCCAAAAGCCAATGGCCAAAAGCTAATGGCCAAAAGCCAATGGCCAAAGGCCAGGGGCCAAAAGCTTAAGCCCAGCCTCAGGATACGCCGGGCGCGTGCAAATCGTCTTTCTTTATCCATTTGTTGAGGGCCGCAAACAGGTCGTTTAGGATTATGGGCTTGGTAATGTGGTCGTTCATGCCGGCGGATATGCTCATCTCCCTGTCGCCGCTCATGGCGTGGGCGGTCATGGCGACTATGGGAAGATCCTCGTAGCCGGGAAGGGCCCTTATGGCCTTGGTGGAGGTGAGCCCGTCCATCTCGGGCATCTGGATGTCCATGAGCACAAGATCGTAGTTCTGGCCCAGGACCTTCTCGAAGGCCTCCTTGCCGTTGTTGGCTATGTCCACCTCAAAGCCAGCGTTCTTCAGAAGCCTCTTGGCCACAAGCTGGTTCACCTCGTTGTCCTCGGCAAGGAGTATGCGGGAGCCTTTCAGGTGGGCGACAGACGAGGCGTCCATGTCCTCTTTCCGCTTGGGCTTCTTGAGCCGCTTGGGGGATTGGGACAGGGTGTCGTTTAGGACGTTCAGGAGGCTGGATATCCTGGGTGGTTTTTCCAGTATCGCCTTGACGCCAACCTTTTCGGCAAGCTCGGACACCTCGGAGCGGTCGTGGGCGGTGATGATTATGGTGATGGGGATCTTGTCCGGGGGCAGCTCGCCCTTGAGGCGCTCAACCGTCTCAATCCCGTCCATGACGGGCATCTTCCAGTCCAGGAAGGCGACGTCCACGGGCATGCCCTTTTCCGCCCGGTCCTTTAGGATGCTCACGGCCTGGGGGCCGCTTTCGGCAGAGAGCACGTTGAGCCCCAGGGTCTCAAGCTCCTTTGCCAGCACTATGAGGGCGGGCTGGTAGTCGTCAACGGCTATGACGGTAAGGGATTTGAAGTCCTCCTGCTGGCTGGCGTAGCGCTTGTCGGAGTCGTGGACGCCGAATATCCCCGTGAAAGAGAAGGTCGAGCCCTCGCCGGGCTTGCCCTCGCACCAGATGTCGCCCCCCATCATGCCCACCAGCCTCTTGGAGATGGCCAGCCCCAGGCCGGTCCCCCCGAAACGGCGGGTTACCGAGCTGTCGGCCTGGTTGAAGGCGGTGAAGAGCTTGGATATCTGCTCCTCGGTAAGCCCTATGCCCGTGTCCTGGATGCTGAACTTGAGTATGGCCTGCTCCTGGGTCTCCTGGAGGGGGGTGACCTTCAGGGTCACCCTGCCCTTCTCCGTGAACTTGATGGCGTTGCTCATGAGGTTGTTCAGCACCTGTCCCAGGCGCATGGGGTCCCCCACGAGGGAGGTCGGCACCGAGGGGGATATCTCCAGTATCAGCTCCAGGTTCTTTTCGTTTGCGCGGACCGTCGACAGGGTTATGGCCGAGTCCACCACGTCCTCGAGCTGGAACTCGATGTTCTCCATGGTGAGCTTCCCGGCCTCTATCTTGGAAAAATCCAATATGTCGTTGATTATTCCCAAAAGCGACTTGGCTGCGGCCTGGATCATCTCAAGGTAGTCCCGCTGGGTGTCCTGGAGCTCGGTCTGGAGGGTGAGCTGGGTGAGCCCCACTATCGCGTTCATGGGGGTCCTTATCTCATGGCTCATGTTGGCCAAAAACTCGCTCTTGGCCTTGGCGCTGTCTTCGGCGATGTCCCTCGCGAGGGCGAGGTCCCTCGCGTTCTCCCTGAGCTCGGTCACATCGGTGAGCCAGGTCATGATGCCGGTCTTCCCGTAGTAGTCGGAGGAGAAGCTGTTGACGAGCACCTCCCTCACGACGCCGTCCCCCCTTTTCACCTTCATGGGCTGCCAGTTGATGGAATCCCCGTTCTCAAGGGTCTTCAGGGCGGTATCCAGCTCCTCTTTGACCACGAAACCGTCCTTGAGGGCGTCGCCCTCGCCCATCTTGAGGTAGTTGGCCGCAAAGGGGGTCAGGAAGCTTATCTTGTTATCAACGGTTATGGTGAAGCAGATGGGGCAGGACTCCAGTATCCGCTGGAAGAGCTGCCTTTCCTGCTCGAGGTCCACCTGGGTCGCCAAGAGCTTCCTGGTGCGCTCGTCCACCAAGCCCTCGAGGTTGCGGTTAAGCCGCCGGTTCTTGCGGTTCTCGTAGACAAGCCCCAGGAGCACCAAAAGAAGCAACGCCAAAAAGACCCCCAGGTAGGGGATGACGTCCCTTAGGAACTTCCGGTTGTAGTCGAACATCCTGGAGTTCCAGCGCTCGTTGGCCTGGCCCACGGCGGCTAGGCTAATGGCATTGGACAGGACGGCCCTCAGCTCCACCAGCTCCTGGGACACCGCGAAGCCGAAGGGCACATGGTACTCGAACACGAGCCCCGCCTTGAAGCCTGGATCCTCCCGGTAGTTGGTCCGGCTAAGGAGCAGGTTGGTGGACCCCATGACGTACATGATGTCCTGGCGGCGCAGGGCCTGCAGGGCCAGCTCCATGGAGCGGTAGTAGATGATGTTGCGGCTGTTGGGGAACCACTTGCGGTAGAGGTCGCTCTTCCTGTCGCCCCGGACGAGGCCCACGGTCCCGTAGAAGATCTGGTTGAACTGGATCTCCTTGCTCTCTAAGTTCGTGAGCAGGGCGTAGCGGTCGTAGGAGTGGGGCCTTGGGACCAGGAGGAAGCCGCCCAGGTCCCCCATGAAGTTGTAGGTCGCGAGCACGTCCGCCTCCCCGTAGTAGACCATGCTCTCCAGGGCCTCCGGGGTGGTTCCGGGCTCGTTGGCTATCTTGAAGGTAAGCCCCGTTATCTGGGATATCTCCCTGAGCACGTCGTGGGCTATGCCCTGGAACTCCTCCAGCTGCTGGTTGTAGAAGCTCACGGGGTAGTCGTCGGACTCGGCAGCCACCAGGACGGGCTTGCCTGAGGCCAGCCTTTCGGAAAGCCAGGCCTTGTCGGTGTCTTTCAGGGACACCTCGAAGAGGAAGCGCTGGTTCAGAAGCTGGGAGCTGGAGTAGAGCTCGGCTATGTACTCGAAGCCCCCGGCCTCCAAAAACTTCTGGGTGACGGATATTATGGGCTGGTATTCGGGGTTGTAGGTGCCAAGGGACAGGGGCAGATCGATTGGCGGGAAGTAGTCCTCGGATATTATGCCCTCGACCGACTCGAAGAAGGCATAGGCCCCGGACTCCTCGAAGAAGGCGTCTATCTCGCCGCTCAGGAGCTTGGCAGCTGACTCCTGGTAGCTCCCCAGGACAACGGGCACGACCGGGAAGTTGGTCGCGTCGATGACCCTTTCCTGGATGTTCGCCCCCTCCACGAAGCCGAAACGGACCGGCCTCGTCTTTGCGAGCGTCCTCAGGTCGCCGGTGGATCTTACCTTGAAGACCTTCACCACCCGGTCGTAGATGGGATCGGTCAGGAAGTGGGGCTTCCCCTCGTCCTGGCCCTTCCACTCCACCTCGCAGGCAAAATCAAGCCAACCGGCCTCCAAGGCGTCCCTTAGGATGCCCCGCTCGTAGAAGGCGTGGCGGAAGTCCAGGCCCAGGAGCTCCTCCAGGAAGGCGGAGAAGGCTATCAGGAACCCGGCCTTGTGACCGCTCGAGTCGTCGAAGGCCTCGGAGGAGATCTGGGTGCCGAAGCTGAAGGTCTGGCCCTTGGCCTGGAAGGTGAGGATGGCGTTTATCTCGGTCTCGGTTATGCCGGGGATGGTCCTGAAATCCCGGATGTAGCCCAGGACGTCCCTTTCCCCGTCCTTCTTGATGGGCTCGCAGGAGGGAACCCAGGCCAGCGCGAGGCACAGGCCGAGCAGGGCCAAGAGGCCCCTTAAAGGAATGCGGGTGAGCGTCAAAGCCAACAAACCCCCATCTTCGAGGAGATAAAGGCAGGGCGGGATCCTTTGCCCCACCAAATCCTAAACACTACATGCTTGACCGGGATCAAAACATAGGGCCTTGCCACGGCCCTGGCCCCGGCCCAGGCCATTGGGGCATGCCCATTGGCTCAAGCCCATTGGCGTCCCCCTGCCGGTTCGCGCGAAGGGGCCATCCCGGCACCCGCGAAAGGGGCCCGGGTCAATCCTCGGTCAGGGCCAGCACCTGGTCGCCGAAGTGGTCCACAAAGCCCCCCTTGGTGCGAAGGAGGCCCACCCAGCGGATGACGGTAGCCACTATGACCGAGATCATGAGAACGACTATCACGATTCCGAGCACCGCCAAAACGTAGTTCCCGTTGGGGATGCTCTGCCGGAAGATCTGGATGTAGCCGGCCCAGAGGGTTATCCCGGCCATGAAGAAGCCCGGCACCGCCGTGCACCAGGCGTAGCGGAGCCTTTTTAGCCTTATGAGCATGCTCGTGCATATTATGAGCGCGCAGGAGGCAAGCAGCTGGTTGCTCATGCCGAAAAGCGGCCATATGGTGAAGATGTCCCCTGTCACCACCAGGTAGCCCCAGGCGCAGGTGAAGACCAGGGAGGTACCTATAATCCCGGGCCACCAGCCCTTGTCGGCGAACTTGGGGTGGAAGCGGCTCAGGCCCTCCTGGAGGAAGAAGCGGCCCACCCGGGTGCCCGTGTCCACTGCCGTGATGATGAAGACCGCCTCGAACATTATGGAGAAGTGGTACCAATAGGACACCAACCCGCTCATGTAGGGTATCTGGGAGAATATGCTGCTCATGCCGGCCGCCAGGGTGACCGCCCCGCCGGGGCGGCCCTGGAGGTTCTCCCTGACGGCGGCCGACAGGGCCGGGAGGTCCACCGTGTCGAGGCCCAGTTTCGCGAACTTCTGGGCCTCCGCGGTAATGGCGAAGTAGTCGGCCGGTATCAGGCAGGATGCGGCCACCAAGGCAACGATTGCCACAAAGCCCTCGGTCAGCATCGCCCCGTAGCCCACAAAGAGGATGTCTTCCTCGTTCGCTAGTATCTTGGGTGTCGCCCCGGTCCCTATGATGGCGTGGAACCCGGACAAGGCCCCGCAGGCTATGGTTATGAAAAGGAAGGGGAACACAGGCCCCGGGATGTTGGGCCCTCCCCCGGAGACGAAGCGGGTGACCGGGTCCATCAGCAGGGTCGGCCTTACTATTAGGATGCTGACGGCGAGGATGACTATGGTCCCAATCTTCAGGTAGCTGGACAGATAATCCCTGGGCGTGAGCAGGAACCAGATGGGGAGCACCGAGGCTATGAAGGCGTAGAGCGGGATGACCCAGTTCAAGGTGCCCTTGTCAAGGGTGAAGATATCCGAAAGGATCTTGTTGGAGGCAACCACCGGGCCTACCAGTATGGTCGCAAGGAGGAGCACGACCCCCACCACGGTCATGAAGTTCACCGAGCCGTGCCGCCAGTACCTGAGCACCAGCCCCATGACTATGGCGATGGGCATGGTCATGAACACGGTGAAGGTGCCCCAGGGGGAGTCGCTCATGGCGTTAACGACCGATATGGACAAAACCGCGAGCGTAAGCACCAGGATGAAGATGACCGAAAAGAAGGCGGTGACGCCCGCGAACTTCCCTATCTCGGTAGCGGCGATGGCCGGAAGCCCCTTCCCCTTGTGGCGGACCGCCGCAAAGAGCACCACCATGTCGTGGACCGCCCCCGCGAGCACGCAGCCGACCAAGATCCACAGGGCCCCTGGCATGAACCCGAACTGCACGGCCAGGACCGGCCCCAACAGCGGCCCCGCGGCCGATATGCTGGAGAAGTGGAACCCGAACACCACCGCCTTGTTGGTCTTGACGTAGTCTATGCCGTCCTCGAACAGCTTCGCGGGCGTGGACCTGTTCTTGTCCAGCCTCAGGACCTTCCTGGCAAGGAAGACCCCGTAGAACCGGTAGGCTATCGCGAAGACGCACAGGGACGCGAAGACCAGGGTCAGCGCGTTCATGCCTTTGAGGGATTCCATCAAAATAGTAACCGCGATCCTAAGCGAATGCGGGCGCCTTAGTGCCGGGGGCCCGGATGCAAACTCAAAACGAGAGGCCCGAGTACCCTGCCCAAGACATTGGACGGGGGTCAGGAAAAATAGGCTTAAGGGCCATGGGACGGTATGTGGGCTTTTTTTGGTTCCAGGGGCCAAGGCATAACCGGATCCTTGGCTTTGCGCCGGACTTATCACACGATAACAGTTTATGACAGCCCCTTGAAAAAGAAAAGGGCATCGGCCCTGTTTGGCGTGCAAAATGCGGTTTTTCACTACCATCCATGGGTAAAATGCAAACAAGGGCCATTTGTCTTCAAAG
>JAITKK010000038.1 GCA_031278475.1 Deltaproteobacteria bacterium
ATAATCAGGAAGGATCTCATGGAGAAGACCGGTAGCGTCACCATCGACTACCAGACCAACGGATTCGACTCCGGCTTCGTAGTCGAGGCCGAGAAACTGCTCCCGCCCCCCATCGTGGACTGCTCCGGCTGCCAAGGCGGCTGTTTCACCTAGGCCGCAATCCTCCCGAATAACATCGTCATACCATGACGGAACAAGTAACCGAACAGTTGGAAAACCAGTACGCCGGTATCGTGAACCACGTACTGTGGGACGATCTTGCGGCCTTGGACCCCAAGGAGGTGGCCGACCGTTCAGGGGCTACTCTCTCCTTCGACCCCAAAGGGGCACCAGCGCACTCCCTGCCCTTCCTGGGAGCCGTCTATGAGGTGCGCCAGGGCGACAGGTCGATACTCCCGCCGGAAGGTACGCCGCAGCCTGGCTACCAGGCCGCGATAGTCATGCTCTCCTACCTGGTGAACGCCGCCAATGGCCCTGCCCCGGGACTCTCGGGCGTGGAGGTCGCGCCTCGGGAAATACCCTCTGGAGATCTTTTCTTCAAGGGCCCGCACGAGCTCATGAAGGCGCCCGTGGCAGAGGCCTACGCCGACCGGCCCTTGGCACTTTTGGAGGCCGCAAGTTCCATCGGGGCGGTCCCCACGGGCCGACTGTCATTTAGCCTGCATGCCCTGCCTTATGTGGGTCTCTACTGCTACATGGATCCTGGCGACAGCGAGTTCCCACCACAGATCCGTTACAACTTCGATTCAAACATCCATTATTATCTTCAACTGGATGGAATCTTCGCCATGGTTAACTGTTTGGGCACCCTGCTGGTAGCCCTCGCAAAGGGCGCGTGCTAGGCCCTTTGAGGCCCGTTTCCCGGATTGTCCGCCTTCCCAGGCTCGTTACCGGCTTCCCCCCGGCTTCCTTCATAAGCTCACTCCCTAACTTTCCCACTAACTTCCTCTCGAGCTTCCCCACTAACTTCCTCCCCGGCTTCCTTCCCAAGCTCCAAGGCATCATTACCAGCGGCCTTGGGGCCCTTCGACCCTGCCGGCCTAGCCTTCGCTACGCCCACTATTATCATCAGGGCACCCAAGAAGCCCAGCAACCCGGGCCGCTCGCCCAAGAGCGCAACACCCATTAACATGGTCATTATTGGCCCGGTCATGTTGTAGATGGCGGCCTTGGAGGCCCCCATGAGGGCAATCCCCATGCTCATGGCGTAGATGGGAAGCACCGTGCTGAGCGTGCCGAGGATAAGGACGTATATGTACACCTTCGCATTGAAATCCAGAAGGCCTGTGACCGGCGAGGCTATGATGTATTGCGCGAAGACCACCAAGCAGGAACAGCACATCGCAAGGGAGATGAAGAGGCCCATGTTGACGGTACCGAAGTACCTGTCCACGCCTGTCAGGTAGAAGGAGTAGACCAAGGCGGAGAGAAAGACCAGCCCGCAGCCCTTCCAGAATCCTTCCTGGGGCCCCGGGCCTAGGTTGGGGGCCATCATCAGCACCAGGCCCAGGTAGGACAGGGCCAGGGCGAGCACAACCCTGCCTGGGAGCATCTCCCGCACGATGACGGCATGGATTATGACAACCATTGTGGGGTACAGAAAGAGGATCATGCGCCCCAGCGTCGCGTCTATGTAAAAGAGGCCCAACAAGTCCAGATAGGCGGATAGGTAGTAGCCCATGATCCCGAGGATCGCGACCATGAGCCACTGCTTTCGGCCGAGATCCAGCTTCCAGCGTCCTCGCGCGAGGTTGAAGGCGAGTATGAAGATGAAGCAGGCCCCGGCTATGCACATCCTCAGGGCGATGAGCGACACCGGGTCGGCCCCCTCCAAGTACGCGAGCTTGACGAGTATCGTCTTGCCCGCGAAGAAGAAGGCCGCGAGCAGGGTGAGCAGGGCACCTTTCTGGTAACGGCTTAACGGCATGACGGCGTGCTTTCCCCCTGAGGCGGGGTTGATACGACCCCCCCATGGATCCACACACCATACTACCAGAGGGGAAAAATTTAAAGCCCTCCATCGCAGCCCCTTGCGGGGCCGCAATGGGGGGACCCAGCGGGTAAGCCCGCAAATATTTTGCCCTGATTGCCTGACACGCCCCGAATTTGGCGAATCCATTGCATTTTCACGATTCATCGTAAAGAATTTATCTAAGTTGTGCGCGAAATTTCCAGATGACAATGCTTACTTGACGCGTTCGCTTGCGCAAATCCCGACAGGGCATATCATAATCATTAGGGGCTTCGATTTCGCCGGGCCACATGCCCAACCCGGTTTTGGCCCCTGCGCAACGCATTGCCCGAGGCCGACCCCGCAAGCCCTCACCGCTCTGCCCGCCAGTCAATCCTCTTAAGCTTCCTTCCGCCTTATCTCCCATCCGCCAAAACGCCCTCCGTCCGCCAACGCATCCATCCGTCTCAGCATCCATCCGCCTTAGCTTCCTCGCCAAACCCACCCGGAAAGCTTCCATCCCAGCACCCTACGCGAGCCAAGGCGCCTGTTTGGGCTTGCGCCCAGCCCTAACCGCGCCCAGGGGCGGGCGGCCCCGCCTCCGCCTTCTCGGAATCTGGACAAGAAACGTTGACAAGCTAAGAGGGCAAAATTTCGACATAAACGGCTGATTTTCCATATAAAATAGTTTGATTGCCATCTTTTATATGGAGTAATTAAGAGAGGCGCATGTCTGTCAAACAAACGCAAGTTTGCCATAAATCCACATTTTTGCCGGTATTTTCCGACGAAAGGAGATCTGAGTCAACGTTTTTAAATTTATAAAATTAAGTTTTATTACTTTTTTTAATTATAACCGCCTTGGTAAATTATATATTTTTATAAATTAATATATATATTTATACATAATTAATCATTAATACATATAAATATTTGAAACAATATTAGTACGATTTTTCCATATAAAAATTTTTTTAATAATTTTTTTATGTGAAAAATGCCCCATTATCAACCAATTAGTTGATAATCAAAGAAAATCCGAGGAAAGACCCCTTGTCAAATCAAGTTCCAGTGCTTATCTTTATTCTTGGTTAGGAAGTTTTCAGGCTTCAAGTACTTTTTCTAAATGTCAACTCTTCATACCCAACCTCTTAACCAACCAAGCCAAGACCTATTCAACAAGCGGAAAGCCCTGGCCCCCGAACCAAGATGGAGGCCTCGGCACTCGGAATCCCTGCGGAAGGGAATCCTCTAACAAAAGCCACGGCGCAAAATGGCCGGGCCGCAAGGAGGACGAATGAAAGAAAGAGAATGCAGACCAGACCAGTGCTGTCCGGAGGCCGAGGGCGCAACCAATGACCGCCCCAAGGCCGAACAAAGGCTTCCGGACTTCATAAACCTCTTGCCCATGGCCTGCCTCAACTCGTTCCCCCATCTGAACTCAACGATATCGGTGGACGAGTCCGTTTCGAGGCTGGTTGTGGAAAGGAGCTACAACTCCAACCGGCTCATGGCCCTCTTCGCACTCAAGAGCCTGGACGTGGACACCGACAACCTCTCGGCCGACAACTTCTACAAGGTCGGCGTTGCCGTAAGGATAACGGACGTGTCCCCCACCGAGAACGGCTTCCTCAAGGTCTACGTGAAGGGCATCTCCCGCATCGCCTTGAACGAGATCGTGAGCGGCGACATACCCGTGGCCCTTATCAACCAGCTGCCCGAGAAGGACTGCCAGAACGACCAGGAACTGTTGCCTCTCATATTCGAGGCCAAGAGGCTCTACACCGAGATAATCTCCATGGTGCCAGGGGTCCCGGTGGACTCCTTCAAGATAAACCACCTGCTGGACGACAAGCCCACGGTGCTCTGCGACCTCCTGATGGCGGCGTTGCCGCTTAAGAGCCCGGAGAAGGCCGAGTACCTTTTGATAGACGACCTAAAGGAGCGCTACCTCAAGCTCATCGAGTACCTCACCATAGAGCGTTCAAACCGCATAGCCGGCCGGGCCATCAGCAAGAGGATAGAGGACGGCATGGAGCGCAGGCAGAAGGAGATGCACCTTCGCGAGCAGCTCAAGGCCATCAAGGCCGAGCTGGGTGAGTCCGAGGACCAGGGAGCCCACGGCAACCAGGCCCTCTTCGAAAGGCTCGCTTCCATGAACCTGCCCAAGGACGCTAGGGATGCCGCCGACAGGGAAATGGAGAGGCTCAAGGGCACCTCGCCAATGACCGCCGAGCACGGGGTCATGCGGCACTACCTGGAGTGGATAGCCGACCTGCCTTGGAACGAGAGCAGCGAGGACTCTGGGGACATCGCCAAGTCCAGGGAGATCCTGGACAGGGATCATTACGGCCTGGACAAGGTCAAGAAGCGCATCCTGGAGTTCCTGGCCGTCCACAAGCTCACCGCCGACACCGCAAGGACCCCCATACTGTGCCTCACTGGCCCTCCGGGCGTGGGCAAGACCTCCCTCGGGAGATCGGTCGCCGAGTCCCTGGGCAGGAAGTTCGTGAGGCTCTCGCTGGGTGGGCTCAAGGACGAAGCCGAGATCAGGGGCCACCGCCGCACCTACGTGGGTGCAAGGCCCGGCAGGATCCTGGCCGGGCTCAAGAAGGCCGGGGTCAACAACCCGGTCTTCCTCCTGGACGAGCTGGACAAGATGGGCCACGGCGCCCAGGGCGACCCCGCAGCCGCCCTGCTGGAGGCCCTGGACCCCGAGCAGAACGAGAGCTTCACCGACCACTTCCTTGAGCTGCCCTTCGACCTCTCCAACGTGCTCTTCATACTGACGGCCAACGTCCTGGAGCACATACCAGGACCCCTTAAGGATCGCCTGGAGGTGGTCGAGCTGGGAGGCTACACCGTGGACGAGAAGGTGGAGATAGCAAGGCGGCATCTCTGGCCCAGGGAGCTCAAGCGCCACGGGCTCGCAGAGAGCGAGCTGACAATCGCGCCCGAGACCATCGAGGGCCTGGTTACCAGCTACACCTGGGAGGCAGGCTGCCGCGAGCTCACCCGCTACCTAAGCGCGCTCATAAGGAGCAGGGCCGTGGCCAAGGCCGAGGGACTCCCCTTCGACAGCGCGATATCCCAAGGTGAGTTCCCGTCGGTTCTGGGACCCCCGAGGCACAGGATGGAAAAGCGCGCCGACAGCGCCCAGCTGGGCGTGGTGACCGGGCTCGCCTGGACGCCAGGCGGCGGCGACATCATGTTCGTTGAGGCCGTGAGCATGCCGGGTTCCGGCAAGCTCTCCCTCACCGGAAATCTTGGAGACGTGATGAAGGAGTCGGCGCAGGCCGCAATCAGCTACGTCCGCTCCCAGACCGACGTTTGGAGCCTGGACCCAGGCTGGTTCACCAACCGCGACATCCACGTGCACCTGCCCCAAGGGGCCATAGCCAAGGACGGCCCATCCGCCGGGGTCGCTCTCGCGACCGCAATCGTGTCGCTTGTGAGCAACCAAAAGGTAAGGCCCGACGTCGCCATGACAGGCGAGATATCATTCAGGGGCCTTGTGCTCCCGGTAGGGGGCCTCAAGGAGAAGCTGCTCGCGGCAAAGATGGCAAAGATAGGGACCGTCATTATCCCGGAGATGAACCTGGAGGAGGTAATGGGCATGGGGGACGAGGTGTTATCCGGCATCAAGGTCATGCCCGTGCGCACGCTGGACCAAGTGCTCTCGCTCGCGCTGATACCCAAGGAGCACGCCTCCATGCTCATCGGCATGGGCGGCACAGAGGGCGAGAGCCTGAGCGTGCTCCCCAGCGACGGCCGCTGGTCGGGGAACATCAGCATCAGCCTTAACCCCGCCTAAGCGGGGCATTGCCAGGGGCCTAAGCCAATGGCTTCCAGAGGATCCGATCCCATGAATCGGTAGTGGGAGGCACACCGATGGCGGGGCCCAAGGGGGAAACCCCTTGGGCCCCGCCTTTTTTCCTCCCCCCACCCTTGCCCGGGTTGACGGCCCGGGGGGGCCGGCACGGCCCCCCGGGCTTGTATCCTGGGGAATGGCGCTATAATCTGGGGAGGGGGCCCCGGCCCCACTACGATGACGGGCAAAAGAGCCATGGGAAAAGTGCTGCTGCAGACAACCGAGGGGGTCCTTAGCCTGTACATCGTGGGCCTCCTTGGCTTCATCCTCGCAAGGACCAAGTTCATCGGCCCCGAGTCGAGGATGCTCTTCCCCAAGCTCGTGACCGTGGTCACGCTGCCGCCATTCCTGTTCGTGTCGGTCCTGCGCTCCTTCGACCGCAACGAGCTGATACAGCTGATCCACGGCACACTTGTGCCCATTTGTTCCATAATGATGGTCTTCGGGCTTGCTTTGCTCTACGTCCGCGTCTTCCATGTGAGGCGGGAAAGGCGCGGCCTGGTCTCGGTGGCCTCGGCAACGTCCAACACCATATTCATTGGGCTTCCGGTAAACATCGCCCTATTCGGCGAGCAGGCCGTGCCCTACGTGCTCCTGTACTTCTTCGCCAACACCACCTTCTTCTGGACGCTCGGAAACTACTCCCTGAGCCTCGACGGGGTCAGGACCCCAGAGAAATTCAGCGGCATTGTGGCCGCGAAGGCCATACTGTCGCCTCCATTTTTGGGATTTGCGCTGGGGATCGTGATGATTCTGTTGGGCAGGATGCCTTGGAAGCCCATAATGGACTCCTGCGCCTTGGTGGGGAGCCTTACCACCCCACTGGCCCTGCTCTTCATTGGGACAACGCTTGCGACCTGCTCCATAGGGTCCCTCAAACCGGACCGCGACCTTGTTTTCGTGATGCTTGCAAGGTTCGTCTTAAGCCCTTTGGTGGTCTTTCTCCTTGCCAAGACGATCATCCCCGTGCCGCCCCTGATGCTCAAGGTCTTCATAGTGCAGTCGTCGCTGCCGGCCGCGGCCAACATCGCCCTGATGTCGGCCTACCACGGCTCGGACAGCACCTTCGGGGGGCTTGTGGTATCCATTTCAACCTTGCTGTCCCTCGTAACCATCCCCATGCTCATGATAATATTCAACTATTTCCAGCTGTGATGATATTTCGCACACCCGCTTGCGCATAATCAGCTCCTTATCGCGCTTGGAATCCATCGCCTTTTGGTTGTTATGCGTTATTATCATTGTTTATTCTGATTGTTTTGTTATGTTAAATCTTCCCAAAACACGCCTCTCATTTTCCCTTTTTCACGGTAACAAGCCCTATGCATTGAACATTCAATTTTTGGCATAGGCGTTCTCGGTTTTTATATAAATTCGTCTAACATTTTGCCTAATAAAAATTTATGCGATATTATCCCTTGATGCGAGCAATGTTTATCGGCCAACATTTCCGTCTCGATTCACGTTTGTTGACGTTTTAAGCGCGGGGCGGTTTTCCCGGATCCAAAAAGGCGCGGGTTCCCTTTTCATTAAGGTAACCCGCGCCTTTGCGTTCCCCGCATACGATGCGATTCTGTGAGATTTCCGTCGTTTAGAGCTTGAGCCCCGCGATGCGGCTCGCTGCCTCCCTTATCCTGGGGACATCCTGGACCAGGGCGAAGCGCACGTAGCCTTCGCCGGAAGGGCCGAAACCGTTCCCGGGAGTGGCGACAACCCCGGTCTGCTCCAGGAGCCTCGAGCAGAACCCCGCGGAGCCCAGCCCCTGCGGCACCTTGGCCCAGACGTAGAAGGTGTAGTCCGTCCCGAGGTAGGAGATGCCCGCCTTGTCGAGGCCCTCTTCAAGGGCCTTCCTGCGCTCGAGGTACAGGGCTCCCATGGCGGCGACGGGTTCGAGGCTGCCCTCCAAGGCTGCGATGCCTGCTAGCTGCACGGCCTGGAAGACGCCTGAGTCCACGTTGCTCTTGACAAGGCCCAAGCCCTTGATTGCGGTGGCGTTGCCCACGGCCCAGCCAAGCCGCCAACCTGTCATATTGAAGGTCTTTGAAAGGGAGTGAAACTCAACGGCCCTCTCCTTGGCCCCGTCCAGCTCCAGGATGCTGGGGTGGGGCTTGGATAGGTGCGTCACCTCGGAATAGGCGGCATCGGATGCCACCAGCAGATCCCATTTTGCGGCGAACCCCAAGAGATCCTTGTAGAAAGAGGGATCCGCCTTGGCGCCGGTCGGGTTGTTGGGGTAGTTTACCCAGATTATCCTGGCCTTTTTTAGGATGTCGGCGGGGATGGCCGAGAGATCCGGGAGGTAGTCGTTCTTCTCCAAAATGGGCGCGTAATGGGCGACTCCGCCCGCGAACAGGGTTCCGCTGCCGTAGACCGGGTAGCCGGGTTCCGGGCAGATGACCACATCTCCTGGGTTAACGAAGGCGAAGGGGAAGTTGGCGATGCCCTCCTTGGAGCCGATGAGCGAGCAGACCTCGGTCTCTGGCTCAAGGCTCACGCCGTGCCGCCTTTTGTACCAGCCGGCGATGACCTCCCTGAGGGAGTTCATGCCGGAGTACACAGGGTACCTGTGGTTGGCCTGGTCGCGGGCGGCCCTTGCCAGGGCCTCCACTATGTGCCCCGGGGTGGGGCAGTCGGGATCCCCCACGCCTAGGTCGATTACGTCGACGCCCTTTGCCCTCACCTCGTCGCGGACCCTGTCAAGCTCCTTGAAAAGGTATGGCGGAAGCGCCTTGAGCCTTTCCGAAAACCCTATGGCCATTCTTGTCCCTCCGTCAAATGATCCCATTGCCCGATGGGGGCCGATAGGCCCCCATCGGGCAATCCTCCCGCTAGCGGGCCCAGAGTTCGGCCGCCATCTCCCTGAGCTTGAACTTTTGGATCTTCCCGCTGGCAGTGAGCGGGAAGACATCTATCGTCTTCACGTAGCGGGGTATCTTGTAGCCCGCTATGCGTGGCCTCAGGTAAGCCCTTACCTCCTTGAGGCCGATGGGCGGGATGTTCTCTTCCGCTATGATGAAGGCACCCAGCTCCTCGCCGTGGAGCTTGGAAGGAACAGCCACAACGGCCACGTCCCTCACGCCGGGCATGGTGCGTATGGCCTCCTCGACCTCGCTTGGGTAGATGTTCTCGCCTGCGCGGATTATCATGTCCTTCCAGCGGCCGGTTATTACCAGGAAGTCGTCCGGGTCGAACATCCCTAGGTCGCCGGTGTGGATCCAGCCCTCCTCGTCAAGGATGGCGGCAGTCGCATCGGGCAGGTTGTAATAACCCTTCATGTTGACGTAGCCCCTGGCGGCCACCTCGCCCACCTCGCCCTTGGGCAGCTCGCGCCTGGTCTCTGGGTCGACTATCTTGAGCTCCACCCCCGGCATGGTCCGGCCCACGGTCGCGACCTTCTTCTCGAGGGTATCGTCCTTGGTCGTCTGGGACACCACCGGGCTGGTCTCGGTCATGCCGTAGCAGATGGTTATGTCCCGCATGTGCATGCGCTCTATCGTCTCCCGCATGGTCTTTATCGGGCAGGGGGAGCCTGCCATTATGCCGGTCCTTAGGCTGGTGAGGTCGAACTTGTCGAAGCTCTTCTGCTCCAAGAGCGTTATGAACATGGTGGGCACGCCGTAAAGGCCTGTGCACTTCTCCTTTTCGACGTTCACCAATATGTCGAAGGCGCTGTAGATGTCGAGCACTATCATGGCCGCCGCGTGGTTCAGGGCCGCCATCGCGCCCAGCACCAACCCGAAGCAGTGAAACAACGGCACCGGGATGCATATCCTGTCGTCCACCGTGAAGCCCTGGTGGTAGCCTATCCAGTAACCGTTGGTCACTATGTTCTGGTGGGTGAGCATCACGCCTTTGGGAAAGCCTGTGGTCCCCGAGGTGTACTGCATGTTCACCACGTCGTCCACCTTCTGCTCCTTGGATATCCTGAGGAAGTCCTCCAGTGGGTAGCCCTCGCCCATCCTCAGGATCTCGTCGTAGGAGACGAATCCCGGGGGCAGCTTCTCCTCGGGGCCCAGGAATATGGCCTTCTTTAGGAATGGCAGCCTCTCGGACTTGAAATCTGGATCCCTCCCCTTTTCCGCTAGCTCCGGGGCTATGCCCATGAGCGCATCCACGTAGCTGAAACCCCTGAAGCCAGGGATCAGGCAGGCATAGTGGGACTCCGATTGGCTCAGGAGGTACTCTATCTCCGAGAGGCGATAGTGGGTGTTGGCCGTCACGAAGATGGCGCCTATCTTGGCGGTCGCGTAACAGGTCGTGAGCCACTGGGGCACATTGGTGGCCCACATGGTTAGCCTGTCGCCCGTCCTGACCCCCAAGGCGAGGAGCCCCCTTGCGAGGAGGTCCACCTCTTCGTTGAGGCTCCCCCATGTATGGCGCTTCCCGGTGCCCGGGTAAATCAATGCGTCTCTGTCCGGGTACTCCGTAGCGTTCCGCTCCAGGACCTGGCCTATGGTCATGTTGACTAAATGCCCTTGCATATGGCTGTGGTTCGCCCCCCTGTATGGCTCGATTCCGCAGGCCTCGGCGGCCGACCCCCTCTGGGGCCCGGCCGCACGGGGCCACCAAAAGTGCTCAATATAGCAGAAAAATCCGGGCTTATAAAGAGTTTATGGAAAAAAACGCCGCTTTCCAAGGGCCCCGCAGGCCACTAGGCCGGCCGGGCCGATTGCCCGCAAGCCCATCGCCCAAATCTAATTATATGCGATTCACGCTGGTGTAAATAAATTAGGTAAGCGTTCACGAAAATTGACGGGACCAGCCTCGAACCCTGCGTATTTGCCCAAGGGGCCGCCAAAGCCGCGTATTCTGGGGTTTTGCCGATTGACAAGCATGCCCCGCCGTACTAAAATGCCCTTGGTTCTGGCGGATGCCCTGAACTTTTTGGAGGTGGCGGCATAGCCAAGCGGCTAAGGCGACGGTCTGCAAAACCGTTATTCGGCGGTTCGAATCCGCCTGCCGCCTCCATCGCCCTTTTTCGCCAAATTGCCCATATGTCCCAGATGGTCCCATCCGAACCCTGAAAGCCACTCCAGGCGCGGGGTTGTGGGGCCTTTTTCTTCTTCAAATGGCATTTCTTGCCCCATGCTTTTTCCCTTTGCCCTGTCTTTTTTTTGAAATTACGGATACTTTTTCGGGATGGGGGCAAAATGTATCCAAAAAAGGGCCGAAAGCCAAGCGGGGCTTGGCGGAAACCGCCTTAAAACGTTTAAAGCCCATGGACCGGTCCCACGCCCTGACGGCCACGGGCCCTATATCCAAATACCCTCCAATGGCCGAAAACACTGGAAACTGAAAATCTAGAGGGCCGGGCGATGGGCCGGCGTGACCCGCCTCCAGCATCCACAAAAAAAGCCAGTGTTTCAGGCCCCTTGCGACTCCCCAAATCTCCCACGGCACTAGCCTCCCTACGCTTACCCAGTAACCAAGCCACAGACCCCACAAAAGCTTTCCCATGTAATCCGCGATATTGGGAAATATTGTGGGAAAAGTTGCGTAATAGGTATAGCTTATGCCATATCGCAAGGCGCAAAAGCGTGCCTTGCATGGCGGGAGGCCATGGTGCCTCCCCTGTGCGCATTGGGCGCGGGTCACTTGGGAGCCCCTTTCCCGGCAAGCTTTCTTCCACAAGATATATTAATAATTAAAATCACATACCCAATGACATCAAAATCACCTAGATAATGCGTTTTTTAGGCTTTTGGGATTTCACAACCTGCGGCTTTCCGCCGCCATGCCCTTCTTGATGGCGGCAAGCGCAGGGACGGGGCCAAAACCCCAGGCACCTTTTCAGGCCCGCGCCCCTGCCCTTGAAAAGCCTTGACCCCAAGGGGGCTATTGACTAAAATCACTCAATAATCGCTAGTTTCCACTAACATTGGACGCCATTCAGGCGGCGGTTCCCCCGATCCGCGAAAGCCCCTTGCCGGGCTTTTGTCTTTTAGGCCCCATAGGGAGGGAACCTGCCGTAACCAATCCGCCGGAAGGCCACGCTCCAGGGCAAGGCCCGCAAAGGGATCCCAAAAAGAGACCGGAATGCCATTTACCAGCCTTGATTTCGCATTGTTTTTCGGCATCGTGCTGGTCGTCAACTGGCGACTCCGGAACAACCCGCGCGTCTACCCCCCCACCCTCCTGGTCTTCAACCTGGTCTTCTACGGCATGGGCGCCCCCAAGTTCCTGCCCCTGCTCCTGGTGGTGGCCTTCCTCAACTGGAACGCCGCAAGGCTCCTGGGCCCGGAGACCCAGGGCGGCCTGCGCAAGCTGGTGATAGCCCTCGACGTCACCTTGAACCTTGCCATCCTCGCTTTCTTCAAGTACTTCGACTTCATCCTGATCACCTTGGAGGATCTGGGGATGTCGCTTCACGGCGGCCTCTTCAGCCTGCCGGAGATCGTATACCCTGTTGGGCTGTCCTTCTTCACCTTTCAGGGGTTGTCCTTGGCCATAGACAAATACAGGGACCCGGAGCTTGAGACCCCTTCGTTCCTGCGGACGTTTGTCTTCGTGTCGTTCTTCCCCACGGTTCTCTCGGGCCCCATCCAGAGGTTCGCGCCATTCGACGCCCAGCTTTCCGACCCCAAGCCCAAGCCGACGGACTGCAGCCTCGCCATAACGCTAATACTCACTGGGCTTTTCAAGAAGGTCGCCTTGTCCAGCTACCTTTCCGAGCAGGTGGTGCGCGGGGTCTTCCAGATGCCGGACCAGTACTCCTTTCTGGGCGTGCTGGGTGCCGTCTACGGCTACGGCGCGCAGATCTACCTGGATTTTTCCGGCTACTCGGATCTCGCTCAGGGCGTGGGGCTGCTCATAGGCTTCGACGTGGGGGAGAACTTCAATTCCCCCTACCTGGCAACCAACATAAGGGACTTCTGGCGGCGCTGGCACATATCGCTGTCCTCCTGGCTGAGGGACTACCTCTACTTCCCGCTGGGCGGGAGCCGCAAGGGCTCCACGTCGCTTAATCTCATCATTACCCAGACACTGGGCGGCCTTTGGCACGGGGCGCACCTGCGCTACGTGCTCTGGGGCCTGGGGCACGGCATTCTGCTGGCCGTGACCCACCTGCGGCTTGCTGCCAAAAAGCGGCGGGAGAAGGCCATGGACGCCCTGAATCTCAAGAGCTGGCAGCGTCCCGAGAGAAGCCACCCGAGGCTCAAGGCCTTCCTGGCCTTCCTGCTCACCTTCCACGCGGTCCACCTTCTGTGGATACCCTTCCGGGCCGATACCACGGAACGGGCCTGGGAGGTTTTCACGGCGATCTTCGATTTCAGCCGCCCAGGCGAGGGAACCCCGCTCCTGGCTTGGCTCATAGTGCTCCTGACCATTTTCGGGCAATGGGCCGGAAAGGAGATAAAGGCGCTCATGACCGCGTTCCAGAGCCGCCTGTCGCTCCCGGCGCTTTCGCTCTGGTGCGCGTTTTGGGTTATAATGATTCTGCGGCTCGGCCCCGACGGGGTCCTGCCGTTCATCTATTTCCAGTATTGAGGGCCCCGATGGAACCCTTCCCAGCCCCGCGGGGGGCCTTGCCCCCGACGCCGAAAAAGACCCGCAAACCCCGCCTGTCGCCCGCAGCGGCCCTGGCCGCGGCGGCCTTGCTGTGCCTGTCCCTTGCCCAGGGTTGCACCCTGGACAGCCGCGAGCACGAGGAGCTCAGGTCACTCCGGGAGGAGTACCTGGTCCGCATAGCCGAGCTGAGGCAGGCCAACGACACCATCAACCGCAACATCACCGCCACCTACCTGGAGCTGGAAGCCCTGAAGGTGAGGCTCGCGGAGGAGGAGGCCAGGCGCGCGCCCAACGGCTGAGCCGCCGGCTTCCTAAGGAAAGGAGCCATCCCATGCCAAAAGCCAGGGTCCTGCCGACCATCCTAGCCCCTCTGCTGCTTCTCTTCTTCCTCGGCTGCGGTGGCGACGAGGCTGCGACACCCGCGGGGGGCGCCGAGCCCCCCGCGGCCCCTGCGGCCGAGGCCCCTGCGGCCGACGCCCCTGCCGAGGCCCCGGCCGAGGCCCAGTTCCCGGCGGCTTCCGCCGATCTCCCGGAGGACGGCGAGGCCGCCGTGGCCCTGGTCAACGGGGAGCCCGTCACCAAAAAGAACCTGGACAGCCAGCTGGCATTCGGGACCGAGGACAGCCCCTTCGACGAGCAGGGCGACGGGGCCCCGCCGCCAGAGCCCTCGCTCGAGCAGCGGGTCCTGATGCTGGACATCCTCATAAGGCTGGAGCTGGCTGTCCAGGAGGCCTACCGGCTGGGATTCGAGCCCAAGGGCGAGGAACTCGACCGCCTGGTCGACGAGGCCATTGAGGCCTACGGCGGCAAGGAGGAGCTTCAGGACGCCTTGGAGGCCAACGGCGAGACCATTGACGACTTCAGGGACCAGGTGCAGAGGAACGTCGCTCTCAGGAACTGGCGGGACACGGCCTTCCTGGGCAAGGCCTTGGTGACCGACGAGGAGGCAAAGGCCTTCTACGACCAGCACCTGGAGGAGGCCACCCACGGCGAGGAGGTCAGGGCCATGCAGCTGATGTTCCCGATACCCTTCGCGGAGGCCGGTGACGGCACCCAGACAAACCGCATCAGGGAAAAGGCCAAGGAGGCCCTGGAACTGGCCAAGAGCGGCATGGACTTCGAGGAGCTGATACCCCGCTACATGGACCAGACAACCCTATCGGCCACCAACCGCGGCCAGATGGGCTGGCTGAGCCGCGGGGCCACCTTCCCGCAGCTGGAGGAGGCGCTCTTCTCCATGAAGCCGGGCGAGGTGTCGGAAATACTCGAGACCCCTTTCAGCCTGCACATCCTGAAGGTGGTGGACACGAGGCCGCCAGGCATCATCCCATACCAGCAGCTAAAGCCCGACATCATGCTCATGCTCTCCGAGCACAAGACCGACCAGCTGGTTAACGAGCGCATGGACGAGCTCATGGCCGAGGCCCAGGTGGAGGTGCTTGACCCGGAGCTATCCAAGGCCTGGCAGGAGTTCAGGCAGGCCGGGGCCAAGGCGGGGGGAGCCCCGGAACCGGCCATGTCCCAGGGCGACTGATGCCGGCCCCCGGCGGGGGCCCATGGGGCCCCCACCGGGGCCCTTACCCCGCCCGCGGCCAAGAGTTAGGCCCGCGGGGCCCTAGGGCCCCGCGGGCCTTTGATTTGACTGCAATTGGTAGTATAATGGCTGAAAAAAGAATCGGAGGGCGCGCCCCGGGCAATCCCCGCCCCATGGGGCAATCCCGCTAAAGCGACACCCCAACCCCAGGAGCCCCCCATGTCGGGACACAATAAATGGAGCACCATCAAGTACAAGAAGGGCGCGGCCGACGCCAAGCGCGGCAAGCTCTTCTCCAGGCTCATCAAGGAAATAACCATGGCGGCCAGGGAGGGCGGCGACCCGGCCGGAAACCCTAGGCTTAGGGCCGCCCTGCAGGCAGCCAAGACCGCCAACATGCCAAAGGACAACATCGACCGCGCCATCAAGAGGGGGACGGGCGAGCTGGAGGGGGCCAGCTACGAGCAGCTCTACTACGAGGGCTACACCCCGGGCGGCGCCGCGGTCCTGGTGGAGGTCCTGACAGAGAACAAGAACAGGGCCGCCTCAGAGGTGCGCCACACCTTCAGCAAGTACGGCGGGAACCTGGGCGAGCCCGGCTCGGTCGCCTGGAACTTCAGCAAGAAAGGGTCAATAGTCTTCGAGTCCGGCGTGACCGAGGACCAGGCAATGGAGATTGCGCTAGAGGCCGGGGCGGACGACATCAGCTCCAGCGGCGACACCGTGGAGGTCCACACCGCCATAGGCGAGCTTGACTCTGTGAAGGAAGCCTTCGACAAGGCTGGCCTCGCCTACGCGACCGCCGAGATCACCTACGTGCCTTCCTCCAGCCTTGAATTGTCCGGAAAGGAGCTGAGCTCCGCGATGAAGCTCCTGGACGCCTTGGACGACCTGGACGATGTGCAGAAGGTCTGGTCAAACCTCGATTTCTCAGACGAGTCCGCCGTGGGGCTCATGGGATAGCCGGATGCCTACCCAATCCCCAGTGGAGGGTACTTGGGTACCCCACGCAAGTTTCCCCGACAGGGTCATGGGGGTCGATCCCGGGAGCCTTCACACGGGCTACGGCGTGATTGAAATCAAAGGCGATCGGGTAACACACCTGTGCTCGGGGCGGATCTCCCCCAAAAGCCAGGAATTCCCGACGCGGCTGCGCCACATATTCGAGGGCCTCTTCCGGGTGATATCCGAATTCGGGCCTTCGGCCATGGCCATAGAGGATGTCTTCACCTTCAGGAATCCCCGCTCCGCCCTGAAGCTCGCCCAAGCCAGGGGCGTCGCGGTCTTGTCCGCCTCCCTTGCCGGCATCGATGTCTTCGAGTACCAGCCAAAGCAGGTCAAAAACTCGGTGTGCGGCTACGGCATGGCCGAAAAGGCCCAAGTGGGCGAGATGGCCATGAGGCTCTTGAACATCACAGGGAAAATCCCCGTTGACGCGACCGACGCATTGGCAGTCGCCATATGCCATGCGGGACGCCACAAGGCAGGCACGGCAGCTAAGCACGTGCCGCAACCGCCCAAAGGCAAGAGCTGGCGGAGCATGACACCGGCGGACCTCGTGGCAATGGGATTCAAGATAGACGGCAAATAGGACCCCATTGGCCGAAGCCCCCGCATCACCGCGCCCCGCCCTGCGAGGCCCAGGCCCGCCGGTGGGGTTTTCTTTTTTTGTAAGCACACGCCATTTGCAAGCATGGGCTGGCAACAATCGCAAAAAGCCGATTATTTATGGAAATCAAAGCCTGCAAAAATAAGATACCTAAAACCCAAAAATCCCGAGATACACACCCTTTTGTTTTCAACAGTCGACACACGCTCAGAAAACGCCGATATGACATACTATAATTTCCAATCATAACGTATAAATGCGAAAAACAATTTCGGATAAATGCCAATAAACCCAAATCATTTGAATCATCATGGATAAATTCGACAAACGCCTAACATTTCATATAAACGTCAATAAAAGCCTAACATTTCAAGTCATGTCAGACAATCCCAGATAAGCAAAAATAACGACCAATCAACTTAAAGCCGCCAAAATAACTGCCGTATTCAAGAAATGGGCAATAGCCCTTGACAGGAAACAGGTATGCTGGAACGCCTTAGGGGAAAGCTTTTGGAGAAACAGTACGGCTCCGCCTTGGTGGAGACGCGGGGCGGCTTGGGGCTCAAGCTGCTCCTGCCCTTGACTACCGCCCTGTCATTGCCCGATATTGAAAGCGAGGTCATCCTCCACACGAGGCTCGTGCTCAGGGAGGATTCGGTGGAATTGTTCGGGTTCCTGACAAAGTCAGAGCGGGAAAGCTTCGACGTGCTCACCTCGGTGTCCCGCATAGGCCCGAAGCTAGCCCTTACGATAATCTCGGCATTGGGCCCAGGCGAGCTTGCCATGGCTCTCAGCAACCAGGACCTGGCGAGGCTATCCTCCATCAAAGGCATAGGCCAAAAAACCGCCGAGAGGATACTTGTGGAGCTGAGGGACAAGGCCGGCAGGCTCTGGGAGGTCCACGAGGGCGGCAAAGGCGCGTCGGTCCCCCAGGCTGGACATGCCAAGGTCACCGCCGTGGGCGAGGCAAGCCTCGCGCTCCAGACCCTGGGATACTCCAAGGCCGAGGCCGACAAGGCCATCAAGGCGGTGTCCTCGGCCAAGGGCAGGGATTTGGACCTCGAGTCGTTGATCCGGGAGGCATTGAAGGACCTTGGCGGCCAATAATTCCCAATAATTCCCAATAATTCCCACTATCGCCACAGGCGAAGGGCACTCGCCTATTTTCCCAACAAACATTCAAACAGTTTGCGATATCCCCCAACAATGGAGCCTTCCAGCCGATGAGAATGTTCGCGACAATACATTTCGCGGACCTTTACCCAAAGGGCCCGCAGTTCTCATTGCTGGCAAAGCTAGGCTATCTCCCGGAGATCTACTTCGAGTCAGGCTGGGAGCGCATTCCCAAGGAGGCGCACCGCAGGCTTGCGGGGATTGTCCAGGACGCCCTTGGCGGCTGCTCCGTTCACCTGCCATATAGGGACATGCTCCCAGGCTCGGGCGATCCCAAGGCCGGCGAAACCCTTAGGAGGGCCGCGTCCATCGCGGCCCTGTACGCGCCCGCCCACATGGTGGGGCATCCCTGCTTCAGGGCCATCAGGGACGCGGAGGGGGCTCCGCTAAAGCATCTCGCCCTGGGAAAGGGCGGGAAGATTGGGCTAAAGGGCCAGTCCGCCATCCCCGGCGAGGCCTTCCTGGCTCATTCCCGTTCGTCCTGGAAAGGCGTCCTGGAGGAGTGCGACGCTCCTCTTTATCTTGAAAACACCATCGAACGATCGCCGTGGCCCATCATGAGAATCCTTGAGGGGCTTCCAGAAGGCAGGGCCGGGATGTGCCTGGACGTGGGCCACTGGCACTATTCCGGGATGGGGGCGGAGTTCGGCAATCTTTCAGAATGGGTGGGGCTCTGCGCCGGGAGGCTCGGGCATCTGCACCTCCACGACAACGACGGTTCCGCCGACCAGCACCTCGCCATGGGTGACGGGCTGATAGATTTTGCACGTCTTTGGGATCTTTTGCGCGAGCGCGGGCTAGACCCCTCGGCAACAATAGAGAACGCCGCGCCAGCGGAGTTGTCCGCGAGCGCGGCGTTCATGGAAAGGCATCCGTTCAAGTGACAGCGGCACCCAGCCATGGGTGCCTAAAGCCAGGCACGCGCAACCCGCCTCCCCCGGGGAAACCGGGGGGCGGGTTTAGGCGCGCTCAGTCGTCGTAGTTGCCCTTGGGGCCCTTGTCGGGGTTCAGGGCCTTGGCCTTCTCTTTTATCTTTTCCTCCGTCCAGCCGGCGGGATCCTCGATGTTCGTTGCCTTGTGCCCGGGATCGTAGCCCTTGGCCTTGAGGATGGCCTCGTAGGCGAGGGGCGCCGTGTCTGTGGAGTAGAAGACCTCGGTCAGGAGGTTGAATACGAAGTCCTCCACGGCCTTGGTCATGCGCTCCCTTATCTCGGCGGGCTGGGAGAGGATCTTGCTCTCGAAGGGCAGGTTCAGCGACTTGAAGTCGCCGGCCTTGAAGTTCTTCTCCTTGCCGACCGCCACGATCTCGGCCCAGAGATCCTCGGACAGGCCCTTGCCGGGCACCTTCACCAGCTGGTTGTCCTTGAGGATGGCGTTGCCATAGTCGTCAATCTCGATGCCCCAGGACACCATCTGCAACGCCGTTGCCACGTTGGCCTTGGTGGTCCTGGTCTGGGTCGCGATCTCCCTGAGCCTCTGTGAGTCGTTGCCGGAGGTGCCGTGCTGGGCGCCCGAGACGCCGTAGGGGGCTATGGCCTTGTGGATCTCCGCCGTGAGGTCGACGTGGATGCCGGTGGAGGCCGCCTGGATCCCGTGGGTGGTGCCGTTGTTCAAGGCTATCCAGTCCGGGAAGATGTTGTGGGCGTTGAGGCCCTGGATCTGGTAGAGTGCGTCGGCCGCAGAGGAGAGCCCTATGTCGCCCTTGATCTCCCCCACCTCGGTCTCAAGCCCTGCCCACCCGGGGATGAAGGGGTTGATGCCGATGTTGGAGAGCAGGTTCTCGTCGTCCGGCCGGTGGGAGGCGTCGATGGCGATGGAGGTGATCCCCGCCTCGAACATGGTGGGAACCTCGACCTTGGCCTTGATGAGATCCTTGTCGCTCTTGATTGCGTAGTGGTCGGCGTGCACGGCCACGGGCACGGTGATGCCCAGCTCGTTCAAGATCGAGTCCACATTCCTCGCGATGTTCCAGTAGTTGACCGCGCAGTAGCCGGTGGCGCCGCCCTCGCTCTTGGCTATCTCGATTATCACCGCCGCGTTGGCGCGGTGCGCCGCCCTCAGGACGCCCCTGATGACCAAGTAGTTGCGGCCGTTGGCGGCGATGGTCATGGCCTTTCCCTTGGCTATGAGCGCCCTGTCGATGAACTTGCCGCTAACAATCAACGCTTTCGAGTTTGGAAAGAGGCGGGTGATGTTGGGGGGCCTGCCTATGTCCAGAAGTTCCTTGTACTCTTTTGACTGATTCGACCACGCCATATCATGACTCCTTATTGGTGTTCGCCGCTTTTCTCGCGGTGGGGGTTTTGTGTCTTTCGCCCGGTTCGGCGTTTTTTTTGATCGGGTTGGTTTTTATGTTATGCGGCCCTGCCGGGAAGATCGCTTAGGCCCAGTCGGTCGCAAGGAGCCCGGGGTCCCGGATCAGGAGCTCGGCTATCTCTACCGCGTTGGTGGCCGCTCCCTTCTTGAGGTTGTCCGCGACAACCCACATTGCGAGCCCGTTTTCCAGGCTGTTGTCGGCCCTGATGCGTCCCACGAAGACCTCCTCCCTTCCGGAGGCCTCCGACGCCATCGGGTAGACGGCCTTCCCAGGGTCGTCCTGGACCAGGATGCCAGGGGCCCTCGCGAGGAGCTCCCTCGCGGCCTCGGGCTTTATTGGCCTGCCCGTCTCTATCCAGATGGCCTCGGAATGGCCGTAGAACACCGGCACCCGGACGCAGGTGGCGGTGACCTTTATGCCAGGGTCGTCGAAGATCTTGTGGGTCTCGTTCACCATCTTCATCTCCTCCTTGGTGTAGCCGTTGGGCTCGAACACGTCTATATGAGGGAGGCAGTTGAAGGCAATGCGGTGCGGGTAGACCTTGGGCGGGTAGTCCTTGCTGAGGAAGAGCTGCCTGGTCTGCTCGGCGAGCTCCTCCACGCCCTTCTGGCCCGTACCGGAGACCGACTGGTAGGTGGATACCACGACCCGCTTTATGCCCACCGCGTCGTAGATGGGTTTCAGGGCGACCAGCATCTGAATGGTGGAGCAGTTGGGGTTGGCTATTATGCCCTTGTGCTTCTTGATTGCGTTCGCGTTTACCTCTGGGATGATGAGGGGAACCCTCGGGTCCTGGCGCCAACGGGAGGAGTTGTCCACCACCACGCAGCCGCTCTTGGCCGCGATGGGGGCGTACTCCAGGCTTGCGGCCGAGCCAGCCGAGAAGAGGGCGATATCCACGCCCGCAAAGGAGCCAGGGCCTACCTCCTCCACGGTTAGCTCCCTGCCGTCGAACTCGACCTTGGAGCCCGCCGACCGGGAGGATGCCAAGGCCTTGACCGATTTTGAGGGAAACCCCCTCTCCTGGAGGGATTTCAGCATCTCCCTGCCCACGGCCCCGGTTGCCCCCAGCACGGCTACGTCATACTCTTTCGACATTTAAAACACCATGAATTCCAGCGGAATTCTTCCAATTATCAAAGTTCGCCACAATTGCGTTCAATGGTCAACATGGCGCCTATTTTTAGGTAATATCGCCACAAAGACGGTAACTACCGAACAATAACGAAAAAAACCAATGCCCGAACTGGCATTTTTCTTTCATTTTATCATAAGCCCAAAACGCTACAAAGAAAAAGCTTCCCACCCGGCAAAAAATGGGCCCCAGGCCCAAGGGACTATCCGGATATGGGGGCCTGGCCCCGGGATCCAACAATGGGTGGGCCCCTCCCTGGCAGCCCTCCCCTGGCCCTGCCAGGGACCCGGGGAAATGGTCCAAAACAAGGGCCTGGGGGGCGCGCCCTGCCTTAATGCCAGGGGCCCGGGAGGGATCCGTCCTCTTAGCGTTAA
>JAITKK010000069.1 GCA_031278475.1 Deltaproteobacteria bacterium
GCTATCTTCTCGGCTTATTGAAGCCTTTTAAGATTGCCTTGTATAATCATTTATCCCTCCCTGGTTTGTGAAAGGAGTCATATTCTAGGACTTGGTCGGGCTTCTTTTTGGCACTCAGCTTGAATTTGTAACCGGGTAAGCCTGCAGGATTGCTAAAGATCAGCTCTATTTCCCCATAATCAATTTCGGGATCCATAATCAATCCCGATTTTTCCACCAGAACTTGATAATCTGGCGTAAATTCGCTGTTTTCCGCAAAATAAGCTTCCTCTGCGTTGATTACTTCTTTAAAAGCAGCTTCCGCATGTTTAGTTATTTCTATATCTTTTAATTTGGCATAATGCGGTAATGCGATTGCGAGAGTTAACAGGACGGGCACCGCCAGAAAAAGGACAATGAACATGATGGCAATGGGCTTGTTGTATTTTTTGTCTACGGGGCGCTTGAGGGAATCCTTGTAGTTTCCGAATATCGAGATGAAAAAGTCGATAACCCACCAAATACCAAGGCCCCCAAGGGTGATTATCATCAGTATGGCGGTTACGATTTTCCCAAGATAAAAGCGGTGCGCGCCTATGAGTCCCAGGAAGAAGCACAGGAGGATGACTTTGTTGCGCTTTTTGGGCGACACGCCCGCATATTGCTGCTTACCGCTTTGGCCATAGGGCGGGTAGCCTGGCTGCGGCGGGTGGCCGGGTGGTGATTGCGGGGGCGGCCAGGGAGGGCTTGGCTGTCCCTCTGCGGGCGGTTGCACTTGCGCCCAGGGCTGCTGCCCCTGGGGGGCTGCCAACGGCCGGGTCTTTGGCATCGCTTCCTTGGCCACAAGCCTGGTTCCGCAGAACGGGCAGGTGATGGAATTGTCTTGGACCTGGTTGCGGCAGGTGGGGCAGCCGATCATTTAAGTTATCCTGGGGTTATTAAATTATGTGTTTTCTTTGGAATTTTATGATAAATTTGAATAAAATTGTTTTATTACCATCTATTATATAAAATTTTGCCATGCCCCAATCGCGCACCCCTGTGGGCATTGGAACCGTTTGGCCCAAGGCGCGGCTATGGCGTGCCGGTAAGGCCCTGCGGGCAAAAGAGAGTGCCATGGGGATTGTTTTGCGTTGCGCTCAGACCCAATCATTATAGGCGAATCGGAGGCTTCCTATCAAGGCGGGAGAGGGCGCGGGGTTTTACGGGGCCCGGTCACAAAAAAAGCCCTCTCGGCGACCGAGAGGGCTTCAAGGCTTCCTGGCCTATGGCTTATATGAAGTTCCGGTACATAATGGTCACGACCGAGGTTGGTTCGTCGCCAGTCACGTTTATGCCAGTCGTGGTGCGGCCCGTGACGGAGACCACGATGCCCACCTGCATGGAGGGGCCGTCGCCGGACTCGTGGGGCTCGCCGGTCCCAAGCGACCCGCCGTCGAATATCGGGGTCTCGGTGTCGATGTTGACCACGGCGGTAGCGATAACCCGGTCGTTCATCTTGAAGATTATGTGCGGCTCAGCTGTGGCGGAGCCAAGGCCCGTGTCAAGGTAACGCTGGGTGTAGTCGAAGTTGGTGGCCTCGGCATGAAGATCGGCCGCGTTGAACTTGGGCTGCATCTCGATGGTCAGGGGGAAGCGGGGCGAGGGGGTGCCCGGGCTTCTCAGCATGCTGGAGACGGACTCGTCCTTGGGGTTTAAGAGCACGATGGTCATGAGGGTCGCGAGCCTTGCGCAGGAGTCGGCCGAGTTGAAGGCCTCGCGGCCCAGCTTGGAGTTGGAGGATATCTTGAGCTCCGTCTGCGTGCTGGAAAGGATGATGACCCCCATCAGGCTCATCAGCATGAGTATGATCAGCGCGAACGCGAGTATCATGCCGCTTTTCGTGCCTTTGGGGGCGGGGGCGCCCCCCGCCCGTTCTCTGGGGTCGTAAGCCATGTGTCGTGCCTCCCTTGGGGGCCCTGCCCTCACTTGAAGTCCAGGTCCGTGAAGATTGCGCTGTAGAAGACGCTGTTGCGGCCCACGTTGTCCCTCCAGGTGACCTCTATGTCGGCCTGGTAGGATTTGGACGTGGGCAGCTGGGGGAAGAAGTTGACCTGCATGATGTACGGGTAGTCGCCGCAGGCGGCAGCGGAAGTACCAGGGCAGGGCTCCGACTTGCGGTTGAAGTACTTCGTGACCTTTTTGTCAGACAGTGAGTTCACCTCGGCCTCGAGGTGGGAATAGCTGAGTGCCTGCAGGCGCTCCACCTCGGACTCTGCCAGGAAGGTGCCCACCGTCATGCTGTCGGAGAGGGTGTTGCTCTTGAGCGCGTTGGACTGCATGACGAGGGCCGCAAGGCATCCTATGGAGATGATGAGCACGGTCACTATTATCTCTATCAGGGTGAAGCCCGGCCTGCCCTGGCCCAGGCCAGGGGTGTCATTGCGCTGGATTCCGCCTTTGGCTTTGCTCATGTCATCCTCGTTGAAGCCGTGTTGCGGGCGGGGCCTCGGGCCCCGCCCGGGGGTGCCCTTAGTCGAGCGAGTTGCTGCCTATCCTCTTGCTGTTGATTCTCCCGGAATCGTTGCTCACCGTGACCCTCCAGCCGTCCGTTGGGTTTGTGAGCGGGTCTAGGTTGCGGTCGTAGAGGAAAATGTCGAAGGGCCTGGGGTCCGAGTACACCCGGCCATCGGGCATGTAGATGGCGTAGTGGATCCCCGGGAAGGTCGCCGAGCCGTCGAACGCCAAGGGCGGGGCGCTTGGTATGAGCGGCCTGGAGTTGGTGACGGCCACCGAGGTGTTGAAGTAGCGGCGGTCGCCCTCGGAGTCCCAGCCGTCCACCACCTTCTCGTTGTAGCGGGCCCTCTGCGACTCTATCCAGCAGGGGTTGGCGGTGCAGTTGACCACCACGCGGATGGGCTTCTGCAGGTTGGACGCCTTGGAACGGGCCCTCTGCATGAAGGACTCCACCTTCTTGGCCTCCCCGGAGACCCTTTGGTTGGGCAGGAGCCTGTTCATGAGCGGGTAGCTCACCATGGCGAGGATTCCGACTATGGAAATCACCACGATGAGTTCCATCAGGGTGAAGCCAGGGCGCGTCCCGGCCCGGGTCAGGCTGCGCTTGTTAGGTGTCGAATTCATGGCAGGGCTATCCTCTGGAAGTTCCTCAGGAACACGGTTTGCACCAGGACGCTGCGCGGGTGGTTGTCGAGTATGCTGCAGTTGGGGCTTGTCATCCCAGGGTGGTCCTGCAGCCGGTTGAAGAGCCTAGGCCTCTGCTGGGTGCAGGGTCCCTCGCCGTAGGGGGCTTTGGAGGTGAGCCCTACTGTGACCGCCTTGACCGGATCTTTTTCCAGCCTGGCAAAGCTTACGTCCGGGGTCGTGGTCAGGGCCGCCATGTCCACGGTATCCTCGTTGTAGAAATAGTAGATCTGCATGTCCTCGATGTTGTAGGCCACAATGAAGGACTGCCTGGCGGTGTCGTCCCAGCCTGTGCGCCCGTTGTCGTGGTAGTCGGCCATAAGCTGGTTCTTGGTCTGGTCCACGTAGTAGGTGACGAAGGAGACGTCCCGGAAGTTGTAGAGGTAGGCGCCTGCAAAGGTGAAGGGGAAGCCGAAGCTGAGGGTCGAGGGGGTGAAGCGCCCGTTTAACTTGATTGGGATCTCGTTCGAGCCCTCGACGAAGGAATCATCCACCTGCAGGAGCACGGCATCAGAGCCGTTCGCAACGGCTATGATGTCCAGCGGCAGGACCGCCTTGTCCGGCAGGTCCTCGCTTAGGTAGAGAGTGCTGCCGGAGGGGTCGGAGCTTACCTTCGCGAGGCTGTTCCCGGACTCCGCCTCGGCTCGGAATATGGTGATTGTGTCGGCGTTGACCGTGCCGCCGTCAATCCCGTACAGGCCCATTATCCCGTCATCGGTCCCGTCGGCGTACCTGAACCATGAAGGGGTTGTGTTCGTGTCGGTGATGGGGCTGGCGTCGCCGGTCTTGGTTTCCTTTGTGGGGCTGTAGGCCCGGACAAGCTGGACAGAGGAGCCTAAGACCGAGATGCCGTTCCCGGCCATGCGCACGTCCCTCGTGATCGTGTAGAGCGCCACCCTGAGGTTCTGGGACTGCTGGAGGAAGGAGTCCTCCTTGTAATAGTAGCTGGCGTTCAACCGGTAGATGGAGAACGCCACCCCGGTCACTATGAGGGACATGAACACCACCACCAGGAGCTCCACCAGGGTGAGGCCGTCCCTCATGCCATTCCGGGGGGCCTGCGGCCCTGTTTTCCCGCCTGTGTCTCGTAGGGCAGTTTTCACGGTTCGTATCCTTGGGGATGGGCGCCGTTCGCGCCCGGGCTCTTGGAAGGCGGCCTCGCCGAGTCCGCTGTAAGGGGCCAATCAGGCCCAGTGTCCGTCAAAAAGGCTTCGGCAGCGGCAGATCCACGACCAAGGGTCGGCCCGATACCGATATCTTGGCCGCCTGGAAGTTCCAGTCCACCTCCAGAACGGCGACGCTCTTGGTCGGGTCGAGGCAGGTGCCCCTCATCTTGAAGCCGAGGGAGGTGCGAGGCGACCAGAGGTGTATTTGCGTTATGTCCTGGCAGAGATCCGGGGCCAGGCTGGTAACGAAATACTTGTAAATCCTCGACTCCCGGCCCCTGTAGCTGATGTCCCGGTCCACGTGCCTGAGCTTCAGGATGTCCTTCCTGAGCGACATCATGTCGGAGAGCAACAGGTGCTCCCCGTACTCGGGGGGCGCCGGTGTCTCCGCCGCCTGGGGCTGCGCGGCGGGGGCGCCGGAGCGATTGAACACAATCCCCAGGGCCACCAGGGCCGCCAACACAAAAAGTATCGTAATGGCGGCGTAGAGCTTGGTCTTGGGGGGCGGCTCCGGTATTACCGGAATCGCGTCGAGGGTGAACTCCTCGTCGCCCTGCTTGGCCTGCATCCTCTCCAGGTCCATGCGGCTGAGGATGTCCTCCACGGCCTTCTTGCCGCTTGGGGAGGGCCCCGGGGCCGGCCCCGGGGCGAGCTTGGCTGACAGGTCCGCGCTCTGGGGCCTGAACCGCTCGCCGCACTTGGGGCACTTGATCCAAATCTCCCTATTGTCGCGGTACTCGTCCGAAAGGCGCAATTTAGCCCTGCAGCCAGGACAGTGAAGTAACATGGTTTCGGGAGGCTCCCTTGCAGGCTCGGGGGGTTCGAGACGTTAGGCTTCACTCGGTTGGGGGGGCGGGAGGCGCGTCGGCGCCTTCCGGCTCGCAGGGCTACGAGTGGCCCGGAAATATACTCGTCCTCAGGACAAGATAATTCCACCATATAGTAGGTTCGAAACCCGTTTTTGTCAAGAATCCCTTGATATACCGGGCCTTGCCGCCTTGCTCCTCCCGCCAGGGCCCTTCCCGGTGGGCCGGGTGTGCCAGTGGGCGAGAGTCTGTACGCTATCCTTTCAAGCGACAATTCTCATCATTAAAAATAGTGCCAAAAATACCATAAACCATTGAAATTAAATCCAAAACAAACCAAATAACACAACATTATATATTATGTTGCCTGCCCGATGCCCGTTTGCCACAGCCAAGGGCCGAAAAGTCCGTGGCCAATGGCAGG
>JAITKK010000087.1 GCA_031278475.1 Deltaproteobacteria bacterium
CAGGAGGGCCTCCTTGGCACCTTGGCCGAGCACCCCGAGGTCATGGGACCCAACTGGAACCCCAGGATATCCCCCAGCAAGATGTACAAGCCCGCGAACACGGGGGACGTGAAGGCCCAGCCCTACCGCAGGGCCCCTGACCGCACACCCGCGTCCCAGGCCGACGCAGCGACCCTTGCGGAAGCCGACGCGGCTTCAGGGCTCCCAATCGCGCAGACTTCCCGGATTGCCGAGGACGCGACCCAGCCCGCGGCAGCAAGCCTCCCCCAGACAGAGGCAGCGGGCCCCGCCCAGACAGGGGCAACGGGCCTCCCGGCCCAAAGCCCGCCGCCCCCTTACGCCTTCGACGGCTTCAGGGACGGGACCTACGGGGACATGACGGCGGGGGGCCTTTCGGGCGACACCCGAAGCGACGAAGGCTGAGCGGCCATCCCGGCTTAGGAGAGGACGACATGGACATAAGGATCATAAGGGACCTGGAAGAGGCCCTGGAAGGGCATCTTGGGCGCTACAGGGAGCTGATAGACTTCCTGGACAAGGAGAAGCGCTACCTCCTCAACATGGACCTGGACGGCCTCTACAGGCTCTCCAAGCTGAAAGAGGAACTCGCGAGGACCATACTCGAGGAATCCGGGCATTTCACGGGCTGCCTCTCGTCCGCCGGCGCGATGCTGGGGCTCCCGGAGGATAGCCCGCCGACCTTGGTCGAAGTAGCCGCCCTCTGCCCCAAGCCCTACGCCAACCGCCTGGCCGACGGGGCCATGACGCTCGCGAGGCTCAAAAACCAGATCCTCCAGGAAAACGAGCAGGCCAGGCGCTTCGTGGAGGAGTCCCTCGGCCTGGTGAACGAGTCCATAAACATCCTCTCGGGCGCGAACACCCTCAGGGGCGAGGGTTACGGCCAGGACGGCAAGAAGGGGAAGGGCGCGGGCAAGTGCCTCCCAGCCAAGCTCTCAAGGGACGTATAGGGGAGGCGCCATAGGGGCGCAATCGCGCGGGGGCCCGGCCCCCGGCGCGGCAAGGAAAAGGCACATGGGCATATCCTCATCGATGTACGTGGCGCTCACCGGCATGCGGGTCTCGCAGTCCGCCATGGAAACCGCCAGCCACAACATAGCCAACGTCAACACCGAGGGCTACTCCCGCCAGAGGCTCAACATAGCGACCCTCCCCTCGCAGAACACGTCCTACGGGCAGATCGGCCTGGGAGCCACCGCCAACAACGTCCAGCGCTACCACGACGACTTCCTAACCCGCAGCCTGATAATGACGGGGTCCACCCTTGGCCACCACATCGCCCTGAAAAACCAGGTGGACAACCTGGAGGTCTTCTACAACGAGTCCGCCGGGAACGGCATAAACGCCGCCATGAACGACTTCTTCGCCTCCTGGGACCAGCTGGCGGAGGAGGCCAACAACGCCAGCATGAGGGAAGAGCTCATAGAGTACGCGAACTCGCTTGCCACCCAGCTGGGCTACCGCAAGGCCGAGATGGACGAGCTGAGGCTCGACACCAACAAGCGCATAGACGAGGCCGTGACCGAGGTCAACAAGCTTCTTTCCGAGATCGCGACCCTCAACGGCCAGATCACCGCCGAGGAGGACCCCAAGCTCAACCGGCAGGCGAACGACCTCAGGGACACCCGGGAGGAGCTTACCCGCCAGCTCGCCGAGTACATGGACATAGAGTACTACGAGGACCCCCAGGACGGGCAGTGGACCATCACCACCGGGAAGGGCATCCCGTTGGTGATGAAGAGCAAGGACTACGCCCTGAAGGTGAACACCTCGCAGTCGGGCGACGTGACGGTCCACACCACCCACAACTCCGACTGGATGCTCGACATCACGGGGCAGATCACGGGGGGGGCCATAGGCGGCTACCTGGAGTTCCGCGACGATGTATTGGACGAGTACTACCGCCAGTACGACTCCTTCGTGGACGGGCTCATATTCGCGGTGAACGACCAGCACGCCCAGGGGGCCGGGCTCGAGCTCCAGACCGAGACCCTGGCGTCCACGAACGTATCCAACCTCTGCTACACGGAGGTGGCCTTTTCCGGAGACGACAACGACCTCATACTCAGCACCCTGGTCCCCAAGCTAAGCTCCCAGGAGCCCTACGACCCCTACAGCGACCCCGAGAACATCGAGGTGCGCTTCGAGAAGAGCCAGAAGGTTACGTCCGAGATAGCCTCCACCGTCACCTTCAACGACGACCCGGGCCGCATGAAGTGGGAGATAGTGATAACCCTCCCGGTGGACTCCCTGGGGAACGTGACGGCGACTGCGGCCGATCTGGCCGCCTACATAAACTCCGAGACCTCCCAGAGCCCCACCGAGGGGAACTTCTACCTGCCGCCCAGGACCGTCTCCTGGAAGGTGGGCGACTTCATAGCCGCCACCAGCCCGGCGGCCCAGGCGGACACGGGAAGGATAAGCTTTCCGGGCCCCACCTTCCCCACCGGGAGCGCCGAGACCCCCTTCCTGACCTTTTCCAAGGCCCTGAAGTACACCACCCCCCAGGGCTCGCACCTTTCCTACGGCTCGGAGTTCGCGACCCTTGCCACCACCCTCACCCACACGGACAACGACATCATCTTCACGGCCGTTAACAAGGGCGAGCCCGGCGACAAGGTGGCGGTGGAGTACCTAAACGCCGGCCCCGACCAGGCCCTCAGGGTGGATGTGTCCGAGCACGAGGACGGGACCAAGCTCATAACGGTGTCCCTTGCGACCGACGCCAACGGGAACGTCGTGTCCACCTCGGGCGACATCGTCACGGCCGTCAACGGCCACAACGTGGCAAGGACCCTTGTGACCGCCGAGACCCCCCAGGGGGAGACGGGCCTGGGCCTTGTTACCGCCATGGAGAAGAGCTACCTCTCAAGGGCGGGCTACTTCACGGTTGTGACCTACCCGGAGGGAGGCGAGCCCAGCTTCCACAAGGTGACGGTGACCCCGGAGGACACCCTTGAGGATGTCGTGAGGCAGCTCCAGGCGATCCCGGGCCTCAGGGTAGAGAACCTTACCGACCGCCACGGCAAGGACACGCTCAGGATTGTCGCGGACGACGGGGTCCAGTACGGCTTCTCGGGCGACTCCTCGGGCGCCTTGGCGGTCCTTGGGATAAACAACATACTCACCGGCTCGAGCGGCTCGGACGTATCGGTGAACCAGGCCCTCATAAACAACCGCAACCTCATAAACGCGGCCCACATAGACTCCAACGGGACAATCGCCCAGGGCGACAACACCAACGCCCTCGCCATGGCGGACCTCCAGGACAAGCGCATGTCCTTCTACCGCCAGGAGTCCGCGACCCTTAACTCCATGTTCAACTCCATCTACGCGAACATAGGGGCGACCGCCCAGGGCGCGACGAGGGACTACGAGTTCACCGAGGGCGTCCAGAGCGCCCTCCAGAGCCGCCAGGACTCGATCGCCGGGGTGAACCTGGACGAGGAGCTCGCTGACGTCCTTCGCTTCCAGTACCAGTACCAAGCCTCGGCCAAGATGATCTCCACAATCGACGTCATGATGGAGACCCTGCTGGAGATGAGGTAACGGTTCCGGCCGATAGGGCCTGACATATTGGGCCAGCCGACAGGGACAAAACGACAGGCCCGGTAATGCAGGGCGGCATAAGGCTTTAAGGCCATCCAACCACGATGGCATCCAGGGGGCGCTCGCCCCGGCAGAAAAGGACGGGCCAACCGGCCTCGGGAGCAAGGGGAAAAGGCATGATCTACCGCACGTCACAGCGCGGCACCTACCGCCAGATAACCAACAACCTGGACCTTCTCAGCTGGAAGATAGCCCAGATGAGCAACCAGATTGCCTCCGAGAAGCAGATCAACAAGCCCTCGGACAACCCCTCCGGGGCGTCCACCGTCCTGCGCACCAGGACCGCGCTCTCCCAGATAGCCCAGCACACCGAGAACGTCAACTACAGCTCCACCTGGCTCACCAACACCGGGAACGTGCTGGACAGCCTGAAGGGCCTCTTGGACGAGGTCTACACCAAGGCGGAGCAGGCGGCCACCGACACCTACAACGCCGACCAGAGGCAGGTGATTGCCACAGAGATAGACCTTCTCTTCCAGTCCATGGTCCAGCTGGGTAACGCCCGCCAGGGTGAGAACCACCTCCTTTCCGGGCAAAAGGTGGACGTGCAGCCCTTCGCCTTCGACCTGAGGGCCCAGGACGTCATAGCCGCCTGCGAGAACACGACCACCTGGACTGGCCAGGTCCAGAACGCGGGCGACCGCGAATATGAGTCAAGGCCGGACATGGCGGCCCAGAGCCAGGACTTCATAATAGAGTGCGTGAGGGCCGGTGGGGTGGACTCCTTCTACTACGCAACGCAGTCGAGCCTGGCCCTCGCGAAGATAACCGACACGGAGGGGCTCTACTCCCTAAAAGTCCAGGCGACCGACCAGTCCAACAACCAGACCACGGTATCCTTCGTGGCCGGGCCTGAGAACATCGACTACACCGGGACCGGCGGCACCCGGGTCGACTACGCGGCGGCGGCCGCGCTCAACACCCCCGTGACCGTCACCTACCTGTACGGCACAAGCGCCGCCATGACGTACGCGACCCACGACGGGAACGGGAACATAAGCGTCCACCTCAGGACCAATCCCGCGGGGACGGCGTCCCTGGCCAACGCCTCGGAGGTGGCCTGGGCGGTTAACCAGATAAGCAGCCAGACGGGGGTGAGCGCCAACGCCCCGGTCCCGTTGTCCACCGCGACCGTGGACCTCGCGACCGACTCCAACGGGAGCCAAAAGTACACCAGCATCGGCTTCAACAACAAGCTCTCCGCCAAGGTCGACGGGAACGACATAACGGTGTATCTGGAGAGGGCCAACAAGAGCGTCGACGCCGCCATGGGGCTTGTGAGCACCATTGACGAGGTGGGGGCGCTCCTGAACTCGGATCCGGCCACGAACGCCATGATAACGGCGACATTGACCTCCACCGGCCAAGGTACCGTCCCCCCCTGGCCTCAGGCGCAGGTCACGGGCACCCGGATCGCCCTGGCCCCGTCGGATCCCTACACCCTGGCCTCCACCACCATGGAGGTGGAGGGCACCCACAACGACATCGTCTTCTCGGTCGCGAACGACCCGGCGGCCCCCTTGGGGGCCGCCGGGAACGCCCTCTCCGTGCGCTACGACTACCCGGAGCACCCGACCGAGACGAACCCCGCTAGCGTCAGGATGTCGGGGACAACGCTGGTGGTGACCCTCGCCAACTCCGCGGCCCTCTTCCTGGAGGAGTACGCGAGGCTCTACAACGACCCGAAATCCACCGGCTACCACAACGCCAAGGAGGCCGAAAGGCTCGCGAGGGGCTTTTCCACCACCAGCACGGCGGCCGACGTGGTGGCGTTGGTGGCCGCCATGCCGGCCTCGGAGAACCCGTACCATGTGACGGCCAGGATGGCCGACGGCAACTCCGGGCTCGGGAGACTCACCCAGGCCGAGGAGAAGTCCTTCTCGGGCGGCTACGACCAGGCCGCCCTCTTCCGGGTCTCCCAGGACGGCGGCAAGACCTGGGGACCCCCCATGTCCATCACCGCCTCGGAGTTCCAGAACGGCCTCTACTACAACTCCCAGCTGGGGCACGCCTCGCTCACCACCGACATCCCGGGCGACGCCAACGACCTGGTCCTCACGGCCAATCACATGGGCACCTGGGGCGACGACGTGAGGCTCGAGTACCTGGCCCCCAACGTCCCCAACTCCGAGCTCAAGGTCACCTTGGGGCCATCCCCCTGGAACATCCAGGTGACGCTCGCGACCGACGCCCAGGGGAAGGTCGTGACCACCGCGAACGACGTGATGGAGGCCATAAACTCCCATCCCGGGGCGTCCCAGCTCGTGACCGTGGGGCTCGCCGACTACCACGTGGGCGGGGACGGCATAGTGAGGGCCATGGACTGCGTGTCGCTGTCCACGGGCGAGCCCTACGAGGTCAACGGCCAGACCAAGATAACCCCCTTGGGGCACGCCACCGCCGCGGTGCGCTTCGACTACACGGCCCCCACCCAGAAGAGCCCGGATCTCATCTACCAGGCCTTGGAGCACGGGACAGACGGCAACTACATAGGCATCCGCTACACCATGAGCGCGGACACCTCGGTCTACCCGAACGCGGAGTACCAGGACCACGTCTCCATCAGCTACGAGGACAAGCCCAACGGCGACAAGGTGGTGGTGGTCCACCTCGCGACCGTGAGCCTTCCCAGCTGCCCGGACCCGGACAACGAGCGGGACGCCTACGACGCCTGGAGGGCCCTCTACCCCGTCTACTCCTGCAGCTCTTCCCGGGCGGTGACCTCCACCGCCGGGGACGTCCTGGAGGCCCTGGTCGCCAAAAACATCGAGGACCCGGAGAACGCCCTGGTATGGGCCTCCATGGACTACAAGGACGAGGGCTGGGACTCCACCGCCAAGGTGGGGGCGACCGACGGCACCGTGTGGCTCTCGGGCGGCGACAACGAGCTAAAAGAGGAGGACTACGGGGTGGCGCTGCGCTTCATCCCGGACGGGTCCCCCATAGGCCTGGGCGACCGCTTCGAGGTGGAGGTGGGCTGGTACAACGGCGACACCAACGACCTGGACGTGAACGTCTCCAACGGCTACAAGGTCACCATGAACGTGACCGGGGACAAGGTGCTCGGCGCGAACGGCGAGGAGGAGAACGCCCTCGACACCATCATGCGCCTTCAGTGGGCCCTGCTCCACAACGACGTGGAGGGGGTGGAGGCCGAGCTCCCGCACCTGAGGGCCGCGATACTCAGGGTCACGACCGAGGAGACCAAGGTGGGCACAAGCCTCATCCGCAACCAATACGTCTCCAGCAACCTGGACCTCAACAAATACGCGGCCGAGAGCACCCTATCCCAGATCGAGGACGCCGACTTCACCACCCTCATAACCAACCTCAAGAACGCCCAGCTGGTCTACGAGGCCGTCCTGGGCACCACCGGGCTCACCACCAAGCTGAGCTTGCTTAACTACATCTAAAGGCATCCGCCCCAGGCCCCAAGGGCCTCAAAACAAGGACCCGCGGTCCCTCCCCCAAGGGTCCCCCGGCCGCTCCCGAAAGGGCGCGGCCTTTTTTTGCGCAAGACCCCACGCGGCACACAAAAGCAAGCCCCAGGCAAGGAAATCAAGCCCAAGGCCAAGATGGCTGCGGCCCCATCCGATATGGGCTTAAAATCGCCTCCGATAAGCGCTAGACTGAACCCATGGCGAACAAAGCCCAAAAGAAGGTCCAAAGGGCCCCCAAGAAGACCCCCAACAAGACCCCCAACAAGACCCCAAAGAGAAGCCCGGAGGAGCAGCGGCACTACGTCATGAGCCGCATCAGGGGGAAGGACACGGCAATCGAGGGGATTTTCGGGAGGGCCCTGTGGAAGGAGGGCATCCGCTACAGGAAGAACCACCCGGGCCTTCCCGGCAAACCCGACATCGCGGTAACCAAGTGGGGGCTCGCGATATTCTGCGACGGGGAGTTCTGGCACGGGAAGGGTTTCGACACCAAGATTACCAAGATCCAAGACAACCGGGAGTTCTGGCTCAAAAAGATCAGGCGCAACATAGCAAGGGACCTGGAGACCAACAGGACCCTCCAGAACATGGGCTGGACGGTCATCCGCTTCTGGGAATCCGACATAAAGAAGGATCTTGAGACCTGCGTCGCCGAGGTGAAGGAGGCCATTCTGGAGGCAAGGATCGCAGAGGCCGAGGAAAAGATCCTCCGCTCAAGGCAAAAGCCAGAAAAAACCATGGCCAAGGCGAAAAAAGCCCAAGTGACTCCCGGAAAGGCCAAGGCTAAGCCCCGAAAGGCAAAACCCAAACCCGAAACAGCCCAGACAAAGCCCAAAGCCCCAGCCGCAAAGGGCGGGAAGGCAGCCGTAAAGCCTGGAAAGCCAATAAGGCCGGAAAAGCCTGGAAAGCTGAATAAGCCGGGAAAGCCAACAACCGCGGCTCAAAAGGCAGGGGCCAAACCCGCAACTGTCGCAACAAAGGCCAAAAAGCCTCCCGCAAAGGGCGCAAAGATCCCCACAAAGGCTAAAAAGCCTCCAACAAAGGGCGCAAAACCCAAAAAACCGGCCGCAAAGCCTGGCAAGGCACAAGCCGCGTCCAAAAAGGCCCGCACCTAGCCAAGGACGGCTCGGAAACTACCGCATTCAGTCAAAGCCCATGGCGCACCTCCTTTCGGGACAAAGCCCAACAAAGCGAAACAAACCCATACAAAGCCCAAACAGCCGGCCGCAAAGCCTGGCAAGGCACAAGCCGCGTCCAAAAAGGCTCGCACCTAGCCAAGGACGGCTCGGAAACTACCGCATTCAGTCAAAGCCCATGGAACACCTCCATTCGGACAAAGCCCAAAAAGCGAAACAAAGCCCAACATAGCCAAACAAACACCAACAAACCGCAACCAAAATAGGGCTCAATAAACCATAAACAACAGATAATAGCGTAGAAAGGCCGACAACAGGAGCATGGTGTCTATCGTGATTTGGTTTTTGAAGCCTAGCTTTTGGAGGAGCCTGTGCCTTTTCCAGAAGTCGGTCTCGAAGTAAACCCTGCTTTTCAAAAAGTTGCGGAACATAAACCCAAAATCAGGTGTGTTGAGGAACTGGGATGCCGTGGTGGTGGTCGCGACGCACAGTTTGTCCATGACCGAGCCCTCCCGGATGGCCTTCTTGTCGACCACCATATAGAGGCCGTGCACGTCATGGAATGACACCATAACAAAGCGCGACAGTTTCTGGAAATCGTCATGGCCGAACCTTCTGAACAGGGCATTGAACATGGGCTTGGGGTTCAGGACCCCTTTTGCGAGGAACTCCTTGTTTATGGCCTTTATGGTCTTTGATAGCTTAAGTATCCTAAGGGCCCTGTACTGCCTGCGCTCTATGACAAGATCCGGCATGTTGAATATGATGAGCCTCCGGCCCATCACGGTGGTCGGATCCTGGAGCGTGAACTCATAGTTGTTGTGCTCATAGTAGGCCATGTGGAGGTTTCTTCTACGGTAAATGTCCATGATGTGCTGTTCCATTGACCAAGGGAGGTCGTTGTACCTTATCTCGGTCATGACGTTTGGTTCCCTCGTCCACAGCTGGTTGGTGTCACCCACGCAGAATATCCGCCTCATTTGGTATCGTTTGCTTATGGTGTCGACTATTTTCATGAATTCGTTGAAATTATCGTGTTTTCTCGAATATGACTTGAAATAAGTGGGTTGCCCCTCGTAATTCACCACAAGGCGGTAGTTGAGCCTTGAGAGGTCATCGTCAAGAAGGGGCTCGATTGTGACCAAATCGTCTTTCGGGGGGAGCGTGGAAAGGCCGACTATGCCCCTGTGGTGGTGGCGGTGCCTCACCCTCATGTGCTCGGCCAGCATAACCTCGCCGTTTTCTGCCATGTGGGAGTCAAAACGCAGGATATCCTCTTTTGTTATGTTGTAGTTCATGAGGTTCCTGTAGAACTCCCTGATGTCAAGGCACTCGGGCGGGATCCCGTTGTTGTTGTAGCATAGCATCAGGATCAGGCAATACAGGATTATGGCCTTGTGGCGTTTGTCGATATCAGGGCCCCAGACCCTTTTTAGCTCCAGCCTTACAATCCTGCTCATGAGTGCCGATATGTGGAGGTATGCCTCCTTCGGGACCGGGGCCGTGCAGCCCCAGGTGGGCTCGTGCATGGTCGGGTCTTGGTCCATGTGGCCTTCCCTGTGCATGGGGACAATGAACCATCTGGAACGGTTCCTGTGCTCCCTTGCCACCCGCCTCACGCAGTCCGCCTCGGTTTCGCAAACGAAGGCCTCAAAATCGCTTTTACCGAAATCCTCCAGAACCGCCTTGAATGCGAGCCTCCATATCATCCGTCCGGCGTTTTTTACG
>JAITKK010000099.1 GCA_031278475.1 Deltaproteobacteria bacterium
CCCTTGTCAAGCAAACTTATAATTGACACTAGATGTCTGCGCACCTATAATCACTGGATCGGCCCGGGTTGGTTTTTGGGGGCTGTGAAATACAGTGCCCCTTGCCCGGTACGATGACCCATATTCGCTTACTCCATAAGCGGCATTAGAATCCCCCTCGGGCTTCCAGGTGAAAATATATTTTCGCCCTAAGCCTTAAAGCGGTGCGGCCCTAATCGTTGTCGGGGCCGCCCCGGGGGGTTCAAGGCCTCATCCGACCACAAAGACGACGAGGAGGGCCCGGAGCCACGGCCGGGCGCGTTCGACATGAAAAGAACCTACCAACCACACAATATAAGGCGCAAGAGAACCCACGGCTTCCTGGTCCGCATGCGGACCAAGGCCGGGCAGGCGGTGATACGCCGCCGCAGGGCCAAGGGCCGCAAGCGGCTCTCGGTCTAGGGCTCCTTGCCACCGAAGGACCCAGAGAACGGGGCCCCTCCCCGGGAGGGGGCTGCCTCCGAATCCTTCCCCAAGGCCGACCGGCTCAGGAAGCCCTTTGAGTTCAAGGCCTTCCGGGAGAGGCGCGACACCATGAGGGCGGGCCTTGGGCCCTTCACGGCCCTGATAGGCGCGAACGGGCTCGGCCACAACCGTCTGGGCCTGGTGGTGTCCAAGAAGGCCGGGAACGCCGTCAGGCGCAACCGGCTAAAGCGCCTGGCCCGGGAGTGGTTCCGCACCCGCGCGGGAACCCTCCCAAAGGGTTTTGACCTCCTGCTCATAGCCCGGACCCCCAGGGGGCCCGGAAAACCCCCCTGGCCCAGGCTAACGGGGACGGAGAGCGGCGAGGCGCTCCTTAGGACCATTTCCCTTGCAATCACCAAGTTGGGGCCCTTTGACCTTGGCGACCCCAATCCCCCGGCCAAAGACCAGGACGCGCCTGTTGGCAAGGACGGCCCTGACGGCCAGGGGGACCCGGAATCCTGAGCCCAGGGGCCCTACCCGATTGAACGGGGCCTTGGGCTTTTGTCTTTTGGGCCAAGGGGGGCAGCACAGGTGAGGGCGAAGGACATCCTCCATACGCTGGGAAACGCCCCCAAGGCCGCGGCCATGGGCTTTGTCCGCTTCTACAGGCGTTTCCTGTCGCCGCTCAAGCCACCCTCCTGCCGCTTCGTGCCCACCTGTTCCACCTACGCCCTGGAGGCCCTGGCCACCCACGGCTTCCTCAAAGGCTCCCTGCTGTCGGCCTGGCGGCTTCTGCGCTGCAACCCCTTCTGCAAGGGGGGCTACGACCCAGTGCCGCCACGAAAGGCCAAGGGCGGGCCCGCCCCCCCGATACAAGCGGATCCCGGAAAGCCCTCCCACCCCACAGAAGATACCGACCCAGCCGGGGGCTCTTGGGCCCCGGGCCTGCTACTGCTCAAATCAGGCGCGCCAGGCCGGGCACCTTGCCCAGGCCTCCGCCGAAGGCCGCCCAAAAGGCCGCCGCAAAGGCCGGGAGGGCCCCGCAAGGGGCCCTCCCGGGGATCAAGGCTCGCGACCAAAGGAAGTTTCCATGGACAGACGCGTTGTTGTCACCATGCTGGTGATGATGGGCTTTTTTATGGCCGTGAGCTATATCTACCCCATCATATTCCCGCCCCCGCCCAAGGCGAGGGTCCAGGAGGGCCCGGCCCCGGCCGGGCCCTCCCTCCGGGGCGGGGAGCTGGCCGTGTCGCCGGGCCAGGCCCAGGCGCCGCCGCCCCAGGGGGCCGCCCCAGGCGGGGAGGCCCCCGCGCCGCCCCCCCCGGCCAGGGACGTCGTGGTGGACACCCCTTGGTACAGGGCAGTGCTTACCGAGGACGGGGCCAGGCTCAAGTCCTTTGCGCTCAAGGAATACAAGTCCTACAAGACGAACCCGGATCTTCCTGACAAGGACCAGGAGCTGGTCAACCCGCCTGGCGAGCCAGGCGCCCCCAGGGACTACCCGCTTAACATCGTCTTCCTCAACAACCAGGAGCAGCAGGGGGTGCGCGACGAGCTGCAAGAGGATCTGCGCGACTTCAGGTTCGAGGCCGACCGCCTCGAGCTATCCGTCCCCGAGGGCGGCGAGGGCAGGGTGACCTTCACGGGGCTCACCTCGGAAGGGATGTCGATCAAAAGGGTATACACCTTCAAGGCCGGGTCCTACAGGATCTCCCAGGAGCTCGTCTTGAGGAACCAGGGCCAAAGGACCTTTTTCGGCCGCCTTGGCATGGGGCTCTCAAGCTGGCCCTTCTCCACCCAGCAGAACCGCTACAACGTGATGACCGGCTACCTGAACGGCTCCTTCCTCTCTGAGTCGGTGGACGACGCCCAGGAGGAGCTCGAGGACCTGGGTCCCATAAACCAGGCGAGTTTCCTGGGCTACATGGACCAATACTTCCTTGCGGCCATGCTCTTCCCGGAGGACGGGGCCCCAGGGCTTGAGCCGACGTCCCTCAGGGTCACCGGAAAGGAGCTTAGGGGCAGGGGCGTGAGGCTCACGGCCTACTGGCCGCTCCACATCCCGCCCGGGTCCGAGGCCAGCTACCCCTTCGACATCTACTACGGGCCCAAGGAGCAGAAGTCCCTGGAGGATGCCGGAAACCAGCTGAGCAGATCGGTCGACCTGGGCTGGTTCGCCCTCTTGGCAAAGCCCTTGGCCTGGCTACTTAGGTTCTTCTACGGCTTCGTGGGCAACTACGGGGTGGCCATAATACTTGTGACCATCCTCATCAAAATAATCCTGTGGCCCCTTACCGCCAAGAGCTACAAGTCCATGAAGCAGATGCAGAAGCTGCAGCCCAGGATCAAGCAGCTGAGGGAGAAGTACAAGGACGACCCGCAGACCATGAACAAGGAGATGCTGCAGCTCTACCGGACGTTCAAGGTGAGCCCCCTCGGCGGCTGCCTTCCCATGATCCTGCAGATACCCTTCTTCATAGCCTTCTACCGGGTGCTGGACTACGCCCTGGAGCTGAGGGGGGCCCCCTTCGCATTGTGGATCCACGATCTCTCCGCGCCCGACAGGCTCTTCCACTTCAACTTCTCTATCCCCTTCGTTAGCCAACCGACAGGCATACCGGTGCTCACCCTCCTGATGGGGGCTACCATGATCTGGCAGCAGAGGATGACCCCCTCCATGGGGGATCAGATGCAGGCCAAGATCATGATGCTCTTGCCCATCATCTTCATCGTGGCCCTTTTGAACATGCCCGCGGGGCTCGTATTGTACTGGCTGGTGAACAACATCCTCTCCATCTTCCAGCAGAAGCTAATAAACCGCCCCGAGAAGGGCGAGGGGGAGGGGAAAACCGGGAAGGCGGATGCCAAGACCGCTAAGGCGGATGCCAAGCCCGCTAAGGCGGATGCCAAGCCCGGGAAGGCCTGAGGCCTTCCCGGGCGGAAGGTTATGGGACCCAAGGCAGGAGAGCCGCTTGCGGGATCCTTCCGGGTGTCGGCTGCCCACGTCATGGTCCGTGTCATGGCCTATGTCATGGCCAGTAATGGCCAGTGATGGCCAATAATGGCCAATAATGGCCAGTAAGGGCCAGTAATGGCCAGTAAGGGCCAGTAATGGCCCACCATGACCAATAATTCCCCATCATGGCTGTAGTATGGCTTTAGTGGAATTCGAGGGAAAGGACGCCGAGGAGGCCATCAACAAGGCCGCCGCGGCACTTCGTGTGCCGCCAGAGTACTTGCGCTTCACCATCATCAGCACCGGTTCCAAGGGCTTTTTGGGCCTTGGCAGCCAGAAGGCCAAGATCCTGGTCGACACCGATAGCAGCGGCAAGGACCACCCGATGGGAGCCACCCATGGGGATCCCGCTCCCAAGGCCGAGGAAACACCCGACTCCCTTGATGGCCCACTGAGAAATGCCGACACAAGCCAAGCCGCCACAGAACCAAGCCCTAAAGGCCAAGAGCAAACTGCGCCCATTGGCCCAGACCGCTCCCCCAAAGGAGAGGCTGGCGAGGCTGCCGAGCCAGGCGAGCAGGTTTTTGCCGGGTCCTTTGCCGGGCAAGGCGAGGCCCAGGGAGCCCTTCCTCCCGACACTAATAGTTCCCCGGGGATTTCAAAGCCATCCCTTGTCCCCAAGGCTGGGGGCGGGGGCGGCGAAGGCCCCCAGGACTCCGAAGGCGGCGGAAGCGGCGAAGGCGCTGAAGGCACTGAAGGCACTGAAGGCGTAAAGGATCCCGAACGGACCGCTGATAGCCCCATCCCGGCCCTGTTCAGGGAGTGGGATAGCGGGGGCTTTCAGGCATCCGACTTCGCGGGACTATCCTATCTTGTGTTCCCAAAGGAACCTATCGAGCTGCCAAGGCCGCTCACCAAGCCGAGCCTTCCGGAGGAGCCCCTGGAGGGGCTCTTGGGGGAACTTGCGCATACAGCCAGAGACGAGCTCTTGGAGCTTCTTGGCTATCCCTCCGACGTTGCGATGAAGGCATACAAGGATCGGGTGATCCTTGACATACTCATACCAGGCAGCTCGCTCATAATCGGCCGCAGGGGCGTGGGGCTCGATGCCTTGGAACTCATCCTCAACAAGCTTATGAAACGCAAGGGCATCCTGGACGGGCACTCCAGGGTGCTGGTGGATTCCGAGGACTACAGGGCCAGAAGGCATCTTGGCATAATCCAGAAGAGCTTCGTCATGGCCAACGAGGCACTCAAGACCGGGAAGCCCCAGGGCATACCCCAGCTGACTGCAAGGGAAAGGCAGCTTGTGAGGCTTGCGGTGGGGCAGGTGGAAGGCATTGGCACAAGGACACTCGGTGGCGGGGCCCTTCGCAACATCCAGCTGTTACCTGGCGAAAAAGACCGGTAAGGAAGGGTTGGCCAATCCCCCCCGAAAGAGGGCTAAGCAAGCTACCCTTCCCACTGAACCCCATTTGGCAAATTTTTGTGGAAACGTGGCTCTCCGAGGTGGGACCCAAGGTCAATGGGTTTGCCCGTGCATTGGTTTACTGGCTCACGGGTTTACCCTTAGGGCCTGATAGCAAGCCTTGCCCTTTTTCCCAACTACATACATTAATATAGATGGGACTGTGCGATTATTTGCGGGAGGATGATTTGGTTCCTCGGGAGGGAGCCTTAAGATCCAAGCGTCTTTCGAGCTTCCAAGCCTTGCGTTTTTGGTGAAATGTCGGCTAATTGGATGAAATGTCGTCCCATGAAATGTCAGGAAACCATGGGATATTAGATGATTGCCTTGGTCACACCAAACAAACACAGCGTTTACAGGCAACTGATTTCGTAAAATCATTGAAATACGTGCGATAGCATTTTTTTGTAATTTTGGGTTGCCAACTGTTTTATAAAGCCGCGGTGGTTTTCAAATATCCTTAGGAAGCCCCAAGAGGCGAGGTGGCAGCCTCCATTGCTCTTAAAATATGGGCAATTCCCCACACGCCAGAGAGCAAGGACGGCTTGCCCAAAAGTTTCCAAAAGCCACTTTGAAAGGTGAAGGGCCCTACGCGATGGATTGGGTCTTGGCCAAGCCCGGCATCCAGCACGGCAAGGCCCGTAACCCAACGGCAGGCCTCAACCCATGGCCCCGCAAAAGCACCTAGGATACCACTGTGGCCAACAAGTGCTTCGCCGTCACGCCCAAGTGTATGCTGCATCCTAGGTCTAAAATCCAAATCAACGGAAATTTGCGTACTGCTGTAACTTCCGGAACGCCCAGGAAGCGCGAAGGCGGGCTTGAGCAAGCCAAGGGCAAGGACAGGCTTGCCAAACATTGCCGCCCCTTGGGGCCCAGCAAGGGGCCATGAAGCGCTGCCTGATAACAACATGATATTCTAATTTTGGATAAACACCCCAATATTCTAATTTTGTAGCCATAAAGTCATCCCAAGGGTTGCCTTCTTCCCCTGACATCCCCATAAACACCCCTAAGAGCCATCCCCCCTTGGCAACCGATCTTAGTCTGGGGATCGCCTAAAAGCCCCGGCCTCACAGCTCCTGGTCAAGCTCTTGACCCAAAGCATGATCCCGTTCATGAACTTGCCGCTGACCTTGCTCAAACCCAGGTCCTGACCCCATTCCTGCCACAAGTCCGCCCCCATGGCCGTTTTTAGCCCCCATGGCCTATCCCCTGGGGATGCCTTGGCCTTCCCCCAGGCCTTCCCATATGTCAAGTGGCCCTAAAAAGCTATTAACATGGTCTTTTTTATCTGATAAAATAATTTTTGAGACGCTAGGCGGCCCATGGGCGAGGCTTGGCAAGGTACCCCCCCCGGGGCCCCTTGGCCCCGGCACC
>JAITKK010000139.1 GCA_031278475.1 Deltaproteobacteria bacterium
CCCCCGCCAAGGATCCCGCCTACGACAGCCCGGAGGGCGCGAGCCCTTTCGGGCCAGGCCTCGGACCTCACAGGGCCGGACGGGGGATGCCCGGGGAGGCCCTTGTGCCTCCCCGGGAATGCCAAGAGGGGATGCCATACCCCCGGCGGAGACGCCCAAGGCGGCAAACCATATGTCACTCATATTCAAAACCACAAGGGGCCGCAACCCCAAGGGCCGCCTCGAGCCGAAGGACAAGCGGCAATGGGCGGGGCTCGTGAAGGCCTTGGTGCGGGTACTCGGGACCAACAGGGGCGAGCTCCCGACCAGGGATTCCGTCATCCAGGGCTGCCTCACGCTGCTCAAGGAGGACCCACACTTCATACCGGCCATGGAGGCCATAGTGGAGTGCTACACCGAGTCCAACGTGGAGCCGGACCCGCAGCTCATGCGCATCCTCGCGAAACACGTCCCGCAGGTGCGGGAGCTCATACCGGAGGGCTTCGGCGGCAGCCTGGACGAATACGACGAGCTAACCGGCTGCTTCGTCTGCATCCACCTCTTCTTCCTGCTGGCCCTGGTGCTCCTGGGGCGCTACGACGAGGCCCTCGGCCCCTGCCGGGACAGGCTGGCCTGGTTCGGGGACCCCGTGTTCCTGACGCTGGAGGGCAACATCCACATAATGCAGGGGGATCTGCAGGCCGCGACCAGGATCTTCGGGATGCCATCGCTCCCAACCCCCTTCGAGAGCGCCTACAGCCAGGGGCTGCTGCTCTTTTTGGGGGGCCAGTACGAGGGCGCGATAACGGCGCTCAGGGAGGCCATGATCCTCCAGCCCTACGTGGCCGAGATAACCCTCGCGGGCGAGGCCAGGGCCAACCCCTCTTGGAACCTCCCGGACAACGAGTCCATGCTGGAGAACGCCAGGGCGTACTGCAGCGTGAGCCTGGGCAGGAGGATTTGGCGCAAGAGGAGGGAAAGCCTCCTCTTCCTCCACTGGCTCTTCAACTGCCCGGAGATGCTCTGCGAGCGCGGGAAGGCCCTGTCCATCCTCCAGGGCGCGTCCTTCCATGCGCCCGCCGGCTTCGACAAGGCGGACAGGCTCTATTCCAACTTCATGGATTACGCCCGCGCGGTCGAGCCCTCCTTCGCGGAGGGGCTTTTGAGGAAGATCCCGTTCGGGGGCACCATGGTCCACGCCTGGGAGGCCTACCCCGAAGACGACATGCCCGATCCGGACAATTGGCAGGGGGACGCCCTGGAGGAAGAGGTCAGCTGCGGCGACTGCGTGGAGTGCGAGATCTTCGATGAGTGCCATGGGGCCGCGGCCGACGATTTCGAAGGCTGCGACGAGTGCGACGAGTGCGAGCTGGAGGGCTTCTGCCAGGGCGACCCAGTGACCCCCCCCGGCGGCAAGCCGCCCTCCACCCACTAGCCGGGGAAGCCCTTTGGCATCCCATACCGCCACCGGACTGGCATGACGATGAGCCATATCGCGAACCCCGCGGGAGAGAACGCCTACAGGACCCTCCAGGAGAGGGGCTTCTTTTACCAGGTGACGGACGAGGCCGCGCTCCTGGAGCTCTTCGGCAAGGGGAGGGTGACAGCCTACATTGGCTTCGACTCCACCGCGGACTCCCTGCACGTGGGGCACCTGCTCCCGCTCATGGCGCTCTCCTGGCTGGCAAGGACAGGCCACAGGCCCATAGCCCTCCTGGGCGGCGGAACCTCCATGGTGGGGGATCCCAGCGGCCGCAAGGAGGCGAGGAAGATCCTCTCGCTATCCGACATAAGGGCCTTCTCCGACGGCATACGCCCCCAGCTTATGCGCTTCATAGGCCTCGCGGAGGGCCGGGGGATCCTCAGGGACAACGCCGACTGGCTGGCCAACCTCAACTACATAGAGTTCATGCGGGACATTGGCAGGCACTTCTCCGTGAACAGGATGCTCACGGCCGAGAGCTACAGGGCCCGCCTGGAAGGGGCCGGGCTCTCCTTTCTGGAATTCAACTACATGGTCATGCAGGCCTACGACTTCCTGGTGCTCTTCCGCAACGAGGGCTGCTCGGTCCAGATGGGTGGCCAGGACCAGTGGGGGAACATACTGGCGGGCATCGAGCTCATAAGGCGGGAGGAGGGCGGGAGCGCCCACGGCGTCACCATGCCGCTCCTGATCGACCCCAGGACCAACGAGAAGTTCGGGAAGACCAACAGCGGGGCCGTGTGGCTTTCCAAGGGACGCACCGCGGTCTACGACTTCTACCAGTTCTGGCGCAACGTGGACGACCAGGAGTGCGGCAGGCTACTGTTGCTCTTCACCTTCCTCCCGAAAGAGGAGTGCCGCGGGCTCTCCGTGCTGCCCGGGAGGCTCATAAACCGCGCGAAGGAGATACTCGCCTACGAGGTGACCCAGCTGTGCCACGGGCACGGGGAGGCCAGGGAGGCCTACCTGGCCTCGCTTTCCGCCTTCGGGCCGGCGGATCCCAAGGGGGAGGTCAGGACGAGCTCCCTTGTGGCCGATCTCGCACCGGCCGCAGACGCCCCGCAGTCCGGGCTCCCAACGATGGAGATAGGGCGCTCCGAGCTTGAGTCCCTGGATCTCGCGGGGCTCTTCGCCAAGGCGGGGCTAGCCAGCTCCAAGTCCGAGGCGAGAAGGCTCATACGCCAGGGCGGGGCCTACCTGGGGGACTGCCAGGTGCCCGGCACGGGCGAGGGGCTCCCGGTCAAGGGCATGCCCTGGCTGGACGGCGGCGAGGTGACCCTGCGCTTCGGGAAGAAGCGCCACAGGGTGGTGAGGGTGGCCAATTGAACGGCGGGCCGCAGGATCCCCCGGGGAACGCGCCCCCCAAGAGGGCCATCCGGCCCTGGGGGTGGGTCCGGGACGTGCCCAGGCTCTCCACCCCCGTCTTCGAGGTCCTTGACAGGTGGGCAGTGTCCCCCAAGGACGGCCTTGAGAAGCCCTTCACGGTCATCAAGGCCCCCGACTGGGTGAACGTCCTGGCACTCACCCCGGACGAGTCGGTCGTCCTGGTGGACCAGTGGCGCCACGGCTCCGGGGCCTTCTCCCTGGAGCTGCCCGGCGGCATCCCGGAGAAGGGGGAGGACGACCTCGAGAAGGCGGCCAGAAGGGAGCTAAAAGAGGAGACCGGCTACGGCTGCGAGTCCATGGAAAGGCTCCTGACACTCAACCCCAACCCCGCGCTCTTCGGGAACGGGATAACGACCTTCCTGGCAAGGGGGGCGAGGCCCGAGGGGCCCGTCTCCTTCGACGAGAACGAGGAGACCGAGCTCAGGCTGGTGAGCGTCCCGGAACTGAGGGAAATATTCCTCTCCGGCGGTTTCACCCACGCCCTGATGGCCGCACCCATCGGCTTTTTCCTTGCCAAATGGCCCCGCTTGCCATGAGGGCCCTTTTGGTCTATCTTTGTGCCTGGGCCCAAGGCCCGGAAGATCCCAAGGCTTCACGCGAAGGAGCCCGAAACAGATGCCAGACAGACAAACGCAAGACAAACGGAAGCCCGACATTTCGCAAACCGCAGGCGGCAAGGGCGCGCCCAGGCGCGCGCGCCCCGCTTTGAAGGCCGTCTTGGCCCTGGCCATGGCGCTCGCGCTGGCCATGCCGCTCGCGTCCTGCATCGGCGGGGCCAAAAGGCTCAACGTTGCCGTCTCGCCCGTGGCGGGCGGCCCGCAGCTAAACCCCGGGACCGTGTTCCTGGTGGTGACGGACGTGCGCCAGAACCGCAGCCTGGTGGGACCCTCCGCCCTTGAGAAAAACCTCTTCAAGGGCAGCCAGAGCGGCCAGATAGACCTCTCGGTCACGCTCCCCACGGGGCAGACCGTGTCCAGGTCCCTGCTCTCCGTCCAGGAGGCGGTCTTCGAGGCGGTGAGGGAGCGGCTGAGGCTCCTGGGCATAACCGCCAACCCCAACAACCAGAACGCCAAGGCGAGGGTCACGATCAACATCGCCGACTTCGTCCTTGACGCCCAGGGCACCGACGCCCTGGCCCACGTGCGCCTCGAGGCCGTCATAGAGGGCCCCGACATGCAGAGGGTCTACCGCAGCTGGGCCGAGGCGGACAGCTCCAAGTTCAAGCTGATAGGCGACATGGGCGGCGCCCAGAGCCTCGGCGACGCGCTCACCCTCGCGGTCAACCGCATCAACTTCTCACCACTGAACTACTACTAGGCACGCATACGGCGGGCCCACAAGAAAGGCCGGTACCCCTGACACCCATCCGCACCCCGAGCCCGGGCGCCATGCCGCCCGGGCTCCGCCTCAGGCAATCCCACCCCCAAGCGAACAACCCCCAACAAAGAGACAGCAGGGCCAGGAAGTCCCCGCCATGCCTGTGAGATCCCAAAAGGCGGAAGGCGCCGCGACGCCCGGCCCCGGCAAGGCCCCGAGGAAGTCGTCCTTCGTGGAGCTCATACCGCTGGGCGGCTTGGGCGAGATCGGCCTGAACTGCATGGCCATAGCCCACAAGGGCGATATATTGGTGATCGACGCGGGGCTCATGTTCCCGCGGCCCGACCAGCACGGCGTCGACATCGTCGTCCCCGACTTCGACTTCCTCAAGGAAAACCGCGACAGCATCGTGGGCGTGGTCCTAACCCACGGGCACGAGGACCACATAGGGGCCCTTAGCTTCCTGGCCAAGGAGTGCCCGGGGCTGAACGTCTACGGGACGCAGCTCACCTTGGCGCTCGCGACCCACAGGCTCATGGAGCACAACATGGTGGGCCAGGTGGTCCAGCACGCGGTCAAGGCCGGGGACAGCGTGAGCCTCGGGGCCTTCGATCTTGAGTTCGTCCAGGTGAGCCACAGCATACTGGACTCCGTGGCGGTCGCGGTCACGACCGCGGCCGGCACCATAATCCACACGGGCGACTTCAAGATGGACCCATCCGCCCCGGAAGGCGAGCGCCTGGATCTCCTGAGGCTAGCGGAATACGGGGAACAGGGCGTGCTCGCGCTGCTGTCGGATTCCACCAACTCGGACGTCCCGGGCTACAGCCGCTCGGAGCGGGAGGTGGGCGAGGCCCTCCAGGAGATCTTCAAGAGGAGCAAGGGCAGGATAATACTCGCCTGCTTCGCCTCCAGCATCGCGAGGATCCGGGAGGTGGCCCAGGCCGCGTCCCTTAGCGGCAGGCGCCTGATCCTGGACGGGCGCAGCATGGTGGCCAACGCCAGGCTCGCCGTGAGGCTGGGCTACCTCGAAATCCCTTCGGAGCTCTCGGCAAGCACCCAGCAGGCCAACATCCTCCCGCCCGAGAAGGTCTGCGTTGTCCTCACCGGGAGCCAGGGCGAGCCCCTGTCGGCCCTCTCGAGGCTCGCGGCAGGCGAGCACAGGAGCTTCAGGGTGTTCCCGGGTGACACGGTGATATTCTCCGCCAGGGCCATCCCCGGGAACGAGACCGCCATAAGCTCGCTTGTGAACCAGTTCCTGGCCTTGGGCGCGGACGTGATAGACCCCTCCACCAACATGGTCCACGCCTCTGGCCACGGCCATCAGGAGGAGCTGAAGCTCATGCTGTCGCTCACAAAGCCCCGGTACCTGGTGCCTGTCCACGGGGAGCTCCACCACCTCTGGTCGCACGCGAAACTGGGCTGGGGCCACGGGCTTCCCAAGGCCAGGACCCCCGTGCTGAAAAACGGAAGCAGGCTCGCCATCCACAAGGACGGCTCCTTCACGCTTAAGACGCCCGTCAAGGCGGGCAGGATGCTCGTGGACGGCGACCGCCTGGGCAAGGCCTCGGACCCTGTCATGCGCGACCGCAGGAGGCTCGCGGAACAAGGGGTGGTGAGCATATCCGTCGCATTGGATCCTTCCTGCGGAGCACTTCTGTCCTCGCCCAAGGCGATCCTCCACGGCGTGCAGTACGAAGACGAGGCGGATCTGCAGAAGACCTTGGCGGACGGGCTCACCAAGGCCATCACCCAGACGCTCCTGCCCTCCCCCATGGACGACGAGAAGACCTTCCTGCTCGCCTTGGAGGAACTCGTAAGGCGGGAGACCCGCCACATAGTCCGCAACCACACCGGCCGCAAACCGGTCATCCTCTCGCAGATCATGAGCCTCCATGGGCTCGCGCCCAAGGCCTTCCAGGCCGAGAGGCCCCAAAAGGGCGCGGGCCCTGAAAAGGCCCAGCAGGCTGCCCAAACCGCAAAGGCCCCAAAAACGCCGCAAGCCGAGAAAACCCGCAAAACCTTAGGCAAGACCCCCCAAAAGGCGGCCCAGGCAAAGGCCCCGCAGGCCAAGGCCTCATCCGCCAAGGGCAAAAAGGGCACCAGGGCGGACGGGAAAGGCGACTGAGGAAGGCCCAAGGGTTCACACCAATAGCCCAACGGCCTAAAACCCATGCGCATAAGGGCACGGCCAAAGGCTGCCTTTACGCCAGGAATCAGCAACAGAACACGATAAACGGCCGAAAAGGCGTCAGCCCCCGCAAATCCCAAGGATCCCGTGACCGGGATATACATATATATTTGGTATGCATGGTAATGCAGGATCGCACTCGGGCTGCGTGTTCTTACCATAGCATCGGCCTGTCATGGCCATTACTGTCATGGGATCAACTGTCATGGGCACAACCGTAATGGGACAAACCATCCCGCTTGGATAGCCTTGCGACAAACGCTGTAAGCTTTGCCGCAAGGCTTGCTATGCCTCGCCTATGACAATTGTTGGCGAAATAGTGGCGTAACAATGGCGAAATAGTGGCGTAATAGTGGCATAATAATGACGTACATAATAATGACGTAATAGTGGCGCAATAATGACGTAATAGTGGCGCAATCCAGGGTGACTTACGTCAAAGAGCAATCAGGATCCCATGAACCCATAACATGCCACAGCAAAACGCATCCAAATAACCAACGAACCAAGCGACAAAACAAACAATTAAACAACATATCGGACAATTAGCCGATCTTTAACATGACATTTTAAACATTACCGCATTATCAATGGATTGTTCGCAAAAAATTTTTCTCAGGGTCTAAAAGTAAGCGTTTGTTTAGTTTTTTATAGTTTTAATGACTTTTTTATAGATAATTATAGGTAAATTTGCTGCTTTATAGTAAATTCTATGTTGCTCTTCTGGCAAAGCCGCTTTCGAGACCTCAATTGTGCCTTTTTGTTCGTTACTTATCGTTGTCGTTACCAGCCTATGATTTGATAATGCCTCAACTATAGTACCCCAGCTGTCAAATATTCTTTTACCGCTAAATATCCCTCGAATCATGTTGATGCATTGGTATGCCAAGATTGACACGAAGAGATGGCAGTCAATTCTCGTTTTCTTTCGATGGAATATTGGCCTTAATCCCAGCTCTGACTTGAGGCATCGGAAAACGCTCTCGACTTTCGTTAGCCTCATGTAGGTGCGCCAGACCTCTTCAGCATTCAAGCTTAAATCATTCGTCCTGAGGCAGTAAACCCCGGGATGGGACAGCTTGCTGCCCTCCTTCTTTTTTAAACTGAATGTCACGCCGGTGGCTATTCTGGTGGCAAACTTACCCTCGCCTACCTGCTTGTCCAGGACTTTCACGTCGTAGTAATGGGAGATAATGCGGTACTCTTTCCTCAAACCACCAAGCTGACGGTTTGCCTCGTCGAGATCCTTTTTCGCCCCCTGGGCTTGCCACTTTGCGTTGAGTTTTTCAAGCTCTGCCTCGTATTTTTCCATGCGGCCCTTCAGCATCGCTTCCTCCTTGGCGAACCTTCCCAAGGAGCGGCAATACACACGGTTTTCCAGACCGTCATCAGCAAGCTTGCTATACAGCAGTATTTCCCCGTTGCTAGCAGTGACCAAAGGCTCGGAAAGCTCGATGTTGAACACTCGTTTTCTTTCCTTGCTGACCACGAGATAGCGGAACCCTCTTTCCCTCAGGTTACTTATGTTATTCGCCGTCGCAATGCCACGATCCATTATGAACATCGTGCCAGGTGCGGGCTTCAAGGCTTCCTGTATGTCGTCTAGGGTTTTAGGTTCCGAGACGTTCCCAGGGAAAATCATGCTTTTGCGGATGAAGCCGTTCCAGTCGAGCATGACCCCCAAGCTTATCAACGGGGCATCAAACCTTTTTTCTTTGGAATGTCCCCTTTTGATGTCCGGGTGTTGTGGCCTTCCCTCGAAATATGTGTTGGTTAGATCATAAAGTGCTATAGCTGTGTTGTAATCTCTGGAGTTGGGTATATTTTTGTAAATCCTATCCTCAATCTCATCCTTTTTAGAGAGCAGGGCATCGCAGGCCCTGTGGAGGTTCATGTCTTTCATTGGCGAGAAGTCCATCCCAAGCAATAACCCAAGGCCGCTTCTGTCTTTAAGCCACCTCAAAGTCGAGCGCTCGCTCCCCGGATGGACCATCCGCGCTATGATCAAGGCCATGAACAAGTCACGCATTGACTTGGAAAAGTCCAGCTCGGCGAATATTTGTGGGAGTCCCAGCTCTTTGGCTCCCTTCAAAGCCAAGTATTCCGCGCCGATGCTCCTGACCTTGGTTGTCTCGATGTCACCGATGCAGTAGCCGTCGAGCGGGATGCCATTCTGGTCTTTGGGAACCTCTAACGCCCGTTTGCGCATGATCAGTTGGTACAACCTTTGTGCCTCGGATTCCAAGTCTGCGGAGGCAGAGTAGAGCTGAGGGATGCCTGCCAGCTTTCTCTCAAGCAGGGCGCACAGCTCTTTCCAGTGAGACTCGGGGAAGCTGTAGCCGGCTCCCAGTATGAGGATGATCCTGTGGCGGATCTTTTGGGAGCTTTTGTCCTTGTATGTTTCCAGGAGTTTGTATGTATAGTAGGGCTTGCCGCTCTTTGACTTGCCCGTTTTGTCCATGCGTATGAACATGAGTCCATGATAGCACGCTGGGCCCCTAATTTAAATATATTTGAAAAATTATGGGTCTAAAAACCGTAACTTTGTATATCAAGGAGTTATTTTTGATTTATAAGTCATGAGTACGAAATAAAAATAGTATAGATACATAATTAAATATAATTATACTATTTATTACTAAATAAAATATCGTAAACTCAGAGAAGTTTGTTAAAGATCGGTTAGGACAATTTGCCTTTTTTTGCCAAGTTCCCAATCATTTGGCCAATCATTTGTGGCCTATCATTTGTGGCCTATCATTTGGCCTAACATTTGTGGCCTATCATTTGGCCTAACATTTGTGGCCCATCATTTGGCCGAACTTGTTACTTTTCCACAAAAATGGCAATCCCCCAGCTGTGATACTGGGGGATTGCATGGATTATGAGGCCTTGGACGCTTTTGCAGGTCGCTAGAAGGGAAGGACCTTTTTCTGGTTGGTCTCCTCGAGGGTTATGGCGCACCCGAGGTAGAGGGCCGAGCCACCGCAGATGAGGCCCAAGTAGCCGGCGATTTTGTTTACGATGGCGCTTCCGGTCCAGCTGCCGATCGCAAGCAGAACCAAGACGATGAGCAAGGTGGTGACGATAAGGCTCAACACCCTGCCCCCCTTGAAGATGCCAATGAGCAGCAGGAAGACGTAAATCGCCCAGATGAACATGAAGGACCCCATGATGGAGGGGGTCGCGGCCTCCGCCCAGCCCAGGACCGGCAGGAACGTGATTGCCGTAACCGCCATCCAGAAGCCACCGAAAGAGGTGAAGACCACGCAGCCGAAGGTGTTCCCCTTGACGAACTCCATGATGCCAGCGAGCATCTGGGCCAATCCGCCCACGAAGAGGCCCTGAGCCATGATGGGCGATCCGGCGACAACCAGGCCCGCGTTCGAGAGGCTGAGAAGGATGGTGGAAAGACCGAAAGTGACAAGTCCCAGAGGGGTGGGATTTGCGAGAGTGATGGGCATAAGAAAATCCTTTGTGTGAGATGTGCCCGCGGTGTGAAGTGTGACCGCGGGGGATATGGCGCCATCCGGCCTCGGCTCACGTCAGGGCACCTGACGCGGCCGGCACCCCTGAGCCTGCGAGAAAAGGGGTAGTGGGAACAAGGAGTCCCCCCAAGACCGGTCCATAAGGGCGCTGCGGCTTCCGTTACTGGGTTGGGTGCTGGAAACCGTGATTCCCGCAATCGATTGCGCGCGCATGGCCCAGGACATGGCTCTCCCACGGAACCCACAATAATCCTAGACAAAAAAACAATTCCGGCGATAGGGCGCGTTAAGGGTTACCCGCTTGCAAGCGTGCATCGCCATTAACGCGCAGGTTCGGCTTTAGCCAGCAGCGGGCCTTTCCTCGGCCACTGACGATCCAAAGCTGGCCAATCCGGGCCGATCCGGGCCAATCCGGGCCAATAGGCCCTGTGTCTTGGTAACGTGGGGCTCCCAACCGTCCATCCTGGGTAATACGGGGAGCAGCAATCTCCTTAGGGTTAATCGATTGATTAATAACACAAAATATTAAGTTTTTCAATGGATTTGAGGCCTTTCGGAATATTTGCGTTTGTGAAAGTTGCAAAATCAAACGATTAATTCAAAAAAGCAAAGTCATCATTGTAAAAACTTGGTCATGAAATCAATAAGTTATTTTCAATAAGATTTCCTTGCCACGGCAATTAAATGCAGGATTAACAAGCTGTTATTTTCATTTCGACTGCCTTGAAAGGGTCTGTTTTCCCAAGAAATCACATAACCAAAACCAATGTCAAAAAATTTGTTTGCGACTTTTTCCTGACAAAAGCGAAAGCCGATTTCATCTAGCGATTATCGATGTCTTAACCCCTAAAACCATATTTAAAACTAAAATGTTTTGCCCAGGGTTTGCACCCTTGCTTCGGAGGAAACCCAAATCTTCCATTGTGTTTCAAGGGCTAACAACGAAAGAATTTTTATTACCAAGCAAAGACGCGTAAAATTTAAAACCACATTTTCCCTCCCTTTTTCCCTACCATTCCGCTTAGGCCGCCCAGCTTTGGGTCGGAACTTTATAACCCAATAGTGAAAAAATAAAATTTACAATTCTTGTTTGTTTCTCCGAACAAGAATTGAATGCAGCGCAAACATATTTTCATGGCTCCATTATGTTGCATACAGCTTTTTTCGAGTACTCGCAATTTATGGATGCCAATATCTTCCCTTATCCCATGACTGGCTCCAATGCGCTTAAACGCGAAGCCTACGGATTGCGCACTGGGATTAACCTGTCGCGCTTTTTGCCCGCCTAATTCGTGCTTTGCGAAAGGCTTGCCCGTGCCCTCTCCATACCATGTCAGCCGCATCGCCAATCTTGCAAGCCCTATCTTGTGATCCTGCATTATGGCATATGGGAAAATGGCCAAGGGAAAAACGCCAAGGAAAAACGGCCAATATAAAATCCCCCAATAACGTAAAATCCCATCCAATCACCCTCCATATGAACCTGCGGGGGATTCTTGCGATGACTCCTTACGTCCAAACATCGTTGATTATTTTTGCAAGTGATCCTTCCGACTTATCATCGCAGCGGATCCTTGCGGCGCTATCTTTCATGCAACCCGTGGCAGCCGCCAAATCCACCAAAGATGGCCCCGGCCGAAAGCCGCGAGCCCAACACTCACTCGCAAGACGCCCCCCAAGACCCCCTCTCCAGGGAAATGCCGCTCCCAACTCACCCTGCCAAGGCCTCTCTGGCGGGAAAGGCCCGAATCGATTGATATCCAGAGTGAGCGCCCTCCCCTTTCGGACCCCGGCCAAGGGCATCGGTTGGGCCCCATATAAAAAGCCTCCTTTTTTTGCTAATATCCCCCCTGTGGCGCCGCCAGGGGCCACAGGGGCCGAACGCTTGGGAGGCCCGGATTAAACCACCACGGAGGCCGTATGAGCCTAAGGCCATTGGCAATAAAAGCCCAGGAATCCCTGCCCTCCCTTGCCGCGAGCGGCGGGGCGGCCCGGGACGGGCTGCTTTTGAGACTCGCCGATCTCTTGGACCTGCGGGCAGGCGAGGTCCTGGACGCCAACCGCAGGGACATGGAGAACGGGAGGGCCGCCGGGCTCCCGGCCCCGCTCTTGGACAGGCTGGAGCTAAGCCCCGGAAGGGTAGCCGATCTCGCCAAGGGCATAAGGGAGGTGGCGCAGCTTCCCGACCCCTTGGGGGCGGTCGAGGATTTCAGGGAGCTAGCGAGCGGGCTCAAGGTCGGAAGGATGCGGGTGCCCCTGGGGCTCATAGCCTTCATCTGCGAGGCGAGGCCTGGGGCTGTGGCCGAGGCCGCCGCCATGGCCCTGAAGAGCGGGAACGCCCTCCTGGTGAAGCCCGGCAAGGAGGCCAAGGAGAGCGCGGCCGTGATCGGCTCCCTCATAGGCGAGGCCCTTACGGCCTCCGGGCTCCCGGCCGGGGCGGTCGCGGTGCTCGCGGGCACGGGCCGGGAGGGGGTGCTGGAACTCCTTAGGATGGACGACCTGATCGACCTTGTCATACCCCGGGGCGGCGAGGGGCTCATACGCTACGTGGCCGAGAACAGCCGCATCCCGGTGCTGAAGCACTTCAAGGGCGTGTGCCACCTCTACGTGGACAAGGGCGCGGACCTTGGGATGGCGACCGAGCTTGCAGTCAACGGCAAGGCCAACCGCCCGGGCACCTGCAACGCCCTTGAGTGCCTGCTGGTGCACCAGGACGAGGCCGAGGGGCTATTCAGGCTCCTGGTCCCGAGGCTTGTGGAAAAGAAGGTGAGGGTGAGGGCCCACGAGGATAGCCTCCCCAAGCTCTCCGGCATGGGGGATCTTCTGGAGAAGGCCGTCCCCTCCGACTGGGGAAAGGAGTTCCTGGACCTGGTGCTCGCCCTCAAGTGCGTGGCCTCCATGGACGAGGCCCTCGAGCACATCCGCCTTTACGGTTCCCGCCACACCGAGTCCATCGCGACCAGCGATCTGGGGCGCGCGACCGAGTTCCTGAAAAGGGCCGACGCGGGCTGCGTTTTGGTAAACGCCTCCACCCGCCTGAACGACGGCGGCTGCCTGGGCCTTGGGGCGGAGATAGGCATCAGCACCACCAAGCTCCAGGCCTACGGGCCCATGGGGCTTCTGGAACTCACCTCCCGGAAGTTCGTGGCCCTGGGGAACGGCCAGCTGCGGGGGTGAGCGCCCCCTCCGGGGGGCGGCTCGGGAACGCGCCCCTGTACCTCCTTCTGTTGCTCACCATGCTGTTGTGGGGGGGCACCTTCACGGCAGGCAAAATCGCCGCGAAGGGGGCCGGCCCCCTGAGCGTCGCCTTCCTGCGCTTCCTCCTCTCCGCCCTGCTGCTGTTACCACAGCTGAAAATCATGGAGGGCACGATCCTCCCCAGGGCCAAGGGCCCCAAGGTGTGGCTGCTCCTAGGGCTCTCGGCCCTGACGGGCCTCGCGCTCTACAACTACTTCTTCATCAGGGGCCTCGCCCTGTCGGACGCCGGCAGGGCCTCGGTGATAGTGGCCACCAACCCGGCCTTCATATTCATGGGGACGGTGGTTTTTTACGGCGAGAGGCTCAGCCCGCCAAGGGTCCTGGGCATCCTCCTCGCCATCCTCGGGACGGTTCTGGTGGTATCCTCCGGGAGCCCCGCGAGGCTCCTGCGCGGGGGCCTGTCCCTGGGTGACGCCTTCATGCTGGGCTGCGTGCTCACCTGGGCCGCCTACTCACTTCTTGGCAAGCCCCTTCTGCGGGAGCTGAGCCCCTTGGCCGCGACCGCCTGGACCTCGGCCATAGCCTCCGCCATGCTGCTTCCCGCGGTGGTGGCCTCGGGAGAGCCCCTTTCCGCGATGACGCACCTGTCGGGGACCACCTGGGCCGCCATCGCCTTCCTGGGCGTGGGCGGGACCGTTTTGGGCTTCACCTTCTTCTACCAAGGCATACTGAGGCTGGGGCCCAACAGGGCGGGGGCCTTTGTCTGCCTTGTGCCCTTTTTCGGGATCCTCTGCGGGGCCATGGTATTCGGCGAGCCCGTGACGCTCCCCACCGTGGGCGGCTTGCTTATTAGCCTTGTTGGCCTGTGGATCATCCAGAAATGTTAGATGCTCTGGATTGCGTAGGTAAAATTGGATCTTATTGGATTGTATTGGATTGGATTGTATTGGATTGTATTAGATTTTATTAGACTATTTTAAAATTTATTTGATTATATTAGATAATTTAAAAACTTATTGTATTGTAATCTTTTGAATTTTAAATTCGGGCCGCCCCTAGGGCGGCCAACAAGTCTTGGGAGGGCCGCAGAGGCCAAGGATGCCGGATATTTTCCAGATAGAGGCCGTTGACCCCTCGGGCAAGACCAAGGCCCGGGCAGGAAGGGTCCACACCCCTCACGGCCCCTTCGAGACCCCGGCATTCATGCCCGTGGGCACCAAGGGCTCGGTCAAGGGCGTGGGCCCCGACGACCTCAGGGCCTTGGGCGCCGGGATAATCCTCTCAAACGCCCTGCACCTCATGCTGCGGCCAGGGGCCGAGACCATAGCCTCCCTGGGCGGCCTTCACAGCTTCATGGGCTGGGACGGGCCCATACTCACCGACTCGGGGGGTTTCCAGGCCCACTCGCTGAGGGCCCTGAGAAAGGACGACCCCGACGGGATCCTGCTCTCCTCGCCCTACGACGGGACCAGGGTGCTCTTGACGCCCGAGCTCGCCATTAGGACCCAGAGCCTGCTTGGGTCCGACATAATGATGTGCCTTGACGAGTGCACCCCCTGGCCAGCGGACGAGCGGGAGGCCGCGAGATCCATGGGGCTCACCCACGCCTGGGCCAGGCGCTCCCTAAACGCCTGGGATCCCTCCAAGGGCGCCCTCCTATTCGGCATAGCCCAGGGCGGCTTCCACCCTCGGCTGCGCCGGGAGTCCGCACAGGAGATAGCCTCGATGGGCTTCCCGGGCCACGCCGCCGGGGGGCTCGCCCTTGGCGAGCCCAGGGACCTGAGGCTCGGGGCCATAGAGGCGACATTTTCCGTGCTGCCGGAAGACAAACCCCGCTACCTCATGGGGCTGGGCACCCCGGTGGACATTCTTGACGGCATCATGCTGGGCGCGGACATGTTCGACTGCGTGATCCCCACCAGGAACGCCAGGAACGGCCAGCTATTCACGAATCGGGGCCCCATCAACATAGGGAACGCGAGGTACGCCAACGACCCCTTGCCGCCCGAGGAGGGCTGCGACTGCCTCGCCTGCCGGTCTTTTTCCAGGGCCTACCTGAGGCAGCTCCACAAGAACAGGGAGCCCCTCTTCCCAAGGCTCGCCTCGGTCCACAACCTGCGCTTCTACCAAAGGTTGGTGCGCATGGCCCGCGAGCGCTTGAAAAACGGGACCCTTTTGGACTATTATAAAGAGTTTCTAGACCAGTACGCCCCAGACGCGGCCCCCTAGCGGGGCCTGTCTGTTTCCCGTGCCGTGCTATTAGCCCGGCAAATGACACGGGGCCCCAGAGTGGCCCACGGAGAGACCCTTAATGACCAAGCTCCTCCTTATTTCAGCGGCCCAGGCAATGGCCGCCGCCCCCAGCCAGGGAGGCGAGGGCACCCAGAACGGCGGCAGCGGCGGCGCCCAGCTCATAATATTCATAGTCGGCTTCATCCTCATCTTCTACTTCCTCATGCTGAGGCCCCAGAAAAAGCAGCAGAAGGAACGGCAGAACATGCTGGACAACATCAAGAAGGGCGACCGCATACAGACCAACGGCGGCCTGCTCGGAATCGTCACGGCGGTAGACCAGAAGGAGATCACCCTGAGGATTGCCCCGGAGGTCCGGGTGAAGGTGGCGAGGGCCGCAATCGCCGGGGTGGTCCGCCAGACAGCGGATAGCCCGGCCGAGTCCGGGAAGGGCCAGTCCGACAAGCCGGATCTGGAAAAGAAAGACAGCTGACCTTAGGAGGGCGCCCCCCGGGCGCCCGGGGCCTTGGGCCCCGGGCCCCGGGGCGGCAGGTGAAACGATGAAGTACAACTTGGCTTGGCGGGGGGGACTCCTCGCCTTGGTACTCTTGATAGGGATCATGTACGTGCTCCCCACCTTCCTGGCCGGCCCGGACGGGAAGGCCCCGGGCTTCCTCCCGAACAAGTTCATCAACCAGGGGCTTGACCTCAAGGGGGGCATCTACCTTGTGATGGAGGTGGACCTCAACGCGGCCTTGGCCAACAACGTGAGGCGCACGGCCGACGATCTGCGCCGCAGGATAGGCGAGGACAAGATCCCGGGCGTGATGGTGGAAAGCCCGGAGAGCGGCGGCATAGTCGCGACCCTCACGGATCCCGCCTCCAAGGACAAGCTCCTGGAGCTTGTCAAGGACAGGTTCCCAAGCCTCAGGCAGGCGGGGTCGGACGGCAACACCCTCACCTTCGAGCTGACATCGGACGAAGTGGCCGCGATAAGGGATCTCACCGCCCGCCAGGCCCTGGAGACCATCCGCAACAGGGTGGACACCTTCGGCGTGGCCGAGCCGGACATCCGCCCACAGGGCGAGGACCGCATAATCATACAGCTCCCGGGCTTCGACGACCCGGAAAAGGCGGTGGAGCTCATAGGGAAGACGGCCGTCCTGGAGTTCAAGCTGGTTGACGACGGGCCCGTGTCGGCCGAGGAGGCCCTGAGGGACGGCGCACCCCCGGGGACGGAAGTGCGCATGGAGAAGACCCTGAACCGGATGACCGGGGAAGAGATCGAGACGCCCATCCTCCTCCGCAAGCAGACGCTCATGACGGGCGAGACCCTGACCGACGCCAGGACCTTCCGGGGCGACTTCGGGGACCCCAGGGTCTCCATCCGCTTCGACTCGAGGGGGGCCAGGGAGTTCGCCGACATAACCGAGCGCTACATCCAGAGAAGGCTCGCGATAGTGCTCGACGGGGTGGTCTACAGCGCACCCGTCATACGCTCCCGCATCCCGGGCGGGGAGGCCTACATAGAGGGCTCCTTCACCCTGGACGAGGCCAACATGCTCTCGGTCATCCTGCGGGCCGGTGCCCTTCCCGCGCCTGTCACGATACTCGAGGAACGCACGGTGGGCCCGTCCCTGGGCAAGGACTCCATCCGCCAGGGGCTATCGGCAGGCGTGGTGGGGCTCATCCTGATACTTGCCTTCCTTATCTTCTACTACCGCTGGTCCGGGGTTGTGGCCGACATCGCCCTGCTGATGAACTTCCCCATAACGCTGGGCGTGCTAGCCGCCCTGGGGGCGACGCTCACTCTCCCTGGCATATTCGGGCTGGTGCTCACGTTCGCCATGGCTGTGGACGCGAACGTGCTCATATTCGAGCGCATCCGCGAGGAGCTGCGCCAGGGCCACGGGCCGCAGACATCCGTCTCGGGCGGCTTCGACAGGGCCTTCTGGACCATATTCGACGCCAACCTGACGACGGTCCTCGCGGCGATGGTACTCTACCAGTTCGGCTCCGGCCCCATCCGGGGCTTCGCGGTCACGCTGATAATAGGCATACTCACCTCCATGTTCACCGCGATTTTCGCCTCCCGCTGGATCTTCGACATGGCCCTGCGCTACCGCAAGCCCCAGACAATCAGCATCTGAGCGAACACGCATCCCAGACCATGGCTCCGGGTTCCCGCAAGGGGGGCCGGGCACGGACAAACGACGGACAAAGATGCCCATCGAAATAATAAAACCCAATTCCGACTACAACTTCATAGGGAACCGCCGCTACGCCTTCATCCTATCCGGGATCCTGATACTTGCCTCCGTCCTCTCGGTTGTCATCCACGGCGGGCTGAACCTGGGCGTGGACTTCAGGGGCGGGCTTCTTGTCCAGGTGCGCTTCCAGGGCCAGGCCGTCGACCCCGAGCGGGTGAGGGCGACCCTTCTGGACGCTGGGCTCAACGTCTCGAGCGTCCAGGACTTCGGGAACTCCGGCGGGAACGAGTACCTCATACAGCTCCAGAACATCGAGGGCTCGGGCGACGAGTCCCTGGTCGTGAACGTGAACCAGGCTCTGCTGAAGGGTTTCGGCGAGGGAGGCTACGAGGTGCGCCGCCAGGAGATGGTAGGCCCCAAGGTGGGAGCCGACCTGAGGCAGAAGGCACTCTACGCCATCTACTACGCGATACTCATGATAATCATCTACATCACCGGCCGGTTCCAGCAGAGGTGGTTCCAGGCGATAATATTCGCGGGCGTTCTCCTGGGTGTCGTGAACCTTGTGGGGCTTTTCGGGGTTGGCGTGGGGGCGCTCATAATAACCGCCATCGCGGTGACCGTGGTCTTTCTGTACTTCATGCGATTCTCGTTCGCCCTGGGGGGCATAATAGCCCTTCTCCACGACGTTGTGATAACCACGGGCATATTCTCCATCATGGGAAAGGAGATAACCCTCTCCTTCGTAGCCGCGGTGCTGACCATAATAGGCTATTCCCTAAACGACTCCATCATCGTCTTCGACCGCATCCGGGAGAACCTGAGGCGCACGAGGAAACTCGACTTCCCCTTCCTCATCAACAAGAGCGTAAACGAGACCCTGTCCAGGACCATCCTCACCTCGGGCACCACCGTGCTCGCCCTTCTAAGCCTCTACTTCCTTGGGGGCCCGGTCAACAGGGACTTCGCACTCGCGATAACCATAGGCATAGTGGTGGGGACCTATTCCTCCATATTCATAGCCTCCCCGCTGCTTCTCCTCTGGGAGAAGGGCTCGACGAAGGCAGCGGAAGAGTCGGCCGAAAAGTCCCTGCTCGCGAAGACCGGGGGAGAGGCCGAAAAGGGCCAGGGCGGGAAACCGGGCGGCAAGCCCAAGGGGGCCAAAGGCCCCTCCGGCAGGCGGAAGGCGACCGCCTGAGCCCATACCCAAGTCAAGGTGGGCATCGCGGTATTTTTTTAGCACCGGGGCCTTGCGGCCCCGGTTTTTTTTGTGCGCCGAGTGGGAATAGCTTTGGCGCTGAAGCCCTTCCCGGTCCCGCAAGGCCGCAGGCGGAAAGCCAATGGCAAGGGGGAAGCCGCTAAGACGGGGCTTGGGTCATGTTGAAGCCGTGTGCGGAATTCGGGGCCTTCCGAGAGAAACGGCTTACAAGGCAAGCGGCTGGGACGGTCCCGCAAGACAATGCAAGGCAAGGCAAGGCAAGGCAAGGCAAGGCAAGGCAAGGCAAGACAAGGCAAGGCAAGGCAAAGCCCATTAGAACCGCCAAAGCTTTGGCCAAAACCACGGATGCCTGCGTTAATATAAATTTAGTTTGGGTTTGAACTTAAATATTATTCACTTATGCCTGTATTATTTTAAATATAATATTATTATGTCATAAATTTTTATTTTTATACATAAAATTATGTAAGAAATCTTTATTTAATACTAAAATTTCAAAAAACTTAAAAAAAATATTTTTATTTCATTTTTGATTGACAAACATCTATTTTTAGTGTACTAAAACCTTAATAGTCCACTAGGTTTAAGCAACTTTCACTGATTAGCGCACTGATAACACCAAAACAAAAAATTCTACAGCCCTTTTTTGGGGTGCCATGGCCACAATTTGCAAAAATGTTACATAGTCGCTTTTTCGCGCCCCGGTTTTTAGGAGCCATTGACAGTGCAAGGCCCCGAGGCCTTGGCCGCTTCCCCAAATCCTAAAAGCCCTTTTTTATTGACATCACTTTTCCCACAGGCATCATGTATACTGATTGTGCCAATCCCACGTAACCCCCCGCGGCCGACTTCCTTCTTCGATTGGCTGCGACAGGGCCGCCGAGCCGGGAAATGTCCAGACGCGTCGAAAAAATAGTGGTGTTGGACGGGCGGACCCTCAACCCGGGCGACATTTCCTGGGAGCCGCTTTCGTGCCTTGCGGGCCATTTCGAGGTCCATGCGAGGACCCTCCCGCAGGAAACCGTGCAGAGGGCCCTTGGGTGCCGGGTCCTGTTCACCAACAAGACCCCCTTGGGCGAGGCCGAGTTCAAGGCACTCCCCGGGCTGGAGTACGTGGGGGTGCTCGCGACCGGCTACAACGTGGTGGACGTGGGCCTGGCCAGAAGGCTTGGCATAACGGTCACCAACGTGCCCTCCTACGGGACCATGGCGGTGGCCCAGTACGCCATAGGCCTGCTCTTGGAGGTGACCGGGCAGGTGGGAAGGCACTCCCAGGCCGTCCGGGAGGGCCGCTGGGGCAGCTCCCGTGATTTTTGCTTCTGGGATAGGCCCCTCATGGAGCTGGACGGGAAGACCCTCGGGATAATCGGCCTGGGCGCCATCGGCCGCAAGGTGGCGGCGATCGCCAAAAGCCTGGGGATGAGTGTCCTGGCCTACAACGGGGGCAGGGCCAAGGGGTGCCCGGAGGCGGGGGCGGCAGGCTTGCCCGAGCTCCTGGGGGCCTCAGACGTCATAAGCCTGCACTGCCCGCTTACGGAAGAGACAGAGGGGATCATCGGAAGCAAGACCATACCCCTGATGAAAGACGGGGTGATACTTGTGAACACCGCCAGAGGGGGCCTCATAGACGAGGGGGAGCTCGCGAAGGCCCTTTCCTCCGGGAAGATCGCGCAAGCGGCCCTGGACGTGCTCCGCGACGAGCCGCCCTTGCCGGGGAACCCCCTCATTGCCCTGCCTAACTGCCTAATCACGCCCCACCTCGCCTGGTCGCCGCCGGAGGCCAGGAAGAGGCTCATAGGGACGGCCGCCTCGAACCTCATAAGCTTCCTGGACGGCGCCCCCGTGAACGTGGTGAACCCCTGAACCCGGCCAACCAGCCGCGGCCAAGACCCGGCGAGGCGGGCCGCCCGCCCTGGAGCCCAATATGAAAATAGTCATCGCCCCGGACTCCTTCAAGGATAGCCTCACCAACCTGCAGGCCGCGATGGCCATCAAGAGGGGGCTGGTCAACGTCTGGCCCTACTGCGAGTACCAGATCTTCCCCGTCTCCGACGGGGGGGCTGGGACCGTGGGGGCCCTGGTCTACCTCTCGGGCGGGCAGGAGATCCGGGGCGAGGTGGCGGATCCCCTCGGCCGCAGGCGGACGGCCGCCTGGGGCCTCATGGGGGACAAGGCCACCGCCGTGGTAGAGATATCGGCGGCCTGCGGGCTCGCGAAGCTCCTGCCCCAGGAGCTGAACCCCTCCAGGGCCTCCACCCGGGGCTTCGGCGAGCAGATAAACGACGCCCTCAACAGGGGCATCAAGAGGCTGATACTTGGCCTTGGCGGCAGCGCCACCAACGACGCCGGGGCCGGCATGCTGGAGGCCCTGGGCATGAGGCTCCTGAAGAAGGGCGGCGACCCGGTGGAGCCCGGGGCCCTGGGCCTCAAAGAGCTCGCGACCATAGACCCCTCCGGGCTCAACCCGAGGCTTGCCGAGGTGGAGATAATAGTCGCCTGCGCCGTGAAGAACCCGCTTTTGGGCCCCAAGGGCACCACGCAGATCTTCGGGCCCAAGAAGGGGGTAACCAACCTTCTGATGCCCCAGCTGGACGAGGCCCTGGCCCACTTCCACGACGTGGCAAGCCAGGCTACCGGGAAGAACGTGGCCTGCGCGGAAGGCGCAGGCGCCGCAGGCGGCGTTGGGGCTGCCCTGATGATGTACACCAACTCGGTATTCGAGAAGGGCGTGGAGGTGGTGCTGTCCCACGGGAACTTCGAGGAGAGGGCCAAGGGCGCGTCGCTGATCATAACCGGCGAGGGCCAGACCGATCTGGAGACCGTGTGGTGGGGCAAGGCCCCACTGGGGGTCGCCAAGGCCGGGGAGAAGCTCGGCATCCCCACCGTGGTGATAGCCGGGTCCCTTGAGAGCGGCTACCAGAAACTCTACGAGAACGGCATGGCGGGGGTCATGAGCATGCTGCCCTACCCCATGAACTACCCGCAGGCCTTGCGGGACGCCGCACCCATCCTGGAGGATGCCGCCTGGCGCCTGGGAAGGCTTTTGTCCATAAAGGCCAAGGGGCTAGAAAAGGAGGCCCGGGAACCCCAGGGCGTCCTGGCATCCGGCCCGGTGATTTTATAGACTTTTTTGTGAAAATACGGGAAAAGCCGCGCTTTTTGGCAAGGCCCGCCCAAAGGCGGGCGCCCGTAAGCGCCTTTTGAGCGCCGCCCAAAAGCAAAAAAAACGACGATACCCAAGCACGAAAAGCATTTGCGCCATGGCGGGCATTGCCTGCCATGCGCGCAAAGGCGTTTTTTTCAAAAACCAAAAACGGCGCTCATTGGGGGTTGTTAGGACGGATCCCCCCGAGTATCTCGCCCACCATGCCCAAGACGCCTGGGGGTATCATTGTCGCGTCGTGGTACCGAAGCAGCAAAGCCTGGGCCTCGTCGACGCTCGCTATGCCGGATTTCCCCAACAAAAACCCTAATTCCCCAACATTTGCCGCCCTTTCCCCCATGAACATCATACGCATGACCAAGAGGTATTCGGCCGAGAAGGCGGATACCCTCAGGTTTCCCATGTGCATGAAGGGCTCGGTGGGGGCATTGGGAAGGACCGCGTACCTCACCGAGTCGTTTAGCCAGTCAAAGGGCAAATCCATCGCCAAGGCTATGTTAACGGCGATCCCGCAAATAATCCCATGGGGCTCGAAGACGGCGTCAACTTCCCTGACCTCATCCATCGCTCCGTGGACCAAACACAACGCCGCATCCCCGGAAAGGGTGATTTCACCCATGGCCTTTGCCTCCCACAAACCCTCGTCGATAAGGGCCAGGCAGGCAAGGATATCGTCTTTACCAATCATTCAACACCTTTGAAAAGACACAATGCCAAAAAGCACGAGCGCGCACATACTTGCGCCTTAAAATCCCTTGGCCAAAAACCAAGTCTTGCGAGAGCGATTAGCCCCCAAAAAAACACAGGCCAAAAACGCCCACGATCACACAGACACCCAGCCATTGGCCTCCTTGAACTCCCGGTTGTTCCGAATAAGCTCTTCGAAGCTAACCGGCATATAATCATTGATCTCGACCCCCGCGTTTAGGAGCCTTTCCAAGGAACAGAGAAGCGGGAAGAAAGGCGCATCGGTTGTGTTGTGGATGTGCCCGTGCACCATGTAGGAACCCTTGTTCTGCCTGTTCCAGCTCATCATTGGGTAATGCGATATGATTATCCTGTTTTTGATGGTGGAATCCTCTATTTCCTCATAATTTCCCACATTATCGAAATATTTCGAAAGATCGCAACGTGGCATCCACTTATGGTCGTGGTTCCCTATCACCAGACGCTTTCTGCCTTTAAGCCGTTCCAGATAATATTCCGGCGAATGCGTGCTCTTGTGAATGAAATCCCCCACTATCACAACCGTATCGGATTCTTGAACCCTTTCGTTCCAGTTTTTAACCATGCTCTCGTCCATCTCCTCCGCCGACTCGAAAGGGCGGTCGCAGAGCTTGATTATTTCGTTATGCCCAAAATGGGTGTCGGCCGTGAAGTAAAACATCTCATTCCTTGATTTTTCGCAATTATAACGTTTGTTGCGATTTTATATTATCGCATTTCCCGCTATGCATTTGCATTGGGTGCGTCTATTCCCATTGTTACGGAATGTCACGCCCTTTCAATCAACTCTCCTTTTCAGGATCCTGTCCCGCGGCATCATTTTCAGGGCCCGGTCCGTCGGCATCATTTTCAGGGCCCGGTCCGTCGGCATCCTCTGCCTGGTCAGGCTCCATTGGGCTTCCTTCCGCAACGTCCCCGCCTGTCGCGCCGTCCGCCCCAAGCAAGGAACCGCCTTCGAGGTATGTCATGCTTTCCGGGGCCGCGACGGCCTCCGCTGGGGCCATTTCAGAGGCCAAAATTCCCGACCCTGCGGGATCATTGGGCTCGGCTTTTACATCGGCCGTCCCAAGGTATCCGTTGGCATCCAGAATCGTTATCGTGTCTTTGGCCGCCCCCTCCACAGCATCAGCCGATTCCTTATCGTTGGCGGCATCCACCTCGGGCGGGGATGACGGCTCTGCGTCGTGGGCTTCATCGGCTTCATGGGCTTCGTCCGGTTCATGGGCATCTTGGGAATCGTCCGCATCGTGGGCATCATCCGCTTCGTGGGCATCGTGGGCTTCGTCGTCATCGTCGTCTTCCAGGATCCAGTCGTAGCTGTCGTCAACCACCCCCGTCTCCCGGTACTTGGCCCAGATGTCCGCTTTCAGCATCGGGTGGAAGCCGCCGCATGCCTGCCCCGCGCAATCAGCCTGCGCCAGGGCGGACTCATCGTCGCAGTCCGCGTCATAGGGCGGGGGTCCCCCCTCGCCCATGGGGCCGGATGGGCCCAGGCGGTCTTTCTGGCCAGGGCCTGCCCCGGGCGTCTCGAAGGCGAGGCAGCACATGAGCCTCCCGCACACGCCGGAAATCTTCACGGTGTTGATGGAAAGCCTCTGCTCCTTGGCCATGCGGACGGAGACCGGGGTGAAGTTCTTCAGGAAACTTGAACAGCACAGCTGCCTTCCGCACATGCCCATGCCGCCTAGCATGAGGGCCTCGTGGCGCACGCTTATCTGGCGCATCTCGACCCTGGTGCGCAGCCTGCGCACCAGGTCCTTCACCAGCTGCCTGAAGTCCACCCTCTCGTCGGAGGTGTAGTAGAAGATGGACTTGTAGTTGTCGAAGGTTATCTCCGCCGTCACGAGCTTCATGGGAAGCGAGAGCTTCTTGATGCGTGAGTGGCAGAACTCGAACTGCTCCCGCTCAAGGAGCTGGTTTTCGGCCTGCCTTGAGAGATCGTCTATGGTCGCGACCCTCAGGAACTCCCGGTCGGCCGGCAGGTAGGCCGGGGACAGGCCCTCCCAGCGCACCGGCATGGAGGTCACCATGCCTATGCGGGTAACCTCGTTGTGCTTGACCACGACCCAGACCCCCATGTCGAGCTCCTGGTCGCCGCACTCGAAGACCTGGACGTTCCCGCCGTAGCGCAGGCGCACCGCGACCGTCCTGCGGCACGGGATATCGGCCTTTTTGGGGGTGCTGGGGCCCCTTTTGATCCTGAAGCCGCGGGTCGGGCCGTCGTGGCGCTTGCCCCGCTTGGGGCCCCGCCTCTTGTCCGGGTTGTCACTCATAGGCGCCAATTTGGCCAATGCCGGGGCTGGCCTTCACAGCACGCTCAGCCAGAAGGCACCGAAGGCCAGCTCGGGCCTCAGGTAGCGGTAAAGGGAGTCGAGGAGCCTGAAGACCGCGCGCTCGAAGCCTCCCCCCGCGCGCGGGGGGAGGGCCCTGGCGTAGGCCCTGAGGGCCGCCCCGGGGGGCGGCCCCTCCAGGAGGCTTGGATCGCCCGTCGCCTTAAGCAGCAAGGCATCCCTGAACCAGAGCCTGACCGCTGCGACGAAAAGGTCAAGGGTCTCGTTCTGCCAAGCCGAGGGGGTGACAGGCTTGGGCTTGGGGGCGGCCTTCCTGCCCCGCCCGGACTTGGCGGGCGCGGGTGCCGCGGGGGCCGCGGATTCGCCCGCGCCCTCGGCGTCCTCGCTTGAATCCGAGTCGTCAGGGGAATCCTCCCCATCAGCCGACTCAAGGGCGTCCGCCACCTTGCGGGACAGGCCCATCATGGGGATCAGCCTGTCGGTGAACTCCTTGGCGCGGATGAGCCTGCCCGGGGTGGTGGGGGCCTCGAACACCTCCCCGATGCCTTCCCACATGGCAGTGGCCTTCGCGGGATCCAAGCCCAGGGCCTTGCCCAGGGCCCCGCAGGACAGCCCCGCCAACAGTTCCGCCTCAGGGCCCTCGTAGCCCCGGTTCCCCCGGATGGCGGCCAGGAGCGGGCCCCTTGGGAGCGGCGGCAGCCCCAGCCTCACGCAGCGGGAGGCCAAGGTGGGCATGATCATGCCGGCCGACGGGGCCGTGAGCATTATCACCGTGTTGGGGGTTGGCTCCTCCAGGGTCTTGAGTAGGGCCCAGCCGCTGTCGTTGGAGAGCCTGTTCGCGGAGCTGATAATCGCGACCTTGTTCCTCCCCTCGTAGGGCTTGAACGCGAGCCTGTCGCTTAGTTCCCTTATGTCTTTTATGGGGATGTTCCCGGCGCGCCCGGCGGGCGCGAGGAACGCAACGTCCGGGTGGTTAAGGGACCCAGTCTTGCGGCAGGCCAGGCATTCCTGGCAGGGCGCCCCGCCCTCGCCCGGGTTCAGGCAGTTCAGGGCCTTGGCTATGTCCAAGGCCATGGTCCTCTTGCCGCCGCCCGGGGCCCCGGTAATCAAGAGCGAGTGCGGGAACCTGTCCCGCAGGAGCATGCCGCCTATCGTGAGCTTGGCCCTGTCCGCGCCTATCAGTGACCAAGGCATCAGAAGAGCGTCTTGGGCGGGGCCGGGGCGGGCCCCTTCTGTGGTCCCGCGGGCTCGGCGGGTGGCCCCGGCCCGGTTTCGGCCGCGGGGGCGCCCTGGGGGGCGGGCCCAGGTTCGGGCGTGGGCTGCGGGCCGGGATCC
>JAITKK010000184.1 GCA_031278475.1 Deltaproteobacteria bacterium
GCTATATCGGACGTACAATTTGTTTTGAAAGCGCAAAAGGCAAATCAGTCAGACATATACTCAAACAAAATAACAAATTATACTCCTCTCCAGACACTTGCGCTAAAATTAATAGACAAGATACCAAGGTACCCCAAAGACCCACGAAAATAAAGATCGAAAAAAATAACTTCTTGATTTTATTGATATTTTTTTGTCAATCCAAAATAACTTCAATTTAAATGGTATCAGGAGCCCTTCCGGCGAAGACGGAAGATTAGCCCTCCCGGAGGGCGTTGGCCCCGGGGGCCAAAGCCCCCGGGGCCAACGCTTTGAAGGGAAAAGGTTGGATATGGGCGGTAATAACCCAAAGGTCACTAGCTTGGATTCGAAAGCTTCCCAATGAAGATGATGTTGTTGGTCTCCTTGTCCACTATCAGGAAGATGAAGGGATGGTCGGCCGTGAACTCAAACACCTCTGCAATGCCGCCCATGAGAGCAGACATCATCCCGGAAGCAGCGGCGGCCTCTGTCCCTTTCTCATTTACCTCGACGAAGGCCTTGTGGACAACGTCGTCCACCGCAAACAATTTGTCGCCGGTGATGCCGGAAAAATCTGCCTCATCGGTGAAGGGCCGCTTAAGCCCCAGCCCCTCCAGGGCGCCCTTGACCGATTCTGCGCCCCAGGTTATCTTGAACCGCGGGAGAGCCACTTTACCTTTTACGTCTCTCATAGTGGATAGCCACTTCTCGACATCATCGGCCGAGAGCGACTTTTCGATATCCTCGATGGTAGCGGAGTCATTCTTGGGAAGCAGGATCAACATGGATATGTTCTTGCCCTTGTACAAGAGTTCGAGCACCTGTAGGTTGGGTTCTTCAAGATAATTGAAATATCCCTCGTTGTGCATGAAAAGGGCAGGCACTTTGGAGCTAGGAGTTCTGAACTTATCGCCTTTGGTACGGCTCTCAGGGAATTCTTGCTCCCAGTCTCCTTTGAAGTAGACCGCATTGACCAAGAGCAACCTCGTGTCCGTCTTGAGAGGGCTTGACAAAAAATTGGTAATCCTGCCCTTGGTGGTGCTGTCGACCCAGTCGTTTATTTTGTCCCTCGCCCCAGATTCGTCGTTCTTGTAGTCGACAGGGAAGATGAGCGGCCCGAAATATTTGTCTATTTCGGTTGAGTAGGAATCCAGGATTTTTGTTTCGAAATCCGGCCACAGCGAGTTGGCCAACACGAACTCGGGGCCCCCTTTGGATACGGCTAGCAGGGCATCGGAGAGGTTCTTCTGGGCCTTTAGGAGCTCCGTTCCCTTGTAAGGGTACTTTAGTGCCGTCTCGAACTCGGCGGCAGTCGTGCTCTTCGCCCCGGCGTAGCTCATGGAGAGGGCGGACGAGATGCTTAAAGGCGAAAAGAAGAGGTTGCCGCGGGTATCCCTTGCGAGCTTCCGGTAGAGCTCGATTGCGACCTTGTTGTTGGCCTTGGAAAGGGCGAGCCCGGCCTCATCGGCCCTTGGCTGGGCGCCCTCCCCTTGGGCGAAGGAGGGGGGGCACAAAATCAGGGAAAACAGCGCGAACAGCGCCAGAATCATCGCAAGGCGCATGGGAAACCTCCTCGCAAACTTTCCGCAGGGAATGTCAGCCTATCATAGAATATGTGGTCATTATTGAAAGCCGTGTCCAACCGTTGCGGCAAATCGTGCAAAATAATGCCCCCATTGCGCCATTGGCCTTCGTCCTTGCGCATTCCAATGCGGGAAAACCAGCCCGCCAAGGCCCGGCGAAAACGCTAACTCCCCTATTGGCCCCAATGGAGGGTGGCTTCGGCTATCAGGCTATCTAAATATGGGGCATGGGATGTGGGGACCAATGTTTTGGCGCTTTTCCTGCCAAGCCCCGCTTCCCGGCTTGGGCGGGACTCAAGGCGGTGATAAAGGCGCTCCTCCCCCGCGGCAACAGCCGCTCGCGGAAGCCACCTCGCGCGCCCTGGGCCCATGCGGCGCATCGGGGATATCCCCACTTTAGGAGGGCGTAGGCCCTGCGGGCCAAAGCCCGCGGGGCCTACGCATGTAAGTCGGAAAGCGTGGGTAAGGTGCCAAAGGTTACTTGCTGGGATCGGTTACCTTGCCAATGAAGATGATGTTGTTGGTCTCCTTGTCCACTATCAGGAAGATGAAGGGGTGGTCGGCCGTGAACACGGTCGGCTCCAGGCTGATGGAGGTGGCCCTCATCATCACACCGGTCGCGGCGGCGGCCTCCGTCCCTTCCTCGTTCACCTCGACGAAGGCCTTGTGGACAACGTCGCTCACCGACAGCGATTTATCCCCGGTGATGCCGGAGAGATCCGCCGCATCGGTGAAGAGCTCTTTAAGCCCCAGGTCCTTTAGGACATCCATGACCGACCGCGAGCCCCAGGTTATCTTGAACCTCGGGAGTGTCACATTGACATTTGCGGATTTCAGGGCGGATAGCCACTTCGCGACGTTATCGGCCGAAAGCGACTTTTCCAGCTCCTCGATGGTCTGCGTCCCGGTCTTGGGAAGCAAGACAAGCATGGATATGTCGTTGCCCTGGTACAGGAGCTCGAGCGCCTGCAGGTTGGGTTCTTCCAGGTAGTTGAAATGAGCCTCCTTGTGCATGAAGGGCACGGTCACCTTGGCCGTGGGAGCCGCGAACTCCCCGTCCTTGGTGGCGTCCTTGGGGAAGGCATCCTTCCATGCGCCCTTGAAGTAGACCGCGTTGACCAGTATGAACTTCGTGTCCTTCGCGAGCGGGCCTGTCAGGAAATCGGTTATCTTGTCCTTGGTGGTGCTGGCGACCCAGTCGTTTATCTTGCCCCTCGCCTTAGGTTCGTCGTTCTTGTAGTCGACAGGGAAGATGAGCGGCCCGAAATAGTCCATCGTGTCGGCCAGGTAGGAGCCCAGGATCTTTGTTTCGAGATCCGGCCACAGCGAGTTGGCTATCACGAACTCCGGGCCACCCTGGGACACGCCCAGCAGGGCATCGGTTAGGTTCTTCTGGGCCTTGAGAAGCTCCGTTCCCTTGTACGGGTACTTTAGAGCCGTCTCGAACTCGGCGGCAGTCGTGCCCTTCGCCCCGGCGTAGGTCATGGCGAGGGCGGACGAGATGCTGAGCGGCGAGAAGAAGAGGTTGCCGTCCCCGGCCGCGAGCTTCTGGTAGAGAGCGATTGCGACCTCGTTGTCGGCCTTGGAAAGGGCGAGCCCGGCATCATCGGCCTTGGGCTGGGGTTCCGGGGGGGTTTTCGGCTCTTCGGGGGCGGATGGCGCAACGGCCGGCGGCTCGGCTGGCGGGGCGCCCTCCGCTTGGGCGAAGGAGCGCGGGCACAAAATCAGCGATAACAGCGCAAATAGCGCAAGAATCATCACAAGGCGCATGGGAAGCCTCCTCGCAAACGTTCCACAGGGATTTATAGCCTAATATCGAATATGTGGTTATTATTGGAAATTTCGTCAGATCGTGCCGAAAGCCACGATCCGGCAAAAAGCCTAAAAACACTTAAAATTCCACAAATAAACGCAATTTAAGGGTAATCATGGTAAAGGTTGTTCTTGCGTGTCGTTTTTGCTTATGTTTCCCGAGAGCGATTATGAGTCAATACGGTATCTTTTTAGCCAAATCTTTGTATACTTAGCTTTGTTGCCATATCTTTTTGTAAAAAAAGCACCAAAAAACAAAATACCATAAAACAAAATACCACAAAACAAAATACCATAAACCCAAAAACCAAATTACCAAATCCCAAAAACAAAAAAACAAATACCAAAAAGCTCGCTCGTCTTCCATTATCCGTCAAATGCTATACATTTACCCTAAAATCCCAAGGTTTTTACTATACAAACCCAGTTTTATTATATATAATTACAAAAGCATAATATATTAAAAAAGTGTAAAATAGTTAATTATAGCTAATATATTTTTGATCCCCAAAAAAAATCGAATTTAATTATCTGGGTAAGGGCATCCAAAAATATCAAAATAATTTTTAATTTGCTTTGTTAAAGGATCAACAATGTAGAACTGGTCATTGACAATTACAGCGTTGACAGCTGATAATTCAGATAATAATTCTTCCATTGTTTTATCCTTATACATATGATGATCCTTCATTCCTTTATGAATAATGGATATTAGAATCATTGATAGGAATCCAATAAATATTTTGCTTTCATATGCTTCATCACTATGAACACGTGTTCTTTTTTGCCTTTTAAACTGTTTAATAATGTCGAAAGCTTTTTCAGCCACATAACGATTCCTGTAAATTTCTAAAGTATTTAGAGGACAATTTTCTTTGTTAGAGATTAGGATGAACCATCCTTCCCTTGAACGGAAATCATTATAGGCGGCATTATTTCTTTTTACAGTATAACCACTAGGACTTTTTTTTGACTTTCTAAAGGTCAAAACAGATTGGTAATCTGGATCATCGACATAATCTTTGGGATTTTGACATGCATCATGATATTTGCTGAGTATCTCACTAACTATTATATCCCGATTCTTATCATTTTTTCTAGGATCAATATAAACATGAGCATATAAATATTTATTATCCCATTTTATTCTTTTTGAAGTAGTAAAGATAGTATCCCCATGAAACTGGATTGCATAATTAATATTTTCATTAATATCATAAAATTCATCAATCAAACTTCTGTTAAGGATTGTTGTTGCTGGAAGTCCAATAATAAAATCGGCATTGTTTTCTGAAAACAACATGTAATCTACATTTTTTTTACTGAAGTAGCCTCTGTCCAACACTAATTTAAAGTCACGTTGTTGTACAATCGAGCATTCTTTAACTGCCTTTATCAATGTACTGACATCATGTAAACAACCATTGTAAATAGAAGAGTATACAGGCAGGCCAGATTCTTCGCCAAATATGTAGCACAGATTAAGTTGTTTGAGCTTTTCGTGCTGTTTATTGTAACCATATGCACTTTTTGAGAGTAATTTTGAATATGTTGAAATTGATGTGCTATCAAGTGCCAAATACCCTTCTTCATTAATCTTTTGTGCCCATAAATTATAAAATCGAATGATATCGGTTTCTGTAATGCTCTTCAAAATTTCTGTTACACGTTGCGAAGACAATTCGTGAGGAGAGAATGGGATGTCATGAGTTTTCACAAATGTTCTACAATACGTTAGCGGCCTATGATCTAGAATATTGAAGTACATTAGTGCTTTAATTTTATCTTTTTCATCCAAGAAAATTTTTGACAGCATGTCATCCAAACCGATTTGTTCACAAAGAAAATTTAATAAATATATGGAGCCAAAACTACATTTTTTAGCAACTTTGATACTATTATTTGACCACCATGTTTCCTTGGTGTTTGGATTTGTATACATAAATTTTTCGTTATGTATTTCGTTAGTACTTGTTTTTTTAACATTTTTCATCGCACTATGATTGAATCCCTCTAGTTGTTTTAAATGATTACTAAAATCAATCTGCCATTCTTTTTGTGTTCTAATAAGATAATCTTTTAATGCAGTTTCAGGATTTAATCCATGCTCTGTAACCCATGGCAAATAATTTTCATTGTAGATAGGTTTCCAGCTTTCTTTATCAATTCGGCCAAGCGTGACTGATGAACTTGTTGGTTTATTATCTGATTTGCGTCTGTAGGCAGTGACTCCAAGGATATTCAAGGTACCTTTGTATTCCTTGCAATTCAATGTTGCCATCCTACCGCCTCCATGTAACGCAATGTATAGTAAATGGAAAGCAGTGTCAAGTGTTTTTTTAATAAAATTTTCATAAAATTAAACTTCATTGTTAGGGCATAATTAAGCTGAATAGTAAATGCTCGGGGATTTTAGGATACAATACAGCAATCAGATGCAAATGCCGAGGCATTCGGGTAAAGGCCCGATTAAAGGCAATAATTGCGAACAACAAGTTCGAACAATAAGTGAGGGAATAGGTGCGACAACAAATGCCGGCCCTAAGCGCGCCATTGCGCCCCGGATCATCGTCCTTGCCCATTCTAATGTGGGGTGACTTTTGCGTCAAGGCATTTTTGCAAACGGCGGCTTAGATAGGATCCCTCAGGCCTCACCCTTTTGCGAAAGGGCCTTCTCCACCATTTCCTGGAGTTTGGGGAGATCCGCCTTCCCCAAGGGGCTCAGTGGGATTTCGTCCACCTCAAGGAAACGCCTGGGGACGGACAAATCGGTGAGCCCGGCGTCCTTCACGGCATCCCTCACCTCGCCCTGGTCGAAGGGCTTCCCGGAGCTCACAAGGCAGAGCTGCTCCCCCCTATCCTCGGATGGTAGCGAGAGGACCGCGAGGGGGACGCCCGGGAAGCGCCTGCCGAGCGCATCCTCGACGGCCGCTAGCGACACCATCTCCCCGGATATCTTGGAGAAGCGTTTGAAGCGGCCCCTTATCCACAGGAAGCCGTCCTCGTCTATCTCGGCTATGTCCCCGGTGTCGTACCAGCCCCCCTCCGGGGGCTCGATTACGCCGGGCCTTTCGGGCCTCATGTAGCCAAGCATTATGTTGGGGCCCTTGAGCAGCAGCCTCCCGCCCGTCGCGATGCCCTCGACCTTCTCGAGCCTGTGCTCGATGCCCGGAAGTATTGTCCCCACCGAGCCGTCCCTGACCCTAAGCCTCGAGCCGACCGCCACCACCGGGGAGGCCTCGGTGACACCGTAGCCCTCGAAGAGCCTGACCCCCAGCTTGTGGAAGAACAGGTCCATGGTCTTGGGCTTGACCTTCTCGGCGCCCAGGACCATGAAACGCACCGTGTGGAAGTCGTAGGGGTTGGCGTTCATGCCCCAGGCGCTGGCGAAGGTGTCGCTCGCGAGTACCACCGTCGCCCCGGACTCGTAGATGAGCTCGGGCACGGCCTTCACGTGGAGCGGGGACACGTAGCTGTAGGACCTGAGCCCAAGAAGCGGCGGGAGCAGCATGCCAATGTTCAGGCCGAAGGCGTGGAAGGCGGGCATCGCGTTGAACAGGCAGTCGTCCTCGTTTATCTCGAATACGCACTTGGCCTGGTGCATGTTGGACAACAGGTTCTCGTGGCTGAGGCAGACGCCCTTGGGCTTGCCCTCCGAGCCGGAGGTGAAGACCACCGCGGCGGTGTCCGAGGGGTCCGCTGGCTTCCCCCGGTAGAAGAGCCCCAAGAGCCTCGCCGGGAGCGACACGTCAAGGCCTTCCAGGGGCAGGATGGTCGCGTCCAGCGAGCCGGCCAGGGCCTCGAGCCCCGCCTTTTTGAGGAACCCGGAGGAACTCACGACGGTCTTCACCTCCGCCGCGGCCAGGGCCGCGGCGAGGCTCGCGGGCCCTTGGCTGTGGTTGAGCATCACGGGGATCCTGCCTGCGGCCCAGAGCCCGAACAGGGTCGCGCAGAGCATGCTTGAGTTGGGGAGCAGCACCCCCACCCTCTCGCCGGGCCCGCTTGCCTTGGAGAAGGCCCTCCCCAGGAACCTCGCCCTCGCGATCAGGCCCCGGTAGCTCACGGGGGCGCCAAGGACGTCCCGCAGGATGACCCTGCCCCTGCCGTAGGCCTTGGACTTCGCCAAAAGCTCCGTGAAGAGGTTGCGCCTGCAGTCCCTGGTCTTGAAGCGGGCCTGGACCATGATGGCGTAGATCTCCTGGCTCGCCCTCCTCCTGAACTCCCTGCGGGGCTCGCCCTCGCCGCGCACCGACCTGAGCGGCTCGGGCGGGAACACGGTCATGGCCACCTTGAATGACTTGGGCATGTTCCTGAGCGTCTTCCTGAGCCTCCCGAAGAAGCTGTACTCCGCCCCGTCTATCACCACCGGCACCAAGGGGACCTTGGCGTGGAAGGCAACCATCGCGGGCCCGTCGAAGATCTTCATGAGGTTCCCGGTGGTGGTTATGCGCCCCTCCGGGAAGATCACCAAGAGTTTCCCCGCCTCAAGGGCGGACACCAGGGTCCTTATCGAGACGGGCTGGGAGAACTTGACCGGCACCGCCTCGAAGAAGCGCAGGAAGGGCCGCACCCACCAGGCCTTTGCCCAGTCCTGGTCTATGGCGAACGAGAGCTTCCTGGGTATGTAGCAGACCAGGAGCGCGACGTCCAGAAAGGAGGTGTGGTTGGGTATGACGATGGCGGGACCCCCTTCGAGGGAGTCTATGTTCGGGATGCCTTTGATCTTTGGGCGGTAGAGGAGGAAGAGAAGCATCCTCGCGACCTGCCTCAGGGTCTCGTCCGGGAGCAGGTAGAAGGTGAGAAGCGTCACCAGCAAGGCGGACGCGGCGAGAAGCACCAAGATCGCCCCCAGGGACATGCCCAGGGCGGTGAGAAGCAGGACCAGGACGGCCCCCAGCACCATGAAAAAGGAGTTGACCACGTTCAAGGCGGCTATTACCCTGGCCCTCTCGGCCTTTTCCGAGCGGTGCTGCACCAAGGCGTTGAGGGGCACCACGAAGAGCCCGGCCGCGACGCTCAGGAGGAAGGCCGACACGGCGAGCCTCAGGTAGCGCCAGTCCCCCAGGAAGGCCCCCAGGGCGAGCGGCCCCCTGGGAGGGGCCGGGAGGAAGATGACCGAGAGCGCGAAGCAGAGCAGGAAGAGGCTGGTAAGGGCGGACGTGGCCGGCACCAGCTTGGCCGACACCTCGCCCTTCGTGATGAGCTGGGCAAGGAGCGAGCCAAGGGCTATGCCCACGGCGAAGGTGGAGACAAGGAAGGTGTTGACCGCTGGCTGCGCCCCCACCAGGGAAGAGCTTATGACCGGCATCTGCGAAAGAAGTATGGACCCCATCATCCAGAACCAGCTGATGGCGAGTATCCCGAGCCACACGTCGGCCTTCTTCCTCGCTATCCGCAGGATCTCCCTGGTGGAGAGCCAGGGGTTGAAGGGGATCGGCACGAAGGCCCGGACCATGGCCGACTTGGGCTGGGCCAGGGCGAAGAGCAGCCCCGCCCCCGAGAACAGGACCATGCCCAGGGGCACAAGGATCGTCCCGCTCGCGAATCCCACGAGCCAGGAGCCCAGGATGGTCCCCAGCACTATGGTCACGAAGGTCGCGCCCTCCACCACCCCGTTCCCCAGGACCAGGCCCCTCTCGCCCAGGATCTCCGGGAGCAGGCTGTACTTCACCGGCCCGAAGAAGGCGCTCTGGGTGCCCATCAGGAAGAGCATGCCCAGAAGGCCGAATATGTGCCCGTGGAAGAAGAGGGCCGCGGACATGAGCATCAGGATGAACTCCGCGGCCTTGGTGTATTTGACTATGGTGGATTTCCGAAAGGAGTCGCAGATGGCGCCGGCCAGGCCGGAGAAGAGGAAGAAGGGGAGTATGAGCAGCCCGGAGGCCACCGCCGCGTAGGCGGACTGCTGCTCGCGGCTGAGGCCGAAAGCCCCGAAGGCCATGAGCACTATCAGGGACTGCCGGAAGAAGTTGTCGTTCAAGGCCCCGAACGAGAGCGAGCCGAGCAGCGGCCAGAAGTCCCGCTTGCGGATAAGCCCGAGGATTGCTAGCATCATGGTGCGGACGGTACCCCCCCCGGCGTCCCGGGGGCGATAACGCCTGGGAAGCCTCCGGGAACGCCCCAGGCATGGCCTGGGCGTTCCCGGGAATTGACGCGCCTAGGGCCGCGTCGGCTGTAATCTGAGATGGTCGCGAAAGGCCCCGGCAAGGCAGGGAACCCCGCCGGGAATGCCAACCTTGGTGCGAATTTCATGGCATTATAGCACCTTTGCCAGCGCCCGGGCCAAAGCCGACCCCCGATATAGGCCGAAGGCGCCCCAGGATCTTGAAAAAAGCCCGCGTATCTGGCTATATATCGGGGGCTATATAACTGGCCATATTTCGGGCCATATTTCGGGCCAAATAACGCGCAAAGCCGGCCTCATCCCAATGAACCCTGTCTCACGGAAAAGATACTACCGCTCCCTGTCCCCGCTCATAACGGCCGAGGAAATGGCAAGGGGCCTAGAGCTTCCCGCCCTGTTCGGGAGGGTCGCGCCGGTGGAGCTGGAGATAGGCTTCGGGAACGGCGAGTTCCTGAACCGCGAGAGCCTCGCTAGGCCCGAGCGGGACTTCCTCGGGATAGAGATAGCCTGGCCCTCGGTGAAGAGGGCCTTAAGAAGGCTGGGAAACCCGCCCAGGAAGAACGCGAGGCTTCTCTGCCTCCCGGCCTGGCCGGCCCTGTCGAGGACCATCCCCCAGAAATCCCTCGCGCTTGTCCGCTCGCTCTACCCCGTGCCTTGGCCCAGAAACGAGGGCAAGAGGCTGTTCTCCAAGGCCTTCCTCTCCCTGGTCGCGAGCCGCCTGGAGGATGGGGGCTCCTTCCACATGGTGACAGACGACCCGCCCTTGGCCGAGTGGGCCCTCGCCCAGTCCGAGGGCTCGGGGCTCGCGCTCTCCCTGAAAGAGGAGGGCGCAATCCAGAACACCAAATACGAGCGCAAGTGGGAAAGCTCCGGGATAGAGAGCTTCCTGCACCTCAGCGGCCCGAAAGCCTTCCACCCGGACATCCCGGAGCCAAAGGCCCCCCCAATGAAACCCCTCTACCTCACAGGCCTTGAGCCTTCCACCTACCGCCCCAAGGGCATAAGCGGCCCCACCTCCGTGGTGTTCCGCGAGCTTGTCTTCGACGGCAATGCCGGGGAGGGGCTTCTAAACTGCAAGGTGGTGGAGGACTCCTTCGTCCAGGAGTTCTTCATCCGCCTGCGGCGCACGGAAAAGCCCGATGTATGGAAGCTGTACCCGGCGCTCTCCGAGCGGGTCTTCCCCACGGAGGGGGTGCAGCTGGCCCTGAGGCTCGCGGCCCTCGAGGACGTGTCTGTCCCGGAGGCCGGGGGCTCGGGCCCGGGGGGGCCAGGCGACCATGCCTCCTGAGGGTGCTGATAGGCCCGCCAACGCCGTACGCCGCGTGCTGTGGCTGGACGCGACCACGGGCGAGGCCCTGACGCTTCTTGGCGCGGGCCCCAAAAAAAGCCCCTTCAGGGCCTTCCTGGGGCTCCCCGTCCCGGGGGAGATCCTGGGGCCCCCGCAAGGCGGGGGCGGCGGGGAACCAGGGCCCGGCCCCGGGCAAGGGCCAGGGCATGGCATACCCTTCCACCCCCCCACCGACCTCGAAGGCATCGGTCTCTACCTCTCCTCCGGGCTCATCCCCGAGCTCCCGCCGGACACCGCCAAAAGGCTCGCCTTGCTCTTCGGCGGGGGGACGCTCTCGGTCTTGGCCTCCATGCCGGAGAAGCTCACCCGCTTCAAGGCGCTCGCGCCCAAGGCGAGGGAGGCCGTGATAGACGGCTTCCAGGCCTTCCGCCGGGAGAGATCCCTCTCGGCGATGCTCGCAAACGTCGCGGCCCTGGGCCCGGCCTTCGCCTGCCTGCTTCTAAAAGAGCTGGGCCCCGACGCCGAGGCAAGGCTCCTCCATGACCCCATCATCGCCCTGACCCCCATGGGGCCCGTCCCCTTGGTGGCCCTCTCCGGGCTCGCGTCCTTGGCGAAAGACCCCCAGGGAAAGCTCATGGAGGGGGCAATACTAAGCCGCCTGCTGTGGAACGCCCGGGAGGGCCGCTCAAGCGTCCAGACGGAAAGCCTCCTCCGCGAGGCCGCGGCCCTGTTGAGGCCGCCCAAAGGCCCCTTGGCCTCTGAAAGCCTTGGGGGGCCAAAGGCTGCGGGGCCTGGGCGGGAGGCGGCTGCGCAGCCCCCTGCCGCCCAGGCCCCGGGGGGGCCCCCGGGGCCTGGGGAAGCCCTTACAGGGCTCCCCGAGGACTATAGGGACCTCATGGCCGGGCTCAAGGCGGCCTTGGGAAAACTCTCCCTGGGCGGGAAGGTGGCGCCATCCGAGGGAGATTCCCCGGGCGAGGCCTTCGCGCAACTGTCATGGGTCCAGGAAGCTGAAAAATCCTTGGCCCAAGACCTTTGGGCCATATCCAAAACACCTAGGACGCTAAAACTACCGCCATTCCGGGAGGCCCTGGCGGGCCTTCCCGGGGCCCTGTCGCTATCCAGGGACATCAGCTTCGCGCTCGAGCTCTCCTTTTCCCGCAAGGCGCTCCTGGTGGACTCGGCCCCGGGACTCGCGCCCATGGTACTCGCGAGGGCGCTTGCGAGGCTTTTCGGCCAGGCCGGGGCCAGGGTCGCGGTGGCGACCCAGCTCCAGGCCGAGGCCGACAGGCTCGCCAAAAAGCTCCAGCTCCCGGTATCAAGCCTCGGAGGGCTCTTGGGCTGGTCGGACATAGCCAAGGGCTATACAAGGGGCAGGCTCAACCGCCTGGAACTCGATCTGCTGGTGGTCATGGGGGCCGGGCTCTCGGAACTCGCGACCCTTTCCAAGGTAGTGGGGGCATTGCCCCCTGAGGCGGGTATTGTGCTCATTGGCGACAGGTTCCAGCCAGGGCGCTCGGAGCCGGGCGATGTCTTCGACTCCCTCATAGGCTCAAAGACCTTCCCGGCCGTGCGCCTTGGCCCTGGCGCGCCCGCCAGGGCCAAGGGCGCCTTCGAGAGGGCCCTTGCCCTTGTGAGGGAAGGAAAGGCCCCAATCCAGGAAACGCCCGGGCTCAAGCCGGACTTCTATTACGTCGCCGAGGACGACCCGGAGGCCATGAAGAGGAAGGCCCTGCGCCTGCTCATGGAGCGGGTGCCCAAGAGGCTGGGGCTTCGGCCGGGGGAAGGCTCCCTCATCGTCACAACCGCCAAGGACGGGCCCTTGGGGCCCGAGGCCCTCAACAGGGCCGCGACCGCGGCCTTCCTGAAGGCCCTGGCGCCCCTTTCCGGGAAAGGGCTGATGCCCGAAAACATCCCAGCGCCGCCAAAGGCCATCCCGTTGGAAGCGTCCGGCATCCCCCCGGGCGGACTGGAGGCCCCGGGCCTTGGCGAGCAGGACCCGCAGCCAAGCCCCTGGCTCACCATGTCATTAAGGCACGGTACCCTTCCCTTCGTCCCGGGCCAGAGGATAATCATGCTGCGGGACCACCCGGACCTTGGCCTCCGCCGCGGGGACTGCGGGCTAATCCAGAACGTCGGCCCCGGGGAGCTCCGCCTCGACTGCCTATTCGGGGAGCAAGGGAGGACGGTACTCAAGGATGCGTTGCTGGACATAGCCCCGGCCTGGGCCCTTCCGCTCGGCTTGTGCCACAACGCCTATTTTCCGGCGGTGCTCGTGACGCTCGCCCCTTACGAGAAAGGCGCGCCGGACCGGCGCGAGCTGTTCCTTGCCCTCAGCCGAGGGCGCTCCCTCGCGGTGCTGTTGGGGCCCAGGGACGCTCTCGCGAGGGCCCTCGCGAGTGACGATCCCAAGCCCTGCACCTTGTCCCGCCTCGATGCGCACCTTGGCAAATACAAAGGCCGCAAGTAGGGTAAAGGGATCCCAACACAATCCGGAAAGCCCGGCCCATGGCCGCAATCCGAGGTATGCGCTTCCAGGGGCCACAGGCCCTCGTGGTGAAGCCCAAGGCCTTAGCCAATATTAAAGGCTTTTTTCAACAAAATTAGAAAATGCTAAAGAATTAACGCTATGCAAATGTTTAATAATTGATCATATTTAGCCTAAGTAGTCGATATTACTGGTGCCATTGTTGCGAGCTTAGAATATTTGTTTTTCTAAACAACATAAGTAATTGCGCAACAAATCCCATTTAGGCTATTACCGACGATTTTATATATATTATATTGCGTTTTTGGCGCGAATCAATTTTAAAATCAAGGCAAACGGAGGAATAAGCCAAAAAAAAATCTAGAGCAATTTTTCCCCAAAAATGGCCAAAAACCCCGGAAAGCAAGGCCGGGCCTTGATAAACTAAAATCACACGGAAAAGCCCAAACTCTTGACAGCCCACGGCAAATCCCCTATGCTACAACCTACCTCACAACTTCCTTCTTATAACCGCATCTACTCACTCCTTTGATCCCTTGGTAAATGCTTGGGCTTTTGAGCCCGACCCAACCAACCGACAGCACAAGGCTTCCGACCGGCCTGCATTCGCAAGCCCATGGTCTCCCTAGGTTGCCTTTGGTCGATTGACACCACAAGGTGTGGATCCGCGGGCAGTTGCATGTTCAGGGAAGTTGCGTTCGCATTTCCGTCATATACGGGAGTGCTTGGTTTTCGCACTACATGGCTAAAACAACACCTACCAGATAATCAACGGTTTCAGCGGAAAGAGGTAGTGTTTTTCTACCCAACCAAACTATAAACACACAAAATACCGCCTTATTGCTGACTTATGGGCGTTTTCCGGTTTCCGGCCTTTGAAAAATCCGATCAAGGCCAGACGACGGTCATGAAACGATAATGGATCCCCGGGAGTCCCCATAAATAGCGACTACCCTTCCGCTTGAAGGACTGGAGGACGCGGGCCGAAACAGGCCCGCGACCCCCAGCCCAACCCCGCCAACACAGGAGACGGGGGCCCTAAAAGGGCATAGCTGCCTCAGCATGTCGTTTCCTCCATAGAAAGACCGAAGGTGGCTTGCGCCCCTCGCCAAGGCGGCAGCCGCCGGGCATGCATTTTCTCAGGAAAGGTCGTTACGCTTATTAAAGCTAAATCCATCAACCAAAATACTTACCAAATACTTCCCTAATACGTCCGGGCGGCGACACCCGCGCTTCCCGTTCAACCAACTATAAATTACCTCCAAGACCTTTCCTTTTGGCGGCCGGAGCCAGGGGCAAATAAGCGCCCTTGACCCCCGGCCGCCATTCTTTTTTCCTCGGCCTTGACCTGGCCTTGGGCGGGACTTGGGCGGGACTTGCTCGGGCCCTGAGAGGGACTTGGGCGGGACTTGAATAGTTGGAGCGTTTTTTAATTTTGTTCGATTTTTTATCAAGCCTTCCATGAGAGTTCGCCCAAGCTTCAAAAAGTTCGCGTCCCTTGCGGGAAACCTGCGCCTGATGCCCGGCCAGCCCCCGCGCCGCTGCAATGCAACCCACAACCATCACAGGAGCCTCCCTGGCGAGAACTCGCCAATAACGCCTGGCTTTCCCAAGGGGCCCGCGATCTGCTAACATGGCTCTGCCGACATGCTCAGCCGACATGGAAGCTGACCCCGCTACCCCCCGACAGGGCGCTATCATTCCAAGTATCGGCTGATTCCAATTTCCGAGGAGGGCACGATGCTCTTTTACTCCTGGAACGTGAACGGGCTCCGCGCCGCCGCCGGGAAACCCGGCTTCTTCCCCTGGCTCGAGGGGACCGGGGCGGACATCGTCGCCCTCCAGGAGACCAAGGCCACCCCGGAGCAGCTCACCCCGGAGTTGTTGAACCCGTCCGAATACCTCAGCTACTGGTCCAGCTCCAGGGCCAGGAAGGGATACTCCGGGGTGGGGCTCTACGCCTTGGAAGACCCGCTCTCGGTGTCCTACGAGCTGCCGGACGAGTCGTGGGACAAGGAGGGCAGGCTGATACAGGCCGAATACCCGGGATTCTATTTTTTCAACGTCTACTTCCCCAACGGCCAGAAGGACGAAGAGCGGCTATCCTACAAGCTGGGCTACTACGACGCCTTCCTCAAGCACGCCCAGAGGCTCCGGAAGAAGAAGCCCATAGTGGTCTGCGGGGACTTCAACACGGCGCACAAGCCCATAGACCTCGCGAGGCCCAAGGACAACGAGGGCACCTCGGGCTTCTTGCCCATAGAGCGCAAATGGCTCGACAAGTTCGTGTCCCACGGCTACGTGGACACCTTCCGCCACGTCCACGGCGATACCGAGGGCGACTACACCTGGTGGTCCTTCCGGGCCAACTCCCGGCACAAAAACATTGGCTGGCGCATAGACTACTTCTTCGTCTCCGACGAATTGAAGGGCGCCGTCAAGCGCAGCTTCATCGAGCCCTCGGTTACCGGCTCCGACCACTGCCCCATAGGGCTGGAGCTCGGTATCTGAGGCACACGAAAGACCAGGAAGGCCTCTCCCTGGGCCTTGGCCCAGGGAGAGGCCCTCCGCGTTAACCCCGCCTCCCAAAGCATCCCAGCAAGCCATCCCACAAGCCATCCCACAAGCCATCCCGCAAGCCATCCCAATGCCCCAAGGAAAGGTTCCCGGCCGTCCGCTAAACCATAGGCATGCAATCCCCCACAATCAAGCCCAACAAATCCCAATTGACCCATGTTACGCCCTTGCGCCCTGAACGCCCCCTCGCAAGAGTCCGGTCACGTTCCGATAACCCCCTAAAAAGCCAACGTTTGCCCCAAGGCAATTGTCGGGGGAGCCCTTTGCGGGGGCATTGGGTGTTATTTGGGGCTATTGGGTGGTCTGGGCCGGTCTTGGGTGGTTTTGGCCGGTTTCGGGCGGTTTTGGGCGCTTTTGAGCCGCCTTTGGCAAGGCCCGCGTCAAGGCGGCGGCCACCCTCTGGGATGCGCCCGAAAATCCCTGCCAGGGCTCAAAAGCACCCGGGATTTGTCAAGAAAATACCTTGTATTTAGCAAGGTGCTCTGCTAGATTGTAAAAACCATAACCCGGAGCCGCGAACCCCTCGCTGCTTTCACGCCCTGCCCAGGCCCCTGGGACAGCGGCCTTCCATCTGGCGTCATGAGTAATCCGGCCACCTGGACAGGCCCTCCCCGAGGCCCCGGACGGGGAACAAGGCGCCCTGGGGGGCTCCCCAAACCCTTAATCCTTAAGTGGAGCAAATATATGTATCCGGAAGCGAAGAAACTTTCCTCCCGGGAACCAGTGAACATGAACGAGGCCGACCTCAAGTTCGCCAGTGAAATCGGCGAGATAGCGGGTACCGACCTCAACACGTGCCTGACATGCATGAGCTGTTCGGGAGGCTGTCCCATGTACGCCTACATGGACTACGGCCCCCACGGCATCATGCGGCTGGCGGTTCTCGGACTAAAACGGGAGGCACTCACCTCCTCCACCATCTGGCGCTGCGTTGGTTGCCACGCCTGCGCCGCCGTCTGCCCCATGGCCATCAACATCGCCGCGGTCATGGACTACCTCCGGCAGGAGTGCATAGACGATAGGCTGCCGGTGGGCGACAGGCCGCTTTTTGAGTTCCACAGGGCATTCCTCTACTCGGTGCGCCGCCACGGCCGAAGCAACAAGGTCGAGCTCATGGGCCACCACAAGCTCCTTACCTTGGGCTCGGGACCCAAGGCGTGGTTCCAGGACGCATGGCTGGGCACCAAGATGATCCTCATGGGGAAGTTCCACCTCATGCCGTCCAGGCTCATGGGCAACGGCATCGGCCAGGTCCGGAAGATAGCCACCGGCTCCTGGCTGGACTGGTAGGGGGTGCCGCATGGCGGAACAATACAACTACGAGGCCTCCTATTTCCCTGGCTGCACCATGAAGACCGGCGCGGACGAGTCCAACCGGCCCATGAACATAGCCCTGAAGAAACTGAAGGTCAAGCTTAACGAGATAGACGACTGGAACTGCTGCGGAAGCTCCTCGGGGCACGCCCTGAACCATGAGATCCCCATCGGCTTGGGGGCCCGCAACTTTTCAAGGATTCCCAAGGATCTCCCGGTGGTCATCCCCTGCCCCAACTGCTACCGGAACTGGGCCATCGCCCAGCACCACCTGCGGGAGGACCCGGCCCTCAAGGCCAGCTACGAGTCCAAGTACGGGAAGCTGAGGACCGATGTCGGCATCATCAACATATACGATGTCTACAACAAGGTCTTAAGCGACATCAAGGACAGGGGCGAGACCCTGGAGGGCGCAAGGCCGCTCAAGGGCCTGAAAGTTGCCGTCTACAACGGCTGCGGTGCCATGTACCCCAAGGAAATCCGGCCCCAGCACCCAAGGGACTCCGTCGAGAGGGTGGTTAAGGCGATAGGTGCCGAGAGCGTGGTGTGGCCATGGCCCAACAAGTGCTGCACCGCCTTCGTCTCGGCCGTCTACGCCGACATCGCGGAGGATCTGATTACGCAGATAATCTCCGGGGCCTTCGACGCCGGGGCCGATGCCATAGTCACCTCCTGCGCCATGTGCCATATTAACCTGGAGATGCGCGCGGTCTCGGCCAAGCTCATGAACACGCTCCCCATCCTCCACCTTAACCAGCTCATGGCCATCTACCTCGGGGAGAAGCCGTCCGAGCACAAGGACTGGTGGAAGTTCCACCTAATCGACCCCAAGCCGGTACTGGAGAAGGCGGGACTCTGGGATTAATCCGGAGGCAGTCTCTTACCAGCCAAACTTTGAGCCAGGAAGCTGAAATCACGGGATACCCCCTGATTTAAGCTTCCTGGCTTTTTTTTGCCACCGGTTTGGAGCCTAGAGCGCGCGTTAATGAGCAATTGATGCGATGGCGCATTAACCGAAACCCACTTGCGTTTGAACCAAGTGCCTAAAATGCCGCAGAGCGGCTAAATTCTTATCTCTGACAAGTTCGGATAAGATCCATTTTTCAAAAGTAGCAAAACCCAAGACAGCCCCAAAAAACCAATCCCAACAAATCCCTTTTTATTTGAATCACAACTTCATATAATAGCCAGAGTCCCAAAATCGCAGAGGCATATTTCGTTATCTCTGATAAGTTTGGATAGGGGAATAGGTGGGGCTTTGGCTTGGGACGATATATCCATGATTTTGCTTGGCTGTGACGTTGATAATGGGTGATAACACAATACTTGCCAACCTGTATCATCGCAAGGCATGAATGCGTGTTGGGTTAAGGAAACCCAACAAAGAACAATGAGCTTTTTGAATCCCTTTTAGTACCTTCATGGAAGTTGGTGAATTTGTGAAATAATTAGATACCCTGCTAATCGTGGCAATTTTAAATAACCTGTCATTAAGTGCTATTACTGAAAAATCTACAAAATTATATGCTGGTTGTTTGGCAATATTCATGGATCATTAATCTATATTTCATACTAACAAAATAAAGCTTGTTTTTTTGTTTATAGGTTGATTTTGGTTTAATCAACATGGGAGAAAGATATGGCCAAGTTTTACCGACTTATAATATTATTGCAAATTATATTTTTATGTTCATTTGCTGATTTATCTTACGCATACGATATGGAACGAATAATTCGTGCAGGTGAGAAAGGATTCGTATTAACTGTATTTACATTAATCATAGTTTACGGCATTATATTCATAATAAAACTTATTAGCAAGTTATATGATGCTGGCAAAAACATGGGAAATGAAATCGTTACAAAATATCCGCCTAAGAAACTACTTGAGAAATTAGCAGATAAAACAAATATCGGAAAAATCGATGTTAGTTGCCCTTACTGTGATACCGTAATGCAAATCAAAAGTAGTGAATTGGGATCTTCAGTTAAGTGCACTAATTGCAGACGTAATTTTTCAGCAGCTGTTTCGACATCAAAGCTTTAATCAATGCAAGCGATATGGTAAGTCGTCATGGCCTGTCCGGGAATTTTCTACATAAAATTATCTGAAATTAAATAAGCCTGACTTCCCTTGAGTTTTTCCTACTATAATTGCGAAATTGGTAGGATAATTCGTTCAGGCAAATCAACCCCTACCATGGCACAAATTTCTCGCATTTCCTTAGTTGGTTCCTTAACGTGCATATAATCATCGAATACTTTACATTTTAAATTTCTCATTTCCATCAAGGCACTTTTAGCAGTCAAAACTTTATGCCCCTTAAAGCATTGATTTAGCTTTAGATATAGGATTATAGCCATGAATGATACCATGATATGTCCTCTAAACGTATCCTCATTATGTGTTGCAAGTGGAATAATATGCCCTACATTTTTTGAAATATCGAATACCTGTTCTACAGTCTGTCTCGTATAATAGAGAGGGAGAAGATTTTCAGGTTCAATTTTTACTGAGGAAACAAGTGCAAAAAATCCCATTTTATCTGTATGCGTCTGCCATTGATTTCGTGGTAATTTATCTGCAACAGCTCCCTTGGTAAATTTTTTAATTTGATCATTTCTACTGTCATAATCTACACAAAGATAAACATACCCATTATAACCATAAAGTTTAGTTTTGATAGTTTTAATGCCTACTACTCTGTCATTATAAATATATCGACATAAATCCGAGAGGGCATCATCACCATATTGGTAAAGTGAATCAGTAAAAATTTTACGATTATTTGGTAATCGAATCAAAAAATTTATTCCCGTTTCATACAAAGCTTGAATATTATTTTCAGAACAATAACCAGCATCCAAAATGGCATATTTTACATTAATCCCATATTCTTCAAGTTCGAATAATGTTGCCTTAAGAGTTGTTATATCAACTATATTGCCAGCGTTATACCTAAATAAAATAGGCAGCCCAGTTCTTGTATCAATAACGAATATTAATCTAACTTCTTTACTTATTTCGCCATTATGGTTACTGATAGCTGTCAAGGGAAAATGGATTGAGTTAGGTAAGCCAGTACTATCTACAATAATACCTGTTCGTTTTTTTCGTGGCAGAAGAATTTTCAAATATCTCGAGAAAAAGTCTCTTTCAACACCTTCATCACCTAATCTTGCCAAAAGTTCACTGATGCGTTGAGGTGGAAGTTGAGCAGCTGGGAATAATACGTTGGCTACAGAACCTCTATACCACCGGATAGCATCTCTGTTAGAGTCCGATGTTTCAATATAATATAAAATAAGTGCTAATAAAGAATCATTCCATTTTGGAAGAGTGTTCCGAAATAGATCCCAAAATCCTATAATCTTAGAAAACTCTACCAATAAATATGAGGCTCCAAAATCAAGAATAGTTTTTTCTTGGAAGTCATATTGACAAGCGTGATCACGAATGTCTGATGTTTGATAACCTGAATCTATGGAATACTTAAAAAAACCCATTTTTGTATTTTGAAAAATTCCTTTTTTTAGATCAATGACTTTCCCAAGATACATAGGATGGCTTTTCGGAAAACCCGCTGCTTCATCTCGTTCTGATGTTCTGACTTCTGCATATCTGATATTATTTCTGACATATGACCAGATGTATGGCATGTTCGTTTTCCATCCTTGTAGTAGGATTTATCCTACTACAAGGGTAGCAAACTATGGCCAAATGGCAAGCAAAATCTTAATTTTTCGTATAACTATATATAGTGTATAATACGAATTTTATAAACATAAATAGGAATGTAAAATTATTTTCTGTAGTAGGAAAATCATGCGGGAATTATAGATTATCTGAAATTTAATAAGAGCCAAGCTTATTTGGTCTTGAGTTTCTGCCCAACGCGTATGTTGTCGTTGCTGAGCCCGTTCAACGCCTTAAGATCAGCTGTCTTCATCCCAACCTTTTCGGCTATGACGCTTAGGCTGTCGCCTTGCTGGACAACATACTCACCGCCGGAACCCTGCGGCCTCTGGGCGCTTGGGGCGGGTGCGCTTGGCGCAGCGGGTGCTGCCGGCGCAGGGGCCCTGCCCTGGTTGCTGGACGGGAGCACCAAGGGAAGCGACGCGGGGGCCGTGAGGGAGCGCGAGGGGACAGGGGCAGGCGGCTGGGCCGCAGGCTGGGCCGGTGCCGCTGG
>JAITKK010000195.1 GCA_031278475.1 Deltaproteobacteria bacterium
TGGTTCAGAAGGCTAAAGGACAGATTGTCCTCTACCCGCGAGAGGATCGCCGGGAGGATTGACAAGGTTCTGGCATCCACAAGGAGCATTGACGAAAATACCTTGGAGGAGCTGGAGGAGATACTCTTCACCAGCGACCTGGGGGTTCCCACCACCATGAAGCTCCTTGAAAAAGTAAAGACCAAGGTCCAGAGAAAGGAGCTCAAGGACGTGGTGGCCCTCAAAGTCGCCCTGCGCGACTCGCTCGAGGACATGCTGGACGTGCCGCCCAAGGATCTCATCCCGGACAACCCGCCCAGGGTTATCTTGGTCGTGGGAGTGAACGGGGTCGGCAAGACCACCACCATAGCGAAACTCGCCCGCACCTTCCAAGAGAGGGGCCAGAAAGTCCTCTTGGCCGCGGGCGACACGTTCCGGGCGGCTGCGGTGGACCAGCTAAGGATCTGGGCCAACCGCCTGGGCACAGACTTCGTGGCCCAGGCCACGGGGGCGGATCCCGCCGCCGTGGTCTTCGACGCCCTGTCCGCGGCCAAGGCCCGCAAAATCGACGTGGTCCTGATAGACACTGCCGGGAGGCTCCACACCAAGGTCAACCTCATGGAGGAGCTCAAGAAGATAAAGAAGGTGGCCGGAAAGGCCGTGCCAGGGGCCCCGCACGAGACCATCCTGATACTGGACGCGAACACGGGCCAGAACGCCTCCCGCCAGGCCCAGACCTTCAACGAGGCCATAGGCGTGGACGACATCATTGTGACCAAGCTGGACGGCACCTCCAAGGGCGGGGTCGTCGTCTCCATATCCTACGAACTCAAGCTCCCGGTCATCTTCATCGGTATTGGCGAAAGTTATGGGGATCTTAAGCCCTTCGACAAGACCGACTATGCGAACGCCATCCTTGGGATGGACCCGGATGCCCCGGACGATCGCGGCCGCTAGCCGTTTCCCGCCTCCCTGCGAGGGTATTTTTCGCATTTTGTTTCGGAAATGCCCTAGCCCCCTCTTTTTCTCCCTCCCAATTGACTTTGCATCAGCCCGCCCATAAAATGGGTTGTAACGCCCTGCCCAGGGAGGCCTTTCCCTGGGAAGCAAAGGAAAATCGCGCCAGCACTTGGTAAACCCCAAACCCTTGGCCTTTGGCCGTGGGGATGGCGCGCCCCTTGCCCGGAACCTGCACGGACGCAATTATAAATATGAATAATGATAATTGAAATGCCACAAATCGTGGCATTCCGACCGCCTTTCACTGCACCCGGACGCCGGAAACGCCCCAACACCGCATCCGACCAAAAAACCCAAACGCCAGCTTTCCGCAGGCGGAAGACGCAAATGACACTCAAGAAGATCCTCAAACTGCTCGGAATCAACGTCGGGCTAGCCGCGATAAACATCATCCTCTACTCCAGGCTGTTCCTTCATATACCGAGCCGAGGCAGCGTGCTCCTGATGATCCTCGCTGGCGGCGTGACCTTGTTCACCATCGGAGCGTTCTTCTACCTGAACATGAAGGTGCTCTCCCAGAGCGAAACCGTCAGGATGGTGGTGAACGAGGAAGACCAGGACTCCCTGCCCGCGCTCGCCAACTCCCTCAACTTCTACATAAGGAATAACATCCACACCTTCCGAGACGATCTGGTGGCTCTCGAGGACCAAGTGGAAAAGTTCGAAAAGAAGAAGAAGCTCTACGAAGAGAGCCTCCTGCGCAAGTTCACCCGCACCGAGATAACTTTCGCCAAGTTTTACGGCACCTTCGAAAACGTGGAGGACGTGTTCAAGCAAATCCTGAAGGGTGTGCTGTCCCGCTTAAACTCCTTCGACGAGGAGGAGTACGAGAACATGCTGACCGACAAGAATGTCTCAAGGAAGAACTATCTCGAGCGGAAGGGCATCTACGACGACTACAGGGCCTACGTCACCCGGGCCAAGGAGACGGGTGACGATATCCTCATAAAGATAGACAGGCTCCAGCTGGAGGTATCGAAGCTCTCCGCGGATGACCCCAAAGCTGCCGAGAACCTCGAGTCGGTAAAGGAGATAGACAAGCTGATAAGCGAGGTGAAGTGGTACAAGTGAGGTCCGCCCCCAAGGACCCAGCAGCCTATTGGACATCCCAAGGAGACAGCACTTGCAGGTTATAACCTTAAAGAAGAAAGGCTTGAAGGGGCACAAACTCCTTGTGACCATTGCTTTTCTTGCGCTAATCCTGATCCTCATAGTAGTCTTCTTCGTCATCTGGGGGAACGGCTTCGGCCAAAGGCAAAGCGTAATACCCGAGGAGAAGGCAGTTGCCATAATGGACAAACTATATGAGGATATAAGGGTCAGCGATCTCCCGCCTATAATGGAGAACGTCGATCTGGAGAGCCAAGACCTCGCAGACATACTCCCGGACATCTCCCGCTACCCGGCCCAAGTGCGCCCGCTCCAAGGGACGGAGTGGATTGAGATTCTTTCCTCGACTGAGAAGGCGTCAGTGTCCCTAAATGGCCCGGACTACAACCGCTGGCTAGTGGACATGGCTGTGGCCTTCAACTCCAAGCGCATAGTCATAGACGGCGTGCAGGTATCGGTATCCGTGAGGGGCATGGCATCAGGGGTCGCCATGGACTACATATCCTCTGGCAAGCACATCCCGGACGCCTTCACGCCCTCCAATACCCTCTGGGGCGATGCCCTCAAATCCTACGGCATGAATATCGAGCTCGTGACCCCGAGGCTCACCGGGAACGTGGCCGGCATAGTCATCCAGAAGCCAAAATACGACGCCTTCATTGCTAAATACGGGGCGGTGTCTGTCGAAACCATACTAAAGGCCGTCTCCGAGGGCGAGTTCACGATGGGCTACACAAACCCCTTCGCCTCGTCAACTGGCGCAAACTTCCTGATCTCCCTGCTGAACGCCATAAACCCAGAGGATCCATTGGGCGAGGATGCGGTAGCCGCCTTTGAGCGCTTCCAGACCAACGTGCCCTTCGTCGCCTACACGACACTCCAGATGACCGATTCCGCCAAATCCGGGATCCTTGACGGCTTTGTCTTCGAGTACCAGCAGTTCGTGAACTCACCGGACATATCCCAGAGCTACGTCTTCACTCCCTTCGGGGTCCGCCACGACAGCCCGGTCTACATCCTGGATGACATCTCGCCTGCGAGGAGGGCCATCCTGCACAGTTTCGTGGAGTTCTGCCAGAGCCCGGAGTCCCAAGATGCAGCGAGAGCCTTGGGCTTCAACGGGCACGCCGACTACCAGCCCACCCCGGTGGACGGCTCGGAACTCCCCAATGCCCAGAAGCTCTTCAAGGAGAAGAAGTCAGGAAACCGCAACATCGTCGCGGTATTCGTGGCCGACAACTCAGGCAGCATGAGCGGGAAGCCAATCCGCCTACTCCGGGAGTCGCTGGCAAACGGGGCGAAGTTCATAGGGCCCAACAATTACGTGGGGCTCGTACAGTTCGCAAATAACGTGCAGATTGCCGTCCCAATCGACAAATTCGACCTCAACCAGCGCTCACTATTCACAGGGGCTGCGAAGAACATGACCGACGGAGGCGGCACCGCCATGTTCGATGCCATCGTGGTCGCAGAGAAGATGATCCACGATGTGAAGCCATCGCATCCTAACTCCAAATTCATGATCTTCGTCCTCACCGACGGCGAGACAACCGAGGGGGCGAGGTTCAAAGACGTGCGGGACATGATTGCCGGCCTGCAGGTGCCCATCCATACCATTGGCTACAACGCCAACCTCGAAGCCCTAAGGGAAGTTTCCAGAATAAATGAGGCCGCAAGCATCATTGCAGACACTGATGATGTGGTCTATCAGATACAGAGTTTTTTCAATGCTGAAATGTAAAACAAACACAGAAGGAGATTGCAATCAATGGCTGAATCCGAATTTTCCCTAACAGTGCCCGACACCAAAGAGATCGAAACCGAACTCAAAGCCGAGGAAACCCCGCCCCCAGAGGAGAAGACCGCTCTCCTCAAACAGGTGGAGGACAACACCAACGCCATCATGAACATCGACCTGGAATCAACCGATGCCCGCAGGCAGGTGATCGAGCCGATAGCGAACTTCGGGCTCGAGACCATGAACGTCTCCGCCTCCAAGAACAACATGCTGAAAGTCCAGGTAGGCGATCTTGCTCAGAAAGGCGGCGAAGGCGGCGATGTCTCCAAAAGCTTGGTTGACCTGCAAAACGAGATTACCGATCTTGACCCCAGCAAGGTCAACTTCATGAGAAAAGGCATCCTAGCCAAGATCTTCAACCCGGTACGCCGCTATTTCAACAAGTACCAGAAATCCGAAGATGTCATATCCAACATCCTGGACTCGCTGGAGAAGGGCAAGGCGACCCTCAAGAACGACAACACCACCTTGGAACTGGAGTCCAGCTCCATGAGGGCCAACTCCAAGAAGCTCAAGAACGAGATAGAGCTCGGCTCGGCACTCGACGATTCCATCTCCAAGCGCTTGGAGGAGGCCAAGACCCAGAACGCCGACCCCGACAAGATCCGTTTCGTTGAGGAGGAAGTGCTCTTCCCCTTGCGCCAGAGGATCATGGACATGAACCAGATGCTCGTCGTGACCCACCAAGGGATCATTGCCATGGAGGTGGTGCAGCGCAACAACCGCGAGCTTGTGCGCGGCGTCGACAGGGCCAAGACTGTCACAGTATCCGCCCTGCGCACGTCAATAACCGTCGCGAGCGCGCTCTACAACCAGAAGATCACCCTCCAGAAAATCAAGGCCTTGAACGAGACCACAGGCAACCTCATCAGCGAGACCTCCAAGATGCTGAAGGAGCAGGGAACCGAGATCCACAAGCAGGCCGTGGAGTCAACCGTCTCGGTGGATGTCCTCAAGCAGTCCTTCCAGGACGTGCTAGACTCCCTGAGCGAGATCAGCCGCTTCAAGCAGGAGGCCCTGCCCAAGATGAAGGATACCATCGCAGCCTTCAAGGAACTCGCGGACAAGGGCGAGACCGAGATCTCCAAGATGGAGAAAGGCTCCTCCTATCTCAACCAAGCGGATCAAACGCCCGCCCCCAAGTCCTGAGCCCCAGGACATTCTCATGATACAGATGCGCCCCGGGGCGGAAACCTCCCCGGGGCGCTTTTCTTTTTGAGCCCTTGCCTTCTTTGTCCCCTAGCCCTCTTCCAGCCATGTACATCCCTTCGGGCAGGCCAACAAATCCCCTAATTGGCAATCAAAACCCCCAATGATTGCTCACGGCCATGCGCTTGACATAGCGCTTTGCGCTATGCACGCCAAGAGTCATGACAATTCATTATCCATAATTTGACATAACGGGCCATAACTGGCAATCAAAGACACCAATATCCCGTCACAAACTTTCCCTGAACACCCTCGGGCGGTTCACCGCCTTGATGCCGGTTGCCAAACCGTCCTCACCGAAGTCCACCAAGACCCCCTCCATTGATGCCATGTCCGTTGACGGCTTGAACTTGTGCCGCCTCCCGTCCAGGAATGCCTGAACGATCTCGGCCTTCTCCATGCCGATCACCGAGTCCTGCGCCCCGGTCATGCCCACGTCGGTCATGTAGGCCGTTCCTCCTGGAAGTATCTGGTGATCCGCGGTCTGCACGTGGGTGTGGGTCCCCAAAAGAGCTCCCACCCTTCCGTCCAGGTAATAGGCCATGGCCTTCTTCTCGGCGGTGGCCTCGGCGTGGAAGTCGATTATGGTGATTTGGGCCCCGGCATCTTTCATCTCGGCAAGCATTCTGTCTGCCGCCCTGAAGGGGCAGTCAAGGGACATGTGCATGAAGACCCTGCCCATGAGGTTCCCGAATGCCAGCTTTTCCCCAGCGGGGCCCTGGAGCGGCACCCAGCCCCTGCCGGGGCAGGGTGCCGGGTAGTTGTACGGCCTGATGGCCTTGGGCTCATTGTCCAGGAAGCCCTCGCTACCGCCCTGCTGGAAGCTATGGTTGCCGCCGCTAAGGGCCGCAATGCCGTAGGAGAAGAGTTCCATGGCGGACTCAAGGGTCATGCCCCTGCCGCCCGAGGCGTTCTCTCCGTTGGCGATGCAAAGCCCCACGCCTTCCTCCCGGATTAAGGCCGGGAGCTCGTCTCGGACGATCCAGCGGCCCGCCCTCGAGAACACGTCCCCCAGGAACAACACCCTCAGCACGGCTAAGAGGCCTTAGGCCTGCCCCGCGCCAAGGACGCGAAGATGGCAAGGACGCACAGGGGCGAGAAGGCCAAAAACAATATCCTCGCAGCCTTTATGAAGGAGGGGTATTTGTCGGGGGTGATCTCGCCCGGGCCTATCACCAGGGCGAACACCATGGATGTCAGGGCCATGGAGGATAGCTGCCCGGAGAGGCGGGTGATGGTTATGACGCCTGACGCCTGCCCCAGCCTTGGCGGCGGGACCGCGCTCATGATGGCGTTGGAGTTAGGCGCCGAGAACAGGGCGAAGCCCGCCCCGCAGAGGCTCATCGGTATGAGATCCACCCACACGGGGGTCGATCCCCCCAAGCTGAACACGAAGAATAGCATGCCGCATAGTATCACGGAAAGCCCCAGGGAGGCTATTAGCCCCGGGTCGTGGCGGTCCGACAGCCTTCCAGCCAGAGGCGTAAGGGCGGCCTGCACCAGGGGCTGGACCACCAAGGCCAGCCCCGCGTAAAAAGGCGAGAGGCCCTTGGAGTACTGGAAGTACAGGCTCATGAGCAGGGCGATGGAGAAGCTGGAGACGTAGCTCACGTAGGCGGCGAGGCTGGAAAGGCTGAAACGCCTGCTCTCCGTGAATAGCGAGAGATCCAAAAGCGGGCTCTCAGAACGGCTGCCACGCCAGACGAAGGCGGCTATTAGCAGGGCGCCAGCCACCAAGGCAGCTACCGCGAGGGCGGTCCTTTGGGTCGTGAGCGAGGCCAGGCCCGCGAAGAACAGGGTCACCCCGAAGGCCCAGAGCGGCACCCCCTTCCAGTCGAGGCTCTCTCCCTTCGCGACCGGCGGCTCCTTTTCGACCATGTAGGCGAGCGCCAGGGTTGGCACAAGCATCAGGGCCCAGAAGCCGAAAAGCGGCCTCCAGCCGAAGGCCTGAGAAAAGGCTCCGGCAATGACCGGCCCCACGCTAAGGCTCACGTAGACCGCGCCTATGGCAAGGCCGAAGACCCTGCCCCGCTCTTCCTTGGGGTAGCTTGCGGCGATCATGGTCATGGAGGTGGTGAAAAAGGTGGAGAGCCCCACCCCGGTCAAGGCCCTGGACGCGAAGAGCGTCCAAGGGTCAGGGGCCAGGGCCCCGCCCAGGAAGCCCACTATTGCCACCCAGACGCCTAGGATCGTGAGCCTGCGCCGCCCCAGGATGTCAGCGAGCCTTGCGACCGGGGCGGACACGGCCGCCATGAGAAGCATGCAGGAAAGGGTCAGCCACACGATGCCGGTGGCCGACAGCCCCAGCTCGGCCTCTATGGCCGGGGCGACCACGTTGACGCCGGAAAAGTTAAGGTTTCCGAAAAGGTTGGCGCTCACGGCCATTAGGAGGACAAGCCTCCTCCCGGCCAATGCGCCGTTTCCGGCCACTGGCGGGCCAGCTATATCCCTGTCGCTCAAAACTCACCCCCAGGTGGTCGTATTCATGCTTGCCTAGGGACCGGCGAACCGGTGGTTCCCACACGGATTATAAGCCAAAACGCAGCCGTCACGCCCCATCGAATCGTGATTCCGGCCCAGGGAAGCCCCCTCCCGGACCGCTTTTTTTACATTGCAAAGCGAGGGCCCCGGCCTGGATGACAAAGAACAAAATTCCAAGCGCAGGCCCCTTATCCGGGGCGGGCGCTTGGATTTCACGCGCTTTTGTGGAATAAGCTCCAAAGGGCTTATGCGGGCTACCCCGGAATCCGCCTTTCCTGGCGCGGCCCTTTCCCACCCATACCCCTGAACTCCTTTTCTCACTTGACTTTTCCCGTGTTTTGGGGTTTATTGCCCTAAGACCCCAAACCCACCAGGGCCCCAGGGCCACGGCCGCGGCAAGCCAGCCGGAGGTAATGCTTTTATGTCGGACATCCTAGCTCCCATGAGCGGAAACATATGGAAGATCATCGTAAAGGAGGGCGACCTCGTCAAGGCCGATGACGAACTCATCATCATGGAGGCCATGAAGATGGAGATCCCGGTGGCCGCGCCTTCCGACGGCACGATCAAGACCCTAAACGTGAAGGAGGGCGACGCCGTGGAGGCGGACGCCGTGCTTGCCATCCTTGACGAATAGCTTAGGCAGCAAGCCCGGGCCTGCCGCCCAAAGGCCCAGAACCCGCCCGGGCGCGCCCGGGCGGGCACACAGCCCACCGTCAGGACAAAAGCCCCACTTCCCTCGCCCCGCCCTCCCCGATTCCCCCAGTTCATGAACCGACCGAGGTGCCAGCCTTGAAAATCGACGCCCACGTCCACCTGAGCTCGCCGGACCTGATATCCGGCAGGGCCGCCGCCCTGAAAGGCGAGCCCGGCCTGGAGGTTCTCTACTCCGATCCCAAGGCTCCGCTGGCATCCACCTCCGAGCTGCTTTCCGCCATGGACAAGGCAGGTGTGGCCAAGGCCCTGGTCATGGGCTTCGCCTTCCGGCGGGAGGACAACGCCCGCCGCTACAACGAGTGGCTCCTGGAAGAGTGCTCCCGCCACAAGGGCAGGCTCTACCCGCTCTGCTCCTTCGACCCCAGGGCCCCTTTCGGCCCCGCGCTAGCGAAGGAGTTCCTGGACTCTGGGGGCTTCGGCCTAGGCGAGCTCTGCGTCTACGACGAGGGGCTCACCCCGTCGCTTCTGGAAAGCCTCTTCGGCTTCGCTGCCCTGTGCAGGGAGCGGGGCGCCCCCCTCCTTGTCCACGTGAACGAGCCCATAGGCCACAAATACCCTGGCAAGGCCCCCATTGAGATCTCCCAGATATACGAGCTCATCAAGGGGACAAGCGGCACCAAGCTGATACTCGCGCATTTCGGGGGCGGCATCCCCTTTTTCGCGACCCTTAAAAAGGAGGTGAGGGAGGCCATGGCCCATGTCCGCTTCGACACGGCCGCCATGCCCTACATCTTCTCGCCCCAGGCTCTCGGGCTGGCTGTCCAGGCCTTGGGGGCCTCAAGCTTCCTGTTCGGGACCGACTACCCCCTGCTGGCTCCCGAACGCTACTACAAGTACTTCAATGACGCGGGCCTGGGGCCCGAGGACAGCGAGCAGGTGCTGGGCCTCGCGGCCAAAGGCTTCCTGGGGCTCTGAGGATGGCGGAGTGGCTTTCCGTCACACTGGCCGTCCCGCCGCCCGCCCAAGAGGCGGCCTCCTCGGCCCTCTTCGACCTTGGCGCCAAGGCCGTCTGGGAGGATGTCCCCGACAAGGAGGGAAGGATCCTGCTCAAGGCCTCCTTCCCGCGGGAGGATGCCATGCGGCTCATGCGCTCGCTCCCACAGACCCTACGCGAGGCGGCGGCGGCCTTCGGGCTCCCGGTCGCATCCTTCGGGCTAATCCTCGAGTTGGTGCCCCTGGTGGACTACACAGAGGCCTGGAAGGCAGGGCTCGAGCCCATCATGGTCTCGGGCTCGCTCATACTCTCGCCGTCCTTCTGGGAGGGGGATCTGGCGGGGCGTTTCGGGCTTGCGCCCGAAAAGCTCCCGCCCGTGCTGAGGATTGACCCGGGCGCTGCCTTTGGCTCGGGAAGGCATCCCACCACCTTCCTCTGCCTAAGGATCCTCTCCTCCCTTGCCGAGGCGGGGGATACCCCCGGGAGGATCCTGGACATAGGGACCGGCTCCGGGATACTGGCCTTGGCGGCCGCCATCCTCTTCCCGGAGGCCGAGGTTACCGGCATAGACAACGACCCGCCCACCGTGCCCGTTGCCATCGCCAACAGGGACCTTAATTCCATGGGCCCAATGCCCGCCTTCTCAGACGATCCCCTATCCGGGCTCGAGCCCGGCTTCCACCTGATTCTGGCGAACATCACCCTAAACACGCTTATGCTGCTTGCGCCTGAAATTACTCGGCTGGCGGCCCGCAAGGCCTCCCTCGTGCTCTCCGGCCTCATAGAGGCCCAGGCGGAGGAAGCGGCAAGGGCCTTCCGCAAGGAGGGCTGGGCCTGGACCCGCCACCTGGGCCAGGGCGAGTGGTCGGCGCTGTGCCTGGAGCTGGGCGGGAAGGCAGCGGGAGGGGCGAAACACGAGAGGGTCATGGTGCCCGAGCCATCCCTTGAGACCCGCCCGGGGAATGAGGGTTAGAAGGCTCTCCCTCGCCTCCCCCGGCCCGGCACCCGGGCCGGGGGAGGCCGTGACCCTGGACCTCAGGGAGTCCCGGCACGGTGCACTTGTGCTGAGGCTCAAGGAAGGGGACGAGGTGGAGCTTGTCGCAAGGCAGGGCATCGCCAAAGCCGTTGTCACGGCCTCAGCCAAAAAACCCGTCCCCTCGCTTACGCTCACAATCATCACACCTTTTGAAAAGGAAAGGGTCCCCGGGGGACCCACACTGCTCCTCCCGCTCATCCGCCCGGCGCGCTTCGAGTGGGCACTCGAAAAATGCGTAGAGCTGGGGGCCGCGAGGCTGATACCATATTCGAGCTCACGCACAAGATCAAGCGGGGCGGCACCAGATAGGGCCGCCCGCTGGGAAAGAATTGCCGCCGAGGCGAGGAAGCAGTCGGGTGCTGCGTATCCGCTTGAGATACTCCCGCCCGAGGAACTGCCACGGCTTTTGGAAAGAATAAAGGACTGTGGCCAAGGGCAATACCTGTGCCTTCTGGACAGGGAAGGACCGCCGCTCGCGCTAAGCCTGGGGCCAGGGGCCCCAGTGACCTTGCTCGTAGGGCCCGAGGGGGGCCTTTCCGCGGAGGAAAGGGATGCCGCACTCAAGGCCTCCTTCCGGCCTTTCTCCCTTGGGCCTGGAAGGCTCAGAACCGAGACCGCCGCAGTCGCAGCCCTTGCGATCATTGCAGTCTCGCAAAAACCTTAGGCACAAAGGCAGAAAAGCCTCGAGAAAAGGCCTGGCTTTCCCAAAACATGGCACACATTATGCTATAGTCCCTTGTCGGATCCATATGGATCAGCCTGCCAGAGAACCCATTAGCCCGGAAACGATCCGAGGCTGGCAATATTTGCGGCAGGGAAATCAAAGGAAAGCCAAGAGGTTTGCATGATGGCCGAGCCAAAACTCACGGTATGCGTGCCGGTTTACAACGGGGAGAAGACGATAGGCCGCCTTCTTAAATCACTCACCGCTCAGACAATGGACGACATAAGGATCTTGGTATCCGATAACGCCTCCACCGACGAAACCGGGCGCATTTGCAGGAACCTCGCAAGCAGGGACAGCAGGATCATTTATTCTTGCAACCCGGAAAACCTGGGCTTGAACTTCAATTTCTGCCACGTCTCCTTTGCCCACAACAGCCCCTACACGGCCTATGCGGCGCACGATCTCATCTGGAAGCCCCAGTTCGCCGAAAAACTAATCCTTGTGCTCGAGAACAACCCAGATGCCCTCATAGCCTACCCATGCTGCGAGTTCATTGACTCCGACAGGGAAACGGAGGAGCTTTACTTCGACAAAGTGCGGTTCGATGAGCCGGATCCCGAGACAAGGTACCTAAATGTCATAAAATACCTTGGCTGGAACACGCCTTTTTTGGGCATCATGAGGCACTTCAAGGCCTCACCCTTGTGGTTGCAGATACTCTATGCCTACAATGAGGATTTCTCGGGGGATAACCTGCACATTGCAGCCATCGCCCTGATGGGAAAAATCAAACAACTCCATTTACCATTGCTTCAAAGGAAAAAAGGGGAACATCA
>JAITKK010000210.1 GCA_031278475.1 Deltaproteobacteria bacterium
CATTCCCGGCCGTCCCGGCCCTTAACCCAAACATCCCCCAAATGACAGCTGACGGCGACAGAGACGCCCCCGGGCGCATGGTGCTCCTAGGCCGCCTGGGCCGGGCCCACGGCGTGCGGGGGGAGATCCGCCTGGACTTCTTCGGCGAGGACCCGGGGCTTTTGACCGGGATCCCGCTGACGCTTCGCGACCCAAGAAGCCCCAAGGCGGACGGGGCCCCGCCCGTCCCGGGCGGGGAGAGGGAGGCCAAGGTAATCGGCATCCGGCCATCGGCCAAGGGCCCCATACTCACGCTGGAGGGGGTGTCCGACAGGGAGGAGGCGAGGGCCCTGCAGGGCTTGGAGCTTCTTGCGCGAAGGGACGCCCTTCCGGAGATCGCGGACGACGAGATCTACCAGCACGACCTAATCGGGATGCGCGCCAAGGGCCCTTCCGACGAGGAGCTGGGGGTGGTCCGTGGCATAGTGGAGGGGCCCGAAGGAACCCTGATATTGTCCATAGCGGGGCCTGACGGCTCCGAGACGCTCATCCCCTTCACAAGCCGCTTCATCCTGGACCTCGACCAAGGGACCGGCACCATAACCACCCTCAGCCCCGGGGAGCTTGCCGCCATGGGCTTCGTCACTTCCGGAAGGTAGGCCTTTTGCGCTTCCACGTGCTCACCCTATTCCCGAACCTGTTTTCGGCCTTTCTCGGGGAGTCCCTCGTGGGGAAGGCCATCAAGAGGGGCTTGCTCGAAATCGAGCTAACCGATATCCGGGACCACACGGGCGATCCCCACCGCACGGCCGACGACAGGCCCTACGGGGGCGGCCCTGGCATGGTCATGCTGCCCGCGCCCATCGCCTCGGCCCTTGACGGGATACTCTCCCGCTACGGGACCAAGCCCACGGTTATCGCCCTCAGCCCGGGCGGGTGCAAATTCCACCAAGGGATAGCGAGGGAGCTAAGCCTCAAGAAAGCGGTTGTCCTCATATGCGGCCGCTACCAGGGCATCGACCAGAGGGTCCTGGACCTCTATTGCGACATGGAGCTCTCCATCGGGGACTACGTCCTGTCAGGTGGCGAGATCCCCGCCATGGCGGTCATCGAGTCCGTGGCCAGGCTCATACCCGGCTTCGTGGGGGATCCGGGCTCGACGGGGCAGGACAGCTTCGCGACCGGGCTTCTCGAGTACCCCCAGTACACCAGGCCCAGGGTATTCAGGGGCATCCCCGTCCCGGAGCCGCTTCTTTCCGGAAACCACAAAGAAATCGAGCTCTTTCGCCGGGAGGAGGCCCTAAGGCGCACCAGGAAGGCACGGCCGGACCTTCTTGGAAATGACGAACCCCCGGCTTCCGGGGCATCCCTCCCAAACGGCAAGGGCCCCGGCCAAGCCAAGGGCCCGGCGGGGGACTGAGGGCGGGGCCCTGCCACTGGGCCAAAACCCTCGCCTATCCCTTTTTCAGGCGCGCTTGTCCTCGCCTTGCCCGCCGGCCTCGATCCCTGATACAATCCCCCATAGAGCCTTCCCCCCCCACAACGATGCCAAAAACATCGTCAACCACGAAATCCCGGGCCCATGGGCAAGGGATCCGTTAACCCCAAGGAGACGCAAGATGGCCCGGAAAAAGATATTGTTCATAGTCGGCGACTATGTAGAGGACTACGAGATCATGGTGCCCTTCCAAGCCCTTGCGGCCGTGGGCCACGAGGTGTTCGCGGTGTGCCCCAAGAAGAAACCCGGCGACACGGTGAGGACCGCCATCCACGACTTCGAGGGCGACCAGACCTACTCGGAGAAGCCCGGCCACAACTTCCACATAAATTGCGACTTCGACTCCGCCAAGAGCGAGGACTTCGACGCCCTGGTCATCCCGGGCGGCCGCGCCCCGGAGTACCTGCGCCTGGAGCCGAGGGTCCTGGAGCTTGTGAGGGGTTTCTTCAAGGACAAGAAGCCCGTAGCCGCCGTCTGCCACGGGCCGCAGATCCTGGTATCCGCGGGCGTCCTGAAGGGCCGCACCGCTTGCGCCTACCCTGCCGTCGGCCCCGACGTGACCGACGCGGGCGGCACCTACGTGGACGCCAACGCCACCGCCAGCAACTCGATGATAGACGGGAACCTTGTAACCGCCCCGGCCTGGCCGGCCCATCCCGCCTGGATAGGCGACTTCCTGAAGGTGCTGGGGACCAAAATCGAGCTCTAGGATGAATCCCCCAAGACTCCCGGGCGCAATGCAATGCCTTGCGCCCGGTTTTTTTTGCCCCAATTAAACCCTATAAGGCCCAGTGAGGGGTCAAACATGGCCAAGCGTTGCGGGGTTTGGCCCCAAGGGTACCGGATTTTGGCTTTCCTTATCCCCTTATGACTTGGATTGTGTGAAAAGCCTAAGGCCCCTTTGCGGGCTATTTGCCCAAGGCGAAAGATAGGCACCCCCTTCAAATAAAATTGTGCGGCTTTATGGGATATTTATGCGAAATTATGGCCTGAACGCAAATACTTGAAATTATCGAAACATTCGATTACTTGCGTGGCTCCAAGCGTTTAGGGGCCGTATAAAAAACGCTACAATATTTTTAACATCGGGTTCTTTCTGGATCACCAATTGAGGTTCATGATCAAGATTTTCCTGAGCCATCTTTACCAAAAGCCATTCCTTATGGTATTTATGATATTAAACTGAATACAGGGCATGTCGAGATAGGATGCACGACACTTCTGAATTTGCGATAAATTCCATTTACCAATGGTGGAGCAAGTACGTAAAAAAATTATATCCTGATTCGACAAAAATATATATGGTTGCTGATTGTGGTGGCAGCAATGGGTACCGTGTCAATTTGTGGAAGTTCGAACTATTCAAAATGGCAACTAAAATAAATATGCCAGTACAAGTGTCGCATCTCCCGCCTGGTACATCGAAATGGAATAAGATTGAGCATAAGCTATTTTCTTTCATATCAACAAATTGGAAAGGACAGCAATTGGAAAATCACGAGACCGTAGTGAAACTAATATCAAATACCAAAACAGCTGCTGGGTTAAAAGTCGCTTGCAGACTTAATCGAAATGAATATGAGAAAGGAGTATAATTAACCAAAGACCAAATAAATTCCATCAAAATTAAGCGAAATGATTTTCATGGAGAATGGAATTACACAATTTTTCCAAAAAAAACAAATTTTTTGCAGCACTTTTTTTTTACGGCCCCTTAGCCAAAACCTGGAAAACATTGCGACAAGCTTTGGTTCCCACGCATAATATAGGGTTAATCGCATTTTGTTGCGTTTTGTCGCGTTTTGTCGCATTCACCGGCACTTCCTGACATTTGCCATTATTTCCCCACATCCCCCAACATTCCCGGCATTCCCTGCATTCCCAAGAATCCCCCAACATTCCCAACATTCCCCACATTCCCCAGCATTCCCCAACACTTCCGCATTCCGGCGTTTTTGGATAGTCTCTTTGCCCTATCGGGCCAAAAACACCCACGCATCAATACATCC
>JAITKK010000212.1 GCA_031278475.1 Deltaproteobacteria bacterium
CCAAGCACCACGCACCGGCGGAAGCAAAGCACCACGCACCGGCGGAAGCCAAGCACCATGCACCGGCGGAAGCCAAGCACCACGCACCGGCGGAAGCCAAGCACCACCAGGAAACTAAGGCGAAGGCAAGTCCCAAAGGCGGCCACAAGCCTAAGACGCTTGAGGCTGGCAAGCCCAAGCCGGCCGAGCACGCAGGAAAACCCCAAAGCAAAGCCCACCACAAGGCCGACGCGCAGGGCGAACACACTCCAACCGCGAAGACGGGCCAGAAGCATGCCGCAAAACCCGCCGCAAAACCAGCCGTAAAACCTGCGGCAAAACCAGCCGCAAAACCTGCGGCAAAAACCGCGGCAAAGCCTGCGGCAAAGCCAAGCCCGAAGCCAAGCCCGAAGACGACGTCAAAGGCCAAGCCAAAGCCCTAGGCAAGGAACCCCCAAAGCCTTGGGCAAAAGCCGGACCGTTGCCCAGGAAGGCCGTAAAGTCGGATACACGCAAGGGGAATACCCAGCGCAAGCGCGTTGGTCGGCTCAAAAGGCCGGGGCCGGGCTCTTTCGGAAATCCGTGGCCCGCCTACGTGGGCCCGCAATCGGCCTGCCGCCCCGAAGGCCCGCCGAAATCCTATGCGCCCTTATATGTCCTTGTTCCCGCCCTGGCCGACCGCAAGGGGCCCGCAAGGCAGCTGGGTCTGCCCTTGTACGTGCCTTGCGGTCAGGAGCCGTATCCAGTCATCGGGGCTGAGTTTCGACCTGGGCGGGAGCCTCAGGAAGAGCCCCTCGTCGCCGTGGTCGCCCAAGAGGAAGGAGTTCAGCCAGCCAGGGTCGCTGGGGATGGTCTCCACCAAGAGCCCAAGGCTCTCGGCGAGCGGGCGCACCCGCTCGCCGGCCTCCTCCAGGTCGTAGGCCCCGGTGTCCAGGAGCCCGAAACGGCCGTAGCCCTCCAGGAGGATGCGGTTTAGCCTTATGGCGGTTTCCGGGTCGAACTGCCGGGAGGCGCTCTCGTAGGCTGTGACCACGTTCTGCTCGTGGCTGAGCCAGCCCTTGGTCAGGAAATAGGTGACAGGCTTGGAGGCACGCTCCCTGGCGGCGAGGGAGCCCAGAAGCAGGCTCAGGCAATCGTCGGTGAGCGGGAGCACGGTCTCGTAGTCGCCGGTCCGAAGGCCCGCGACGCCCCCGCCGCAGTAGCCCAAGGCTATGAGGAGCCTGTCGCAGCGGCCGTCGGCCTCCCGAAGGATCTGGGCCAGCCTCTCCCTCAGGCGCCAGGGGACGTTGTGGAGCCCACCCTCCAGCCAGATCACCGGATAGTCGAGCCCCAAGGCCGCAAGGGAGCGGATTATCTCGTCCCTTACGGTCTCGCAGGCAACCAGGACAGTCCCCACGGCGCACCTCCCCAAGCCCGGGGCCAAACTGAGTGACGAGAGGCGCGCCCGGGCCCATATTGGCTATGGAATACTCCTCGCGCCCTGGAAAGTCAACACGGGCCCGTTCGGGCAAGCCGGGCCGCCCACAGGCGGACCGAGCTTTATTTTTCCCGCATTTTAGGCTAATCTCTAGGCGGCGCCCCGAACTTGGTGCCAAGCAAAATTAGAATTTCTTCAAATACATACCTCCTTGCCAAACTCGGCCCCTGGGCTTATAATGGGAACCCGGCAATCCCAAAACCCTTGAATCGCAAGGCATTCGCGGAAGGCACCCCAAGGGGGCGGGCGGCAGTCAGGAACCTGGGCCAGGGCGGGTGGATCCCTCCCCCCCGACAAACTAAACGGAGCGTTCAATGGCAATAGTAGACGTGGTCAAGTACAGCGGGCCAGCCAGGATCCTAGCCTGGAAGTTCCCCAGCGAGGAGCTAAGCAACTGGACCCAGCTCATAGTGAACGAGTCCCAGGAGGCCATCCTCTTCAAGGGCGGGCAGGCCCTTGACACCTACGGCCCGGGCCGCTACACCCTCAGCACCAACAACATTCCCTTGCTCACGGCCTTCCTGAAGCTTCCATTCGGCGGGAACACCCCCTTCACGGCCGAGGTATGGTACGTGAACAAGGTCCACGCCCTGGACGTGAAGTGGGGCACGCCCACGCCCATCCAGCTGAAGGACCCGGAGTACAACATAATGGTGCCGCTCAGGGCCAACGGCCAGTTCGGCATCCAGGTCGACAACTCGTCCAAGTTCCTCATCAAGCTGGTGGGGACCATGCCCACCTTCGACCAGGACACCGTGGTCCGCTACTTCAGGGGCATGTTCATCACCAAGATAAAGGACGCCCTCGCCTCCTACCTGGTGCAGAGGAAGGTGAGCATCCTGGAGATCAACGCCTACCTGGAGGAGCTCTCCTCCTACATGCAGGAGAAGGCGGCGCCCCCCTTCGCGGAGTACGGCATCAAGCTCCTGAACTTCTACGTGAACGACATCTCCGTCCCCGAGGACGACCCTGCGGTAAAGACCCTGAAGAACGCCCTGGCCAAGAAGGCGGAGATGAACATAGTGGGCTACAACTACCAGACCGAGCGCACCTTCGACACCCTCGAGGGGGCCGCCAGGAACCCAGGCTCCACGGCCGCTGGCATAATGGGGGCGGGCATAGGGCTCGGCATCGGCGCTGGGGTGGGGGGCTCCATCGGCCAGCAGTTCGGTGGCATGACCCAGGCCATGGGCGGGGCCGCCCAGGAAACCGTGACCTGCCCCAACTGCAACGCCCAGGTGCCCGCGAACATCAAGTTCTGCCCCCAGTGCGGCAAGCCCATCCCTTCCCCAGGCCAGACCAAGGTGATTAAGTGCTACAAGTGCGGGGGCGTGATACCCGTGGGCTCCAAGTTCTGCCCGGACTGCGGCAACGCCTACAACCCCTGCCCCAAGTGCGGTGCGGATCTCGCCCCGGGCACCAAGGTCTGCGGCACCTGCGGCTTCTCGCTGCCCAACCCCTGCCCCTTCTGCGGCGAGCCCTTGGAGCGGAGCGACCTGAAGTTCTGCCCGTCCTGCGGCAAGTCCCTTACCAACGTTTGCGCGTCCTGCGGTCACACCAACCCGGCGGCGGCAAAGTTCTGCCTTAACTGCGGTTTAAAACTCTGAGCCGCCCACAAGGCGGGCATCCACAGGAGAGAGCCTGATGCCAAATTCGTTAAGCCCGGCCCAGAAGGCCATATTGCTCTGCGGGGCCCTGATGATAATCATCAGCGGCTTCATTGTCGCGTTGCTTGCCTCCTCGTTTTCGGCCGGCACCTTCGCCGCCCTGTTCTTCATGGTGCTGGTGACGCTCATATCAACGGCCATCGCCGCCTACTACGCCAACCCCAACTCCGACCACCCCACGGTCTTGAGGTCAGGGGCCTTCGGCGCCGCCATCGGCTACTTCATCTTCGGCATGGGGACCGCCATCATCTTAATGATAATCAAACCGTTTGTCACCGCAGGCGTAATCCTGGAGTTCATCTACCTGCTCCTCCTGGGCGGGGCGCTCGTGCTCCTGGGGCTCACCACCAAGGGCGCCGGCAGCAGGGAGGCCCTGGAGCTCAGGCGCATAGGCCAGTTCGTGAGCCTGGAGTCCAGGATCAGGGCCCTCATGGTAGCGGTGGACCCGGGCTCGCCCGAGTACCAGGGGCTTGAAAAGGTCTCGGAGGAAGTACGCTACTTCGACAAGATCGCCGTCTCCCAGTTCGACAAGCCCTTCTACGAGAAGCTCATGGAACTCGAGAACCAGCTCCTCCAAAAAGACGCGCCCGCCCCGCTTCCCACAGGCGAGGATCCCAAGGCCCTGCTCAACATGGCCACGGCCGACCCATCCGGGGCGGAAACCCCGGCCCCGGCCGCGCCCCCTCCCCCGCCAAGCGACCCCCCCATAAAACTGATAAACGACATGTTCAGGCTCGCGTCGGCCAGGCACACGGACACGGCGAGGGCCAGCCGCGGCGGCGTCTAGTCCTCAATGGCGAGCCTAGACCATATAATCTGCACCAACTGCGGCGCGTCAATCGACCTAGAGCCAGGCGTCTTTGAGTACATCTGCCCTTACTGCGACACCAAGAACACAATAGTCGATCCGCACGCCCCCAAAAACGAGCTGCCCGACGGCCCGGACAAGATGGTACTCATCCGGGCCTCCAAGGAGGAGCTTCACAGCTTCCTGCTCCAGAAGATGGCGGAGGACCTCAACTCGCCCGACGACCTCATCGAGGCAAGCGACATAAACGAAGAGAAGCTCTATTACGTCCCCTGCTATTTCTCGGCAGGCTCCGTCGTTGCGGACTGGACGGCCTCCTTCGGCTATGACCGCGAGGAGCCTTACACGGATTACGTCACCTACACCGACAGCAATGGACGCAGCCGCACAAGGCCCGTCACCCGCTACAGGACGGTCACCGACTGGAAGCCCGCGAGCGGCAGGGCCTCGGGCAAGTTCCTGACCCAGGCCTACGCGGGGGAGCCCATCCCGGGGCTTGTGGAGGGCGGCCTCAACGCGCTCAAAGGCGATCTGGTGAGCTACACGCCCACCATGGTGACCGGCTGCGAGGTCAAGCCCTTCATGAAGGGCATCGAGGACGTGCGCACGACCCTCGACAGCCTTGTGAATAAGCGCATCAGGTCGATAGTCTACAGCTACGCCCAGGGCGACCACCAGCGCAACTGGAGCTACGACCCGCACATAACCGTGGACTACGAGAAGCCCGGGCTGCTCCCGCTCGCCAAGTGCACCTTTACCTACAAGGAAAAGCAGTACAGCCTGTACGCCGACGCCGTGAACCTGGTCATGTTTTACAGGGACGCGTTCCCGGTGGATGTGAAGCGCCAGCAGAAGGTCTCCAGGGCCTACGTGCCCTTCTACATAACCCTTGTGTACGCGGCGATCATGGCGCTGCTATGCGCCAGCCACTACGAGCTGTTCAAAGCCATACCCATCCTTATAGGGCTTTGCGCCCCGCTGCTCTTCGGCATCCTGCGCAAGACATCGGTCACCTCGTACTCCAAGAAGGTGAGGGCCGCGGCCTTGGCCTTGAAGGACATGAACGAAAACGCCCAGCTTAAGAGCCAGGACGAGATCCAGAGGCTCTACAAGCTCTCCAGGAAACCCCCCATGCCCTTCTTCGCAAAGGACGGGTCGGACAACTTCATGCTGCCTATTCTCACCTTCGTGTGGATAGGCCTCTGCGGCTACGGAATATTGTCAAGCATCTTATGAGGGATCGCTTGCGCTGGGCAATCCACTTTGAATGAAATTTCGCGAAATTGCGGCTTTTGTTGGGTTTTATAGCTTGTGTCATAGCGTTGCGGCTTTTGTTATGGCATTGTCAGGATCGGTGCGCAATGTGCGGCAGATTCAGCTCCTTTGACCCGGAATCCGACAAGGGGATAAATGGTTTGGTCGACGAGGCCAAGGCCCTGTTCGGTAAGATGGACACCCCCTACAAGCTGAAGACCGAGGGCGATGTCTACCCAACAGACGTGGTCCCCATACTATTGGAGTCCGATGGCGGCAAAGCCTCCGACAACGGGCATGGCGCGCTTAAGCTCAGGTGCGAGGCCATGTACTGGGGCTACCCCGGCTACCCTGACAGGTTCAGGCCCAATGCCAAGCCCAGGCCGCTCATCAACGCCAAAGGCGAGACCGCGCTAAAACTCAAGACCTGGAAGGAATCCACCGAGCACAGGCGCTGCGTGGTTCCTACCTCGGGGTTCTACGAGTGGTCCCACCACGATCCCAAGAAAAAGACCAAGTACCTCTTCACCGTGCCATCCGAAAAATACCTTCTATTGGGCGCCATCTACAAGGAAATCAAATCCCCCGACGGCGTTCCCTTCCCGCATTTCTCCATAATCACGGTCGCCGCCAACGATTCCATGATAAAAATCCACAACCGCATGCCGCTAATCCTTGAAAAAAAGGATCTGCCGCTCTGGTTCTCCCCCAAGGGTTTTGAGGGGATTTTGGAAAAGCGCGACATAATGCTTGAGAAGACGGCCATGTGATCCCCTTTCTTCCGTAACGTGCGGGGTCCCTTTGGTGGGCCTTCCCGCATTTCTGCCCTTCCCGCATTTCTGCCCTTCCCGCCCTCCCGACCCACTCCTCCGGTTGCCCAAAAGCCCCCGCGCGCCCCGCATTCCAAGAATCCCGCCCAGACCCCCCCCGAAACGCCCCCCTTGACAGCCCCTTTTCCCGCTGATAAATTAATTAACGGATTAATTAATTTACCCCAGCCTAGGAGGCCCTATGAAACGCCTCGGAAAACGGGGGCCTGGCAGGCCCCCGGGCCCCCGCACCCAGGACGAGCCTTCCGTCAAGGAGAGCATCCTCTTGGAGACCATCCACGTCCTTGGCGAGCGCGGCATACGAAACTTCTGCCTCAAGGAGGCCAGCAGGAGGGCGAAAGTCACGCCCGCCGCGGTCTACTACTATTTCGGGAACAAGAAGGCGCTGGTGGAGCAGGCCCTGGACCGCTTCCTACTGCCCCTTGTCACCTCTTTCTGGGAAACCGTGCGCCTGGTCGAGGATCCCGTAGAGGCCCTCACGCGGCTTTTGGACACCCTCATGGAGGGGACAAAAACCTCGCCCTGGTTTTTGCCCCTGTGGAGCAGGGAGCTAGCCTCCCTGGACGGGACCCTGAGGGATTACCTGCACTCCCGCTTAGACCGGGGGACCCTTGGCCACTTCATGGACAGGATTCGCAAGGGCCAGGCGGAAGGTGTGCTTAACCCCGGGATCCTCCCGGAGATGGCCTATGTCTCCTTGATAGCGGCCTCCCTTTTCCCGCTCCTCGCGAAGGACAACTGGGAGCGGTTCTGGGAGCTGTCAATAGACCAGGACGCCTTGGAGGGGCACGTCCGGGCCACGCTGATGGGGGGTTTCATGGCCCACGGGCAATCCAAGGGAAGGGCCCCTGGACGGGCGATCCCGCAAGGCGGGGGCAAGGCCAAGGCCAAGGCGATGCCCAAGGCGAAGGCGATGCCCAAGCCCAAGCCCGCGAAGCTGACCCCGGCCAAGGCCGGAGCCTGCGAAAGGGGGGCGGAACATGGCGGCTGACACAAGCGTCAAGGGGCCGGAGGCCAAGGGGGAGCAGGCCCATGAGGGCAACGGCAAGGGGGCGGTGCTCAAGGCCCTCCTGGTGTTCGCAATCCTCGGGGCCTTGGCGTTCTTCTACTGGCTGCTGTTCGCGAAAGGCACCATATCGACCGACGACGCCTACACCCAGGGCAACATCGTCAGGGTCTACCCGCAGACAAGCGGCACCGTCGTGGAGATACTGGCCGAGAGCACCCAGCTGGTCGGGGAGGGCGACGTCCTGGCCCGGCTGGATCCCACCGACGCGGCCCTCGCCCTGGAAAAAGCCGAGGGGGCGCTGGAGCAGGCCACCAGGGCCGTTGCCAGCAGGCTCTCGGAGCGGGAGAGGCTAAGGGCCGCCCTGGACGGCAGCCGCAGCAAGTTGGCGCAGAGCCAGGCCGACTTCGAGAGGAGGCGCAAGCTGGCCCCCGGGACATCCATAACCCGGGAGGAGCTGGAGAGCCGAAGGATCCAGGTGGAGATCGACCGCGCGTCCGTCGCGGCCGCCGAGGCGGCCCTCGCCGCGACTGAGCGGCTCATAGGGCCGGGTCCCCCGGAAGGGGACCCGGCCATCCGAGAGGCGGCGGCCATGGTCCTCTCCGCTTGGCTCAACCTGAGGCGCACCGAGATCAGGAGCCCGGTCCAGGGCAGGGTCGCAAAGAGGTCGGTGCAGCTGGGGAACCAGGTCGGCCCCTCTTCCCCGCTGCTGATGGTGGTACCCGAGACCGAGGTCTGGGTTGACGCCAACTTCAAGGAAAGCCAGCTCGCGAAGGTGGTACCCGGCCAAAGGGCCGAGGTGACCGTTGACATGCTGGGCGGCGGCAGGACCTTCCATGGCGTGGTGGTGGGCCTGAGCCCCGGGACGGGCAGCGCCTTCTCGCTGCTCCCCGCCGAGAACGCCACCGGCAACTGGATAAAGGTGGTCCAGAGGGTACCGGTGAGGATAGCCCTGGTGGGCGTGGAAGGCGGGGGCGAGCCGCCGCCGCTCCTTGTGGGGCTCTCCTGCACCGTGAAGGTCTTCCTGGAGGAAACGGGAAAGGCCCCGGACCCGCCGCCCGTCCGCAGCACCGACGCGACGCTTATCGATCTTGAGTCCAAAAGGCGCGAGGTGGAGGCGACCATCGCCCGCAACCTTGGGCCCCGGGACGGGCCCACCGCCGACGCGGGCGGCGCCGGGGCGCAAGGCCCGTCAGGCGGCGCGAGGTGAGCCAGGCACCGCAAGCGCGGCCGTACGGGCCCATCTCCGGGAGGCAGCTCGCCCTCATCACCATCGCCCTCCCGCTCGGGACCTTCATGCAGGTGGTGGACATCACCATCTGCAACGTGGCCGTCCCCACCATAGCGGGGAACCTCGGGGCCAGCTACAGCCAGGGCACCTGGATCATAACCTCCTACTCCGTGGCCAACGCCATAGCCCTGCCGCTCACGGGCAGGCTGGCCCAGCGTTTCGGGGAGGTTCGGCTCTTCATCGCCTCCACCCTGCTCTTTTCGCTCACCTCGTTCTTATGCGGCATTTCCCCGAGCCTGGGGGCCCTGGTCTTCTTCCGGGTGATCCAAGGGGCGGCGGGGGGGCCCATGCTGCCCCTCGCCCAGTCCCTCCTCATGAACAACTACCCCAAGGATCGGCAGCTAATGGCCCTGGCCCTCTTCTCCATGACGGTGTCGGTGGCTCCGGTCTGCGGGCCCATCCTGGGGGGCTGGATCTCGGACAACTTGCACTGGAGCTTCATCTTCTTCATAAACGTGCCCCTGGGGGTCATTGTGGCAGGGATCGCGTGGGTAATCCTCAGGGACAGGGAGTCGCCCATCTCCAAGGCCCAGTTGAGCGCCGTGGCCTTGGGCTTTTTGGCCCTGGGGGTGGGCTCCTTCCAGATACTCCTGGACAAGGGCCGCGAGCTGGACTGGCTGAACTCCAACTTCATCGTGGCCCTGGCCGCCCTTTCGGTGATAGGCATCACCCTGCTTCTGGTCTGGGAGAGCCACTCCAAGCACCCGCTCATAGACCTCTCCCTGTTCAGGTACCGGAATTTCAGCGCGGGGGTCATTCTCATGAGCCTCGGCATGATGCTCTACCTCGGTACCGTTGTGCTGCTCCCGCTTTTGCTTCAGACCTGGTTCGGCTACACAGCCACCTGGGCGGGGCTCGTGACCGCCCCGGTGGGGCTCATACCCATATTCCTTACGCCCATAATCGGAAGGTTCGGGCCGAGGATAGACCTAAGGCTGGTCATAACCGTGGGATTCTTGGTCTTCAGCACCTGCATGTTCATGCGCACCCGCTTCAACCCCTCCGTCAGCCTGAAGTTCATACTGGTCCCGCAGTTCATCCAGGGCATAGCCCTGGCCTTCTTCTTCGTCCCGATAATGAGCCTATCCTTTTTGGGCCTCGAGCCTGCGAAGCTAGCGGGCGCGTCCGGGCTCTTCAACTGCATAAGGGTCCTGTTCGGGGGGATCGGGACCTCGCTCGCGACCACCATGTGGGACAGCCGGGAGGCCCTGCACCACACACGGCTCACCAGCCACGTGGACGGCATAAGCCCTGCCTCCCTTGAAACATTGCGAAACCTCATGTCCATGGGGCTCTCGGAAGAGGAGGCGGGCGCGGTCTTGGTGAGATCCATAACCCAAAACAGCTACATACAGTCCGCAAACGAGATTTACATGGCCTGCTCCATTGCGTTCCTGTGCATGATAGCTGTCGTCTGGTTCGCGAAAAGCACGAAACAGAAGAAAGCCCCGGACCGGGCCTGAGCGAGCCTATTGGGCCCTTATCGCCCAGCCCCGCCGTGGCGGTGGGCACCAGCCCAGGAACGTATTAGCGAAAATGAGGGGTTTTTGGGGGTTGCGGGTTGCCAATAAAAGCCCAAAAAACCCACAAGAAACAGCAATCCCCCAAAAAACGCCTAATAACCCCAATCCCCCATAAAATGCTGGCAAAGGATTGCCAAGCATCCAAAATAATTCTGCAGGCCTTGGGTTCGAAAGTAGCGTAAACTAGCGAAAGGCCCGAAAACAGCCGAAAACGCTAGCCCAAATATGAAAAACCCCGCCAAAGATTGCTTGGCGGGGTTTCCCGACTGAGAGAAACAAGGCTAATCCGATATCACCAATGGATCGCATACACACGAAAAGAGGCAAAAACAACCCAAAACGGAAGACGACGGAAGGCAATGGAAGACAAAGGAAGACAAGTGACCAAAATTCGATTGAGCTATCTTAGCGGACGTTTGGAATGTGAACCAACAACCAAGGCTTTGGAGGAATGCCTGACAAAAATGCGGCAAGGCTTAAGGCGTGGTTTACCGCATGGGAGAAACGCTTTGGGAAATCATTTTGAAAAAGGGCGTTTGCGCTAAAAAGCGGCCGAACCGGGAGCGCGAACCAAGAAAAGGTCGCCTAGGATGCCTTAAGGGTACCCTGTATGAGCGAATTTAGGATTTCCCTGTTGAGTATCACGATATAGGGCTTTTCCTCTTTTATGGCGTTTTTCCCCTTCAGGAAGGTGAGGGCCCTGGATACCGTCTCGGGGGAGGTGCCTATGAAGGAGGCAAGCTGCCCCTTGCTGAAGTTCAGCTTTACCCTTCCGGATACCTCCTCGTGGTTGAGGATGAAGGAGGCGAGCCTCGCCGGGGCCTCCTTTATGGTGCGCGACTCGAAAAGGTGCGCGAAATCGGCCAGTTTCAGGGCCAAGAGGCTCAGGAAGTTCTGGGCGAGCTTCATGTTGTCGGCTATTATGAGCCTCAGCTTGTCCCCTGGGAAATAGTGGGCGGAGGACTTGTCCAGGCACTGGGCCGTGCTAGGATAGCCGTGCTCCAGGAAGATGCCGGCCTCGCCGAAAGAGTCGCCTGGCAAAAGCACTCGCAGCAGCTGCTCCTTGGCCCCGTTGCCAGACACGAAAATCCTCACCTTCCCCTCGACCAGCACGTAAAGGCCGGTTCCCTGCTCGCCCCTGTTGAAGATGACCTGGCCTTGCTGAAAACGCTTGAAAATGGAGATCTGCAATAGGGCGTCGGACTCATGCTGTTCCAGGCCGTGGAAGAAAGAGGCGGCTTTTATTATGGAACTGAAATCATCCTGAGTCATCTATGGCCTCCTTAAGAACGGCACCAAAATAGAAGGTCAAAACAAACCCGGGAACAGAATACCATAGGCTACGACTAAAAAACAGAGTGTTCAAAAGAATTTTTTTTGTTAACTGCGGTAAATCCAAGCAAATCAAGCATAAAAAAAGAACTTTAAAACCAAAAAAAATTTTTGCTGCATGTTTTAAGCCGTGCCTGAGAAAAAATCCGGAACAAAACTTGATTCAAAACAATTTTTAAAGTGGTTTTAGCACATAAATGTGTGAAAAATTTAGTTAATAAGTGTACTACTTATATAATAAAGTATAAAATTATAGTTTATAATTTTGCCGAAATTCCGAATGCCTTGGCAAGGCTTGCGATTTCCGATCCGACGTAAAAAACCGCAATTTAATGCTAAATTCCTACGCTTGGACTGCATTTGGTATGCATGCTTTGGTTAATACCGAAATATATTGTGTTCTCTTGCGATAGCTTACGCTTTTGTTGGCGATATGCACGTTTGAATGTATACGAATTTGGGCAACATGGCACAACCGTTGGTTATTGCGGCGTTTAGGCACAAGCGGCATCGGTTAAATTCTGGAATCCTACATTAACTTCCATTAGTTAAAATTAGCGAATATGGCAATGCGCCCAAACGTTGCCCAAACGAGGCCCAAACGAGGCCCAAACGATACCTTAAAGATGGCCTGTCATCCAAAACTTCCCGCCAAGGCAAGCTCCACGCAAGAGCTTGCCACTTGGCCAATCTCCCTTAATGCGTGGGAAATGGCGCAGTCCATGAAATAATGGTTGTGGGACGGATTCTGTGAGGGAAAATTAGAGTGAGAGAATACCGGAGCGAGAGACTACTGGAGAGAGAGACCAATGAGGCGAGGGCGCAATGGAGTGAGGGAGCAATGGAGTGAGGTAGGATAGTGCCGCAAAGAATGGGAGCCGTGCCGGTTTAAATGGAATGAGTGGCCAAGGCCAAGCAAGTTGGATTGGCGCGCCAGGAAGGACTCGAACCTTCAACCTTCAGCTTAGAAGGCTGTTGCTCTATCCATTGAGCTACTGGCGCATAATCCTATACAAGATCATTTCTTAGTGATCACGAAGTCAACGTGCCCCGGGGTCACGGCCATCTCGCGGAAGAAGGCAATGATACCCTGAGCGGTCTCGTACTTGGTGATGAGCCCGACCCCGCTTATGGTCACACCGTTGGCCTTGGCCTTCTCCTGTAGGACCGGGAGGTTGTCCTTGAAGAAGTAGAGCACCAGCCTCTTCGGGGACACCTCGCCCACGGTGAGGAAGACCCCTTCACCCTCCACCTCGGGCCCCTTTGGCTTTAGCTGGACGATGAACTTGGTGTCATCGAGCCTCTCCACGGACACCCTAATCACCTCGTTGGGGTTGGTGCCTGTAGCCTCGAAGGTGTTGGTGAATTCCGTCTTGGTTATAGTGAGGGTCGCACCTTCTTGGTCAGTCCATCGGCCGGAGATGTCCGGGATAATGCCTTTGTCGAGCTTCCTCTCCTTTAGGAAAGGCTGGCGCATGGTGAGGACGCAGCCGCCCGCAAGGGAAACGGCAAAGGCCGCGAGTATCAGCCAGAGTATGCCCCGCTGCAATTTTGGCGCAGTTGGGCGGTTCGTGGTGTTTCCGCTTGCATCAACCATTGTTGCCTGTCACCTCCCTCCTTCCGACCCCTTAAGGAGCCAAACTTCACCTTGTCGCAGTAGTAACCAGTGACATCACCGCCATCCACAGGAGGGCCTTCAATGCGTCCCTGGTTTGGGCCCTGTGCGGGAGTCCCAAGCCTTTTTGGGCCCCCTCGAATATGTCCGTGCGGCAGCCCCCCTACTATGTCCCCGCCCCGTATGGCGGGAAAGCCTTAGGCAAGGTCACTTCCTCGTGAGCACGAAGTCCCCGCGCCATGTGAGCCCGGGTAACTCGCGGAAAAAGGCAATGAGGCCCTGCTCGGTCTTGTAATCGGTGATGTGCATATTGATGGGGGTATCGTAATCCTCCGCCTTGGCTATTGTGACACCGTTGGCCTCGGCCAACTCCAGCAAAGCAGTTATGTTATCCTTGAGGTCTTTCTGGAAGACGTAGAGCACTATACGATTCGGGCTCACCTCGGCCACGCTGATTGTGAAGCGAACCTCCTTGTCCTTATCCTCATCCTTGTCCCTATCCTCATCCTTGTCCTTATCATTTGGCCTTAGCTGCACGATGAACAAGTTATCCTCGAGCCTCTCCAAGGTCGCGAGTAACACATCTTCGGTGTCGACATCCGTAACCTTGAAGGTGTTGCTGAATTCCGTCTTGGTTATAGTGTATGTTTGCCGTATTTCTTCGTTCGCCCAGATGCCGGCAACATCCGGGATCACGCCGCTTTCGGCCTGCCCCTCCTTTAGGAAAGGCTTGTCCATGACGAACAGGCAGCCGCTAGCAAGGGAAACGGCAAAGGCCGCGAGTATCAGCCAGAGGATGCCCCACCGTATTTTGCGCCCGTTGGGCCGGTTCTTGGTATTATCGTTTGCTTCAGCCATTGTTGCCTGTCCCCTTCCGGCCCATTAGGGAGCCAAGAGCCACATCGTAGTGTAAGTAGCGCGGATCCCGCCCCGACATTGCGGAGTGCGTCCCTGGTTTGGTCCCTGTGCGGGAGTCCCAAGTCTCTTTGGGTCCCTCGAGTATGTCCTTGCGGCAGCTCACCTACTATGTCCCCGCCCCGTATGGCGGGAAAGCCTTAGGCAAGGTCACTTCCTCGTGAGCACTAAGTCCTCTCGCCATGTTAGCCTGGGTAACTCTCGGAAAAAGGCAATGAGGCCCTGCTCGGTCTTGTAATCGGTGATGTGCAAATAGGCGGGTTCTCTGTAATCCGCCGGCTTGGCTATTGTGACACCGTTGGCCTCGGCCAACTGCAGCAAAGCAGTTATGTTATCCTCGAGCTTTTCATGGAAGAAGTAGAACACTATCCTATTCGGGGTCACCTCGGCCACGCTGATTGTGAAGCGAACATCCTTGTCCTTGTCCTTGTCCTTGTCCTTGTCCTTGTCCTTGTCCTTGTCCTTGTCCTTGTCCTTGTCCTTATCCTCATCCTTGTCCTCATCATTTGGCCATAGCTGCACGATGAACAAGTTATCCTCGAGCCTCTCCAAGGTAGCGAGAAACACCTCTTCGTCTTCTTTAACCTCGAAGGTGTTGCTGAATTCCGTCTTGGTTATAGTGTATGGCCCTACTACTTCGTTCGTCCAGATGCCGGCAATATCCGGGATCACGCCGCTTTCGGCCTGCCCCTTCTTTAGGAAAGGCTTGTCCATGACGAACAGGCAGCCGCTAGCAAGGGAAACGGCAAAGGCCGCAAGCATCAGCCAGAGGATGCCCCACCGTATTTTGCGCCCGTTGGGCCGGTTCTTGGTATTATCGTTTGCTTCAGTCATTGTTGCCTGTCCCCTTCCGGCCCACTAGGGAGCCAAGAGCCACATCGTAGTATAAGTAGCGAGGATCCCGCCACGACATTGGGGCGTGCGTACCGGGTTTGGGCCCTGTACGGGAACTCCAAGCTTTCCATGATCCCGCACGAATATGCCCGTGCGGCAGCTTACGACCCCGCCCAGTATGGCGCGAAAGCCTTTCGCGAAAGACTTAGGCAAGCTCACTTCTTAGTGAGCACGATGGGCTCCCCGCGCTCCGGGAGCTTGGCTAGCTCGCGGAAGAAGGCAATGAGGCCCTGCCCGGTCCCGTACTTGGCGATGGGCAAATCGGTTTCATCCGAGCCCTCATCCTTGGTTATGGTCACGCCGTTGGCCTCGGCCAGCTTCCGCAGGGCCGGGGAGAGATCCTTGAAGGGGTAGAGCGTTATCCTATCCGGGGTCAGCCCCCCCAGTATGAGGTAGGCCTTGTAACCATCGTCCTGCTCCATCCCTTTGGCCCTTAGCTGCACGATGAACAAGTCGCCCTCGAGCCTTTCGATGGTCGCCAGAAACGTCCATTCGGATTCTTCCTTGACCGCGAAGGAATTGCCGAATTCCGTCTTGCTTACGGTGAAGCCCGCCCCGTCTTCCACAGCCGGGCTCGACCAGGTGCCCGTGAGGTCCGGGCCGCCTTCGAGCTGCCCCTCCTTCAGGAAATCATTTTCCATGGTGAAAAAACAGCCGCCCGCAAGGGAAATGGCAAAGTCCGCGAGCATCAGCCAGAGGATGCCCCGCAGCGATCCGCGCCCATTGGGGCGGTTCCCGATGTTTCCGCTTGCATCAACCATTGTTGCCTGTCCCCTGCCTCCTCCCTGCCCCTTAAGGAGCCAAAATCACCTCGTTGTAGAGTGACCCGTGACCACCCCGCCATCCACGGGAGGGCCTTCGATGCGTCCCTGGTTTGGGCCCAGTGCGGGAGCCCCAAGTCTTTGGGCCCCCCCGAATATGTCCGTGTGGCAGCTCCCATACTATGTCCCCGCCCCGTATGGCGGGAAAGCCTTAGGCAAGGTCACTTCCTCGTGAGCACGTGTTCCTCGCGCCATGAGAGCCCGGGTAACTCGCGGAAAAAGGCAATGAGGCCCTGCTCGGTCTTGTAATCGGTGATGCGCAAACTAATGAGGTTATCGTAATCCGACGGATTGAATGCTATTGTGACACCGTTGGCCTCGGCCAACTCAAGCAAAGCGGTTATGTTATTCTTGAGGTCTTTCTGGAAGACGTAGACCGCTATACGATTCGGGGTCACCTCGCCCACGCCGATTTCGAAGCGACCCTCCTTATCCTTGTCCTTGTCCTCATCCTTTTCCCTTAGCTGCACGATGAACAAATTATCCTCGAGCCTCTCCAAGGTCGCGAGTAACACCTCTCCGATTTCGTCATTTGTAACCTCGAAGGTGTTGCCGAATTCCGTCTTGGTTATAGTGAGTGTTTCACCTTCTTCTTCATCCGCCCAGCTGCCGGCAATATCCGGAATCCCGCCGCTTTCGGCCCGCCCCTCCTTTAGGAAAGGCTTGTCCATTTCGAACAGGCAGCCGCTCGCAAGGGACACGGCAAAGGCGGCGAGTGTCAGCCAGAGGATGCCCCGCCGCGCCCCGCGCCTGTTTTGGCAGGTATTGGTATTTTTACTTGCCATGCCCATAAACCCGTGCCTTCCGCCTTCCGGCCCCTAAGAGCCAAGCACCTCCGCATAGGAGTAGTAGCCCGGGGCCCTCCCGGCCATCCACAGGGCGGCCTTCAAGGCCCCCTTGGCGAAAGCGTCCCTGGTTTGGGCCCTGTGGGTGAGTTCCAAGGTCTCCCCGGGCCCGGCGAATATGACCGTGTGGTCGCCGACTATGTCCCCGCCCCTTATGGCGTGGATGCCTATCTCGCCCTTGGGCCTGGGCCCGGGCATGCCGTGCCTCCCGAAGACCGCGGCCTTAGAGGGGTCCAGGTCCCGCTCCCTGCAGATGGTCTCGCACAGCCTCATGGCCGTGCCGCTGGGGGCGTCCTTCTTGCGGTTGTGGTGGGCCTCCACTATCTCTATGTCGTAGTCCTCGCCCAAGAGCGATGCCATCCTGGCCGCCACCCGGTACATGATGTTGACCCCTGTCGACATGTTGGGCGCTACCAAGACCCCGATCCTCTGGGAGGCCTCCTTCAGCTGGGCCAGTATCACCTGGTCCAGGGCCGTGACCCCGATGACAGCCGCCACGCCCAGGATGTCCGCCTCCACGATGTTCTGGGACACGCCCTGCGGGCTGGAGAAGTCAAGGTAGACCGAGGCCCCCTTGGCCGCCTCGGGGAAACTTTGGGAAAGGGTCACGCCAAGTTTCCCGACTCCGGACAGCTCGCCCACGTCTTTGCCTATGTCCGGGCATTCCGGGCTCTCCAGGGCCCCGGTGAGCAGGAACCTGGGGTCTTGGGACAAGAGCCCCAAAAGGAGCTTCCCCATCCTGCCCAAGGCCCCCGCCACCATCACGTTTACCACGGTTCCCTTGTCGGCCGTTGGTTCGGGGCCGCCAGCCTTTGCGTTTGTCTCTTCGGTCATGCCACTGGTTCCTTTATCGGCACCCATTCGCCAACCGCCTCGGCAATCCTCGCCCTCACGCCCTCGGACGCGGGGAGCATCGGGAGGCGCATGTCCATCCCCATCCTGCCCGCGAGGTACATGGCGTACTTGATGCAGGTGGGGTTGGTCTCAAGGAAGAGGGCCCTGAAAAGGGGCAGCATCCTGAAGAACAGGGCCCTTGCCCCTTGGAGGTCGCCCGCCTTCCATTTGGCCCAGAGCTCGGCCATGGGGCCCGGGATTATGTTGGCCGCGACCGAGATGACCCCCTTGCCGCCCACCGCCAGAAGCGGGAGGGTGAGCGCGTCGTCGCCGGACGTCACGGTGAAGTCCGGCCCGCACAGCTCTATCACGCGTATCATCTTGGAAAGGTCGCCGGTGGCCTCCTTCACCCCCACTATGGACGGGTGCTCGGAGAGCCTCTTCACGGTCTCGGGCAGGATCTCCACCCCGCAGCGGCCAGGGATGTTGTAGAGGATTATCGGCAGCGGGGCCTCCTTGGCCACTTCCGTGAAGTGGCGGTAAAGGCCCTCCTGGGTCGGCTTGTTGTAGTAGGGCGATACCAAGAGAAGCCCGTCTGCTCCCGCGCCCTTGGCGTGGTCCGACATGGCAATGGCCTCCCTCGTGGAGTTGGAGCCCGTGCCCGCGAGCACCGGCACCCTGCGCTTGGCCTGGTCGATGGCTATCTCTATTACCCTGTTGTGCTCCTCGTGGCTCAGGGTCGGGGACTCGCCCGTGGTCCCGCAGGGGAGGATGGCGTCCACCCCGCCCTCGATGAGGAACTCCACGTGGCGCCTCAGGGCCTCCTCGTCCACCTCGCCCCCCTTGAAGGGGGTCACCATGGCCGGTATCACTCCGCTGAACGGTTCTGTCATTGTGGGACCTAATGCCTTGTTGTTGGGATACGCATCTGGCATCCCGCCGGCACGCGGGGCCGGGCGCCCCCGGGGGCCTCGGGCCGCGCTGCCGCGAAGCCTTGGGCCCCTTTGCTTGGGAGGGCCTTGCGGGGCCCGTGCGGTAGCCTTGGGTGGGCCATTATAGCACATCCCAAAGGCCCCCCGCAGCCTAAGTCCTTGCAGGGGGCACGCATGCGGGAACCTAACCAAAGCCGAAGCCCCGGGTCGTTTGTTCGCGGGCGCCATGCCGGCCGGCGCGCACGATCCGCGCGATGCGCGAACCCGGCATCCTTGTGGTTGCCATGTCCCCGCTTGGGGCCTTTCCCCCCAAACCCGAAGGCGCCGTTTTTGTGTGGGTAAGACGATTGGGCCCCGTGGCTTCCGGGGCAGGCGACCCAATGCTTGCTACCTTCTCTGGGGGTCTGCCTTGAGGGCGTCCGGGGCCAGGGAGCCGGAGAACACGTAGCGCACCGTGCCCTCCAGGAAGACCTCCTTCGGGTCCTTGGGGTCGCCCGTGAACCTCACCGTCAGATCCTCGCCGCCGCGGGTCTTGCAGAGGATGGTGTCGCCCTCTACCTTGCCGTTGGCCGCGGACAGGACCGCCGAGGCGGTGACGCCCGTCCCGCAGGCGAGGGTCTCGTCTTCGACGCCTATCTCGTAGGTGCGCACCTCTATGGTGTTCTTGTCGACTATCCTCACGAAGTCCACGTTCGCGCCCGGGCTGAAGGACGCATGGCGGCGCACGAAGCGGCCGTACTTGTAGACGTCGAGCCTGTCCAGCTCGTCAACCCAGGCGACGGCGTGGTTGACGCCCGTGTTTATGCGTTGGTAGGACTGGCTGAAGCCGTCTATGTCTATCAGGGCGACCCCGTCCGGCTTGCCGATCTTGGGCATGCGGACGCTCACGTAGTCGTTGTTGACGGAGGCCTTGATGTCCCCGGCCTTGGTCTTGAAGGTCATCTCGGCCGGGGCTATGTGGTTGTTGTGGGCGAGGTGGGCGGCGCAGCGGCTGGCGTTCCCGCACATGTCGGCCTCGGAGCCGTCGGAGTTGAAGAACCTCACGGCGAAGTCCACCTCGTCGGGGCCCTCGGAGATGAAGACCACCCCGTCCGAGCCCACGCCGTACTTCTGCCGGGATATGAGGCGGGCGAGCTTGGGGAGGTCCTGCTCGGCCGGCTGGGCGTCCCAGCTGTCTATGATGACGAAGTCGTTCCCGTGGCCGCTATATTTGAAGAAGTTGATTGACATATGGGATCCTTTGAGAAGGCGTTGGGTGTTTCCTGGCCCGGCCGCGCCCGGGCCCAAGGGCCTTGGGCGGAAGCCGGAAAAATCCGGGCAGGGCGCGCCGGGAAGACGGCGCGCCCTGCCCTGGGCCGAAAGTATATACGTTTACAAGGTCTTATTCAACTGGCCGGGGTACTCGCCCCGGACAAGGTCGTCGTAGCCCTCCCGCTCCCGTATCACCTGGAAGGCCGCGCCGTAGGCCAGGACCTCCGGGGCCCTGGGCCTGGAATTGTAGTTGGAGGCCATGGAAAAGCCGTAGGCCCCGGCCCCCAGGACCGCTATGAGGTCCCCGGGGGCGAGCGGCGGGAGCCGCCTGTCCTTGGCCAGGAAGTCCCCGGACTCGCAGACAGGGCCCACCACCGAGGCCGGGTCGAGGGGGATCCCGCCCTTGGGCTCCTCCAGGGGCATGATCCCGTGGTAGGCCCCGTAGAGGCTGGGGCGGATGAGGTCGTTCATGCCCGCGTCAACTATCACGAAGCGCTTGTCCCCGTTGACCTTGTTGTATAGCACCCTGGCGAGGAGCACCGCGCTGTTGCCCACGACCGCCCTGCCCGGCTCCAGGATCAGGGTCAGATCCTTTACCCCCGCGAGGGGCTTGGTCACGGCCTGGGCGTACTCCTGGAGCCCCGGGGGCTCCTCCCCGTCGTAGCGGATCCCGAGGCCCCCGCCTATGTCCAGGTAGCGGATGGCGTGCCCCTGGCCCCGCAGCTCCCTCACCATGTCGGCCAATATCTCCATGGTGTCCGCGAAGGGGCCGAGCTCAGTCAGCTGCGAGCCTATGTGGCAGTCTATGCCTATGACCTTGAACCAGGGGTTCTTCTTGGCCTCGCCGTAGAGCCTCAGGGCCTCGTCCCGGGATACCCCGAACTTGTTCTCCTTGAGGCCTGTGGCGACGTAGGGGTGGGTGTGCGGGTCCACGTCCGGGTTCACCCGGAAGGCTATCTGGGCCACAATGTCCCGCTCCCTCGCGACTTCCGCCAGAAGCCCCATCTCGTCCTCGGACTCCAAGTTGAACATGAAGATCTCGGCTTCCAGGGCCTCCAGGAGCTCGGCCCTGGTCTTCCCCACCCCGGAGTAGACCACCCGCCTGGGGGATATCCCGGCCTTCAGGGCCCGGAACAGCTCCCCGCCGGAGACAATGTCCGCGCCCATCCCCTTCTCCGCGACCAAGGAGAGCAGGGTCAGGTTGGACGCCGCCTTGACCGAGTAGCAGATTAGGTGCCTGATGCCCTGGAAGGCCTGCTCCAGCCCCGTCAGGCAGCCGATGAAGGCCCCCATGGAGTACACGTAGGCCGGGGTGCCCACGGCCCCGGCGACCGTCGTAAGCGGCACGTCCTCCAAGAACAGCTCGTTGTCCTGATATCGTAGGAAGTCCATAAGCCCTTTCCAGCCAAGATCCCTGTCTGACGGCCGCAAGGCGCCCTTGCCCGCGGCCGGGCCCTTTGGGGGGCCAACACATTATACCAAGCCCCGGGCCCCCGGGCCCGGGCAAGCGCGGGGAGGGGGGCTTTTCGGTGCCCTTGGGCCCCAAAAGGCAGGGGGCGGCTCCCGCCGCCCCCTGCCGGCCCATGTTTTGCCCCAGGACGTCCCCGATCGCCCTGAAGCAGGGCTTTTCGAGGATTTTCGCGAACAATCGCGATTTTTTTGGTGGATCCCCCCGATTTCCAACAACTTTCGCCAATACGGCGCGATTTCCGGCCGTTCTGGCGATTCCAAGGGGCCCAAGGGGGCTCTGGCTAAAAGCGGGGGATCGCCTTGGCCCCCCGCGGCACCCTGCCGTCAGATGCCCAAATCCCTCAGATCCGGCTTCTCCACGGGCTCCTCCTCGGGCTCGGAGAATACCCTCGCCTCTGGCGAGGGCAGGCTCTCGTTGGCCCTGGGGGAGTTGTCCACGGCGGTCACTTGGTAGCGGTAGTCCACCCCGGGCCGCACGTCCCGGTCAAGGTAGCCGGTCCCCTCGACAAGCCCTCCCAGCCTCACGAAGGAGCCGTCCTCCCCTATGCGCCGGTAGACATGGTAGCCCTTGATGTCGTCCTCCACGCCCAGGCTCTCCCACTTCAGGACGATACCCCCCTCCGCGAGGGAGGCGTCGAGATAGCCCACAGGCCTCGGCGGCAGGGTGTCCTCGACGGAGACGGAGATCTCGCGGCTCCAGGGCCCAGGGGCCCTTCCCTCGCCCCGGACCAGCACCTTGCGGCCCCTGTAGAAGTATGTGTGCCCGTACTGGACGTCGAGGTCGGTTACCGAGGCCCCCACCTCCGGGAGCTGGCGGAAGGGATCCTTGCCCTCCCTGCGCTCTATCTCCACCTCCTCGTCGGAGCCGACCCTGTCGAAGGTGAGCCTCACGGCGCGGTCGTCCAGGGAAGCCCGGAAGCCGCTGAGCTCCCCGGGGGAACCGATGGCGTACACCGTCACCTCGGACCAGGCCTCGGCGTGGACGGCGCCCCTCTCCGAGAAGCCCGCCACCTGGAAGCGGTATACCCTTCCCTGCCTGAGCGTGGACTGGTAGCGGTAGGGGCCGGGGTTGATTAAGAGCCCGGGAAGCGACGGCTGGGCGTGCACCTCCGCCACCTTGTGGAAGAAGGACGGGCAGCCGCTGCAAAAGTCCTCGCGGGCATAGTCCGCGCTGCGCACCTCGAAGTAGAGCAGCGAGCGAAGCGGCCTACCGGCGATATTCTCCTCGGGCGCCTTCCACGTGAGGATCAGGTTGCCCTCGGAGTCAAGCTCCCCCTTGAGATCCAAAACCTTCCCCGGTAGCGTCACGCTCTCCGGGTAAGGATGCGTCTTTACCCCGCAGGCCGGGAGGATGAAGAGGGCCGCGGCAATGAGCGCCACGATGCCAAGGCGGCGCACGCGAGTTGCCCTGTCGGAGTGAAGCCGCACTATCGGTCGCCTCTTGTCAGGTACGTGTCGTCGTCGTCATCATCGTCGCCGTCGTATTCATCATCGTCGTCGTCGTCATCATCGAATTCATAATCATCGTCATCATCGTCATCATCATCATCGTCATCGTATTCATCATCGTCTTCATCATCGTCTTCATCATCGTCATCATCATCATCATCATCGTCTTCATCGTCATCATCGTCATCGTATTCATCATCGTCTTCATCATCGTCATCATCATCATCATCATCATCATCATCATCGTCTTCATCGTCTTCATCGTCTTCATCGTCTTCATCGTCATCATCGTCTTCATCGTCATCATCATCATCGTAATCATCGTCATCGTCATCCTCGTCGTCTTCGTCGTCGAAGTACTCGTCGTCGTCTTCGTCGTCCTCGTCGTAGTCCAGATCGTCCTCGTCCTCATCCCCAAAGACATCTCCGTAATAATCGTCATCCTCGTCGTCGTCGTCCTCCTCCTCCGTCGCCTTCTCGTCGTAATGCTTGAAAAGATCAAGTTCATCGTAATCATCGTCTTCTTCTTCTTCTTCTTCATCATCATCATCGTCTTCATCATCATCATCATCATCATCATCATCGTCTTCATCGTCATCATCATCATCATCATCATCGTCTTCATCGTCATCGTCATCATCATCATCATCGTCTTCATCGTCATCATCATCATCATCATCGTCTTCATCATCATCGTCTTCATCGTCGTCGTAGTCTTCTTCGTCTTCGTCGTCGTCTTCGTCAAATATGTCATCGTCATCATCATCATCATCGTCGTCATCATCATCATCGTCATCATAATCATCATCGTCTTCATCGTCGTAATCATCGTCGTCTTCATCGTCGTAATCATCATCGTCATCGTCATCATCATCATAGCCACCATAGTCGAGTCCCAATGTACGGGCCAGAGATTGCGCGGCAAACGTGGTGACGGGTGCGTTTATCCCTAGCTCGAAAAAAGGCTCCGGGATTTCACCGTCTTCACCTACTGTGTAATATTCATCAATCATGTCGGGATAGCTTGCCTCATAGCCTTGATTGTAGTGATAAATTTCGTCATCTTCCCCGAAATAATAGTCCTCTTCGTCATCGTGGCCGTCATCCGAGCTGTCGGCTTCCACCCCGAAAACCCACGCAAGGGAAGGATCCACGCCGTCCGGGAGGCTCCCCGGGCTTACCCTGTCGCCTGCCTCGGCAAGCAGGACGGCCTGGCGGGCGCCGTCAAGGAGGGTGTCGTAGGCCGCGCCTGCCTCCTCACAGTCCACACCGTTCTCTAAGCACATGTCTTCGGCAAGGGACAGCAAGGACGCCTCGAGGATCCATTTGACTTTGTCGGGGCCGGTCGCGCACAGCGCGGTGTCCCGCCTTAGCACCTGATCCTTGGCGGAGAGTTCGCGCAGGATGGAGGGACTGGCCTCCGGGCAGAAACGCGCTAGCTCCTCTTCCGACAGCTGGTCCAGGGCTTTCCCGGCTCCTACGGCGTAGGCGACCATGGACCCCACCTGGCCGTGGGCCTCCCGGAACGGGACCCCCTTGAGAACGAGGTGGTCGGCTATGTCGGTCGCGGCCATGAAGCTGTCCTCGGCGTTCGCCGCCATGCGGCCGTAGTCGAAGACCATGCCGTGCACAAGGCCCGCGGCCCTCCCGATCATGCGCCTGGCTATCCGGGCAAGCCGCCTCGCGGAGCGCCAGATCACCTCCAGATCCCCGTTGACGCCCAAGGGCAGGCCCTTGGCCGCGGTCATCCCGGCCACCATGCCACCGAAGACGTCGCCTGCCGCGGCCCTTAGCCACTCGGCCCCATTGGGATGGGACACGCCGGGGAAGATCCCGCTTTGGGCGGAGAGGCCCCCCGGGAAGGAGGCGTAGCCGAACTCCGGGCCCGACCACAGGAGCATCTCCTCGGCGAGGCGGGAGAGGTTAGCGGCAACGATGGACGCATGGGCCATGAAATCCAGGACCACGTCGTTTTTGGCCGTTGGATCCAGGGCGATCTTTTTGCCTGAGACTTCCATTGACATGTCGTCCCCCAAAATCCTGTCGTCTTGTGAGGCCCGCCCCGGATTGCCGCCGCCCGTGCGCGGCAACAGGTACTGTCGGCGGAGCTCGGAAAGCTTGGAGACTTCTCGGTGGAACATAAGATGGTACGCCAGAAGGTGGTGGGCCACCAACACCGGCTGGGCGCGCTGCAGGTGGGTGTAGCCCGGCATGATGGAGCCGCCCGACTCCCAGGCCTTGACAAGGAGGGCGGCCCTCAGGACGTTCAGGCCGACCCTCAGGCCCTCGATTTCGTGCGAGAGCCAGGACGTGCCGGCCGCATTGAGGCCCCGCGGGGGTCGGGCGCCGCTTCCCGGGCCGCCTTGGGGGGGGGCGCCCGTCCCGGGCTTCCCGCGCCCGGCGGGCTTGCCCGCGCCGCCAACCGCCCCCTTGACACGGCGTTTCCCGGGCCAAGGGAGGAAGGGGTTGGGCTTTTTCGGATCCCTCTTCGATTTCCAGCCCATGGCCTTCTTGATCCCGGATTTGTCCTTGGGCCCCTCGTCTTTCGCCATTCGCACTCCCCCGAACCGGGCCCCCAGGGGGGGCCGCGGCCCTCGTTTCACCTCAGCCAAAGTGTGTGTAACTTTAATTCGGACTCTAATTTCCCAACCCTGTCCAAAAGCTCCGGGCCGTAATCCTGGTACTCCAACCCCTCGCGCCTGGCAAACTGCGCCTCCGGGCGGAGCGTCCCGAGGAAATCAGGGTCGGCCTTCGGGCAGAGGCGCGCGAGCGCCTCCGGGCCCGCGTCCCGAAGCGCCTTGCCCTCCGAAAGGGCCCAGGCGGCGAGCGCCCGGGCCTGGGCCTGGGCCTCCTCGTCACCCACCCCCTTACCGGCCAGATGCCAGGCGATGTCGGAAGCCCCCGAGTAGGGCAGGTCCGAGGCCCCGTGCAGGCGCCCGAAGTCCCAGGTAATGCCCCCGAGCATGGCCGCGGCCAGCGGCAAGGCCAGCCTCAGGGTCTCGACGCTGTCGAAGAGGGGCTCCTTGTCCTCCTGGAGATCCCGGTCGTAGGTGAGCGGCAGGCCCTTGAGCGTCACCAGCAGGCTCAGGAGGTTGCCTATGGTGCGGCCGCACTTGCCCCGCAGCAGCTCGGCCCCGTCCGGGTTCTTCTTCTGGGGCATCATGCTGCTGGTGGTGGTGAGGTCGTCGGAGAGGCTCAGGTAAGCGTACTCCCGGCTGGACCAAAGCACCAGCTCCTCGCCCAGGCCGGAAAGGCCTGTCGCCAATATGGCGAGGATCGACATGAAAACGAGGGGCGCGTCCCTGGACGCGACCGTTTCCATGCTGTTGGGGCGGAGTCGGCATAAATGGTTGTTGAAGAGATGCAGCTCGCAGGGGACCGGGCACAAGCGGAAGCCGGTGCCGGAAAGGGCCCCGGAGCCGTAGGGCAGGACCGTGTAGTCCAGGTGGAAGAACTTGAGCCTCCGCAGGTCGCGCATGAACCGGGCCGAATGGGCAAGCAGGTGGTGGCCTATGGTGGAGGGCTGGACCGGCTGCATGTGGGCGCGGGCCGGCATGAAATGCTCCCCGGAATGCCTGGCCTCCCGCAGGAGGGCGCGTATGAGCCTTTCCAGCATCTTCCCTATGGCTTTGGCCTCGTGCCTGCAGTAGAGCAGCTCGGATACCACGACCTGCTCGTTGCGGGACCTCCCGGTATGGAGCTTGGCGCCCACCGGGCCCACCATGTCGATGAGGGCCCTCTCTATGTTCATGTGGACGTCCTCCAGGGCGGGGTCGAAGCGGAAGCCGCCCTTCAGGATCCTTGAGCGTATTGAAAGAAGCCCCTTCCGGATGGTTCTGTGCTCCTTTTTCGTGAGCACCGACGCCTCCCTGAGCATGGCAGCGTGCATCAGGCTGCCGTTCACGTCGTGGACGGCGAGCTTGCGGTCGAAGCGGACCGAAACCGATGCCCTCGCAAGCGCCCGGTGCATGGGCTTGGATATCCTGCCCTTGAGGTGGGGCGGCCCGCCCTCGCCCTTTTTGGCGTCCTTTCGGGGATTCTTTTGGGGATTCCTTTGGGTATCCCTGGCCTCAGCGGATATGGGTGCCGCGGGCTTGGGTTTCACGGGCTTGGGGTCGCTTTCGCCGGCCTTGCCCTTGGGGGCGCCCTCCCCCTTACGTGTGCCGTTGTCCTTGGATCCGGCCATTCTGCCCTAGCCCTCCCCGCGGCGCAGGAGCGTCCTGAGCCTTAGGCCGTTGAGGCGTATGAAGCCAGTGGCGTCGGCCTGGTCGTAGACCTCGTCGCGCTCGAAGGTGGCTATCTCGGGGTCGTAAAGGCTGTGGGGCGACTTGCGGCCGACGCACCACATGCCGCCCTTGTAGAGCTTCAGGCGCACGGTCCCGGTCACCGGTTTCTGGGTGCCGTCTATGAGCCCCTGAAGGGCCTCCCGCTCCGGGGCGTACCAGAAGCCGTTGTAGACCATTGCCGCATAGCGGGGTGCCAGCGAGTCCTTCAGGGCCATGATCTCCCTGTCGAGGGTGAGGGTTTCCATGTTGCGGTGGGCGAACCAGAGCACCGTGCCGCCCGGGGTCTCGTAGACCCCGCGGCTCTTCATGCCCACGAAGCGGCTCTCCACTATGTCCACGCGGCCCACGGCGTTCTCGCCCGCCACCTCGTTCAGGCGGGCCAGGAGAGCCGCCGGGCCAAGCCTTTCGCCGTCCAGGGCCACCGCGTCCCCGCCCTCGAAGGCTATCTCCAGGTAGCGGGGCCGGTCAGGGGCCTTCTCCGGGGCGCGGGTCAACAGGAACATGTCTTCCTTGGGCTCGTTCCAGGGATCCTCCAGGATTCCGCCCTCGAAGCTTATGTGGAGCAGGTTGCGGTCCGTGGAGTAGGGTTTCTCGGCCGTCACGGGCACGGGTATGGAATGGCTGGCCGCGTACTCCATCAGCTCGGTGCGGGACTTGGGTCCCCAGATCCGCCAGGGGGCCACCGTCCTCAGGGTCTTGTCCAGGGCCATGGTGGTGAGCTCGAAGCGCACCTGGTCGTTCCCCTTGCCCGTGGCCCCGTGGGCCACGGCGTCCGCCCCCTCCTCCCTCGCTATCCCCACCAGGTGCTTGGCCAGGACCGGCCTCGCCAGCGAGGTGCCCAAGAGGTACTGCCCCTCGTAGAGGGCGTTGGCCCGGCAGGCCGGGAAGACGAAGTCGCGGACGAATTCCTCCCTGAGGTCCCTGACGTAGCACTTGGAGGCCCCGGTCCCAAGGGCCTTCTCCTCCAGGCCGTCGAGCTCCTCGCCCTGGCCAACGTCCCCGCAGAAGGCTATGACCTCCTCGGCCCCGTAGTCGGTCTTAAGCCACTTGAGGATGATGGATGTGTCGAGCCCGCCCGAGTAGGCGAGGACTATTTTTCTGGCGATAGGATCCTTCATAAAGACGCCTTTAGCGTAAACGCCGGGCAACCGGCCAGCCCTTGGAAAATGACATGGCGCATTATAGGACGAAGGCAGGGGCAGAAGCAAGGCATTTTAGAGCTAATTGGCGAAAATGGGAAGCCCCCCTTCGGGGGGAAGGAGGCCCGGGGGGCCCCGGCATAAAGGAGGCTCCTAGCGGGACGGGCGCGTTTTGAAGCTTTTCCGGTGAAACGGCGCGGGCCATCGCGTATTATCCGTACTTTTTGGAACTTTTTTTGGAACCCCGTCGGCTTCAAGCCGCTTTTCCGCATCCTGGAAGGCGCACCCTAAGGCAAGGGACTAATCGGGCCCAAATGTTTTGAAAATCCGCCAATTCCCGCGTTTTTTTGCGAAAATCCGCGTTTTTCCGGCCCTTTTGCAAGACTTTGCGAGCCTTGAAATCCCCTTGACAATCGCCTTAAAGTTCCCTTGACAATTCCCTTGAGTTTCCCGGGGTGTCGCGGGACTC
>JAITKK010000217.1 GCA_031278475.1 Deltaproteobacteria bacterium
CTGTGGGATTTGCGAAGAAATCCACCCACTCACCCAAGCTCTGCGCCTGGGCCAGCCGCCCCTGGCTTATGGGGCCAAGCTCCGCCAGAAGGCCTTTTGCCAAGGCCTCCTCGGTCAGGGCCGAGAGCAGCTCCACCTTCTTTATCGAGTCGAGCCCGAGGTCCGACTCAAGGGCAAGCTCCCTTTTGAGGGATTCAATGGGGAAGCCGGTCTCCCTCGCCACAATCCCCAGCACCAGGTTCTCTGCGGCCTGTGATTGTTCCCGGGATTGCCCTTGGCTTTGGCCTTGGCCTTGGCTTTGCCATTGCCCTTGGCTTTGGTCTTGCCCTTGGCTTTGCCATTGCCCTTGCCCGGCCTGCCATGGGGAGGGCTCAGGGTAGGGTGTTCCGGCCCCTTGGGTGGTTTGCGGCCACTCTTGGCTTGCATCTTCGTAATAGGGTTCTTGGCCAAAGTCGCTGGCAATGGCAAGGTTCAGGATGTCTCCGATGGTCTCTGCTTGCGTAAGGCTAGCGGGATCGCATTCCCTGAGGATATCGGAGAGCAGGGAGAGGATCTCGACCTTCTTGATGGAGTCAAGGCCAAGATCGCCTTCAAGGCTAAGCCCCTTTCCAAGCGATGACACCGGGTAGCCGGTCTCCCGGGAAATCAGGGATAGAACGGCGGCCGGGATATCATCATCCGTTATATCATCATGGGTGATATCATCATCCGTTATATCATCATATGTTATATCATCAGCTGGGATATCATCATATGTCATATCATCGTCGGTGATATCATCGTCGGTGATATCTTGGGGGATATAGTTTGGATTATCCTGGATTTCCCCCCTTTGCGGCAGGGCCTTGCTCCCTTGGGATCTTAAAAAGGTCCTTTTGGGGGGGCTGTCCACGGACAGGCTCGTGTAAGCCGCGAGCGGATCCTTTGTGGCCGCTGGGTCATAAGCGGCCCCTGCCGCGTTTCCGGCCAATAAGCTGCCCCCATTGCCAATGGGGGTATCCTCCGCGAGGCCTTGGGAAGGGTTCCCCGCAGGGCTTTGGGGGCTTAGGGAGAGGTATTCCTCGTCAAGATCCTCGCTTGGGCCTTCCGCAAAGGCAAGGGATCTTTCGCATATGTCCATTAGCTCGCCAAGGGTGTTCGCGACCAAGTGGCCCTCGGCGCCTGGGAAGGCGTTGGCGATTTCGGAAAGCAGCTCCACCCTCTTAATGGAGTCGAGCCCCAAATCCCCTTCAAGGTCAAGGGAGGGGTCAAGGCTCTCCTGCGGGTAGCCGGTCTCCCTTGCGACAAGGTCGGACAGGATTTCCCATACGTAGTCCAGTCTCACGTCCTTGGCGCGCAGGGAACCCGTTTGGGCGTTTGGTTGGGCTTTATTATCGCGGGCTTTGGTCTCGCGGGCTTTGGTCTCGCCCCCGCCGTTTCCCCGGCCGGGACTTCCCTCAGCCAGCGAACGCAGGCGGGGGTTGGGCGACACGGGTAGCTCGGTCGGCCGATAGGCCTCCCCGCCGTTTCCTGGGCCCGTCCTTTTGGCTGCCGGGCTTTGACTGGTTTCGGTCGCGGTTATTTGGTTGGGTTGCCCAGGTTGCCCGGATTGCCCAGATTGAACCACTGGCGCGACAGGCACCGATTGCAATACAGGCACGGCAAGCCCCGCAATGCTTTCCCGCATGCCCTCCAACAGGGCCAGGGTTTTTTCCTGGGCAAGGGAGAGCTTGTCGATCCTCCCCTCCAGGTCCCTCAGGCGAGCCGCGTCCCCCAGGGCCTGCGCCTGAGCGGCGCTTGTCGCCCCGGGCTTTGCGGGGGCTGCATCCCCGTTGGCCCCCTTCTTGTTGCCGTTGGCCTCGAAGAGGTTGGCGCCTCCCAGGGGCACGGAGTGCCCCTGGGGCCTGGGGCTCGGGTAGCTGTTGTAGGACCACTTCCTGAACTCGACCCCGACCCCCAGGGAGGCAAGCCTTGCGAGGTTCCTGGCCAAGCCCAGGGTGTCCCTGGGGTTCTGGACGAACCTCGCGAGCTCCGCTGTCGGTATGTCCCCTTCCCCCTTGGGGAAGGGGAGCTCGCCCGCGCTTATCACCAGCATGCCCGGAAATGGCGGCTTTGTGGAAGGCGCCGCTGGCGTCCCCGCGTCCGATAATGCGGCTATGTCGCGGTCCAGGCCCTCTAGCAGGAGTTTCCTCGCCTCTTCCACGTCTTGGACGGGGTCGCCGTTCTCCGTCACAAGCACGGGTTTCGCCTTGTCCTTGGGGGCGGCGTCCCTATCCGGGGCGAAGAGGGAGAGGCCGTTTAGGGCGTCCCTTAGAAGGGACGGGTCTTTGCCGGCCGGAAGCTTCCCCAAGCTGCGCACGGCCTCCTGGATGGGGAGCCAGCCGGATATCAGAAGGGCGGACACAAGGCCAGGGCCTGAGCCCGCCACAAGGTCAGATCTTATGCCGAAGAAAGAGTAGAGCTCATAGAGCGCGAGCGACAGGGCGGGCCCCAGGAAATAGCCGCTTGAGGGATCCCTGAGCTCCCTGAGCAGGAAGTCCTGCGCGCCCTCCGGGAGAAGTTTGGGCGGGTAGAGGAGGAGCCCCAGGGGGGATCCCACCCAGCCCTGGGCGAAGTGGTCCAGGATCATGTGGTAGTGGGCGAAGTCCAGGGCCAGCCCCTGGCCCTGGCCCGTCCTCAGGGGAAGATCGCCTGGATCGTGGAACACCAGTTTGCGCCCGTCGTTTTTGGCCTTCCCGAAAAAGAGGCCGTCAGGGAGCCCGTAGATGCCCGTGCCGTTCGAGTGGGCGAGCAGGATCTCGGGCAGGGTCTCCATGAAGTCCCTGGCGGATTTCGCCTCGAAGGCGACAAAGACCTTCTCCGAGGCGTTCCCGTCATAGCCCTGGAGCAGGGGCCTGAGCCTCGCGTCCAGGGCCTGGCTGAAGTAGTCCTGCCTGAACCTCGGATCCCCCGCCTCTTCCTGGGACAGGCTGAGCCTTGCCTCCTCCGTTAGATCCCTTACGGCCTTTACAAGCCGCGAAAGGGAGTTGGCGGAAAACGGCGCCAGGTGCACTCCGGTCTCGAAGGGGGTCTTGACCTCGCCCGCCTCTTCCAGGAGGCAGTGGAAGTTGGAGCCGCCGAAGCCGAAGGCGGACACCCCCGCCCTGCGGGGGTGCCTGGGCGATGATATCCAGGGACGGGCCTCGCCGCTCACGTAGAAGGGGCAGCCCGGGGATTTAAGGGGCTCCAGGGGCTCCTTCAGGTGGATGCTGGGCGGGAGCACCTTGTAGTAGAGCGATAGTATCGCCTTTATGAGGCCGGCCACCCCGGCCGCGGCCTTGGTGTGCCCTATCTGGCTCTTGACCGAGCCGAGCGCGCACCATGGGAGCCTCCCCGCGGAAAGCGTGCCGGAGGGGTTATCCCCGGAAGCGTCATCGGCATGTCCGGAATGCTGGGTGAAGAATTCCGACAGGGCCGAGAGCTCCACTTGATCGCCCACAACGGTCCCAGTGCCGTGGGCCTCCACCAGCTCCACCGTGGAGGGGTCGAAGCCCGCCTCGGCGTAGGCGGCTTCCAGGGCGCGGCCCTGGCCCTTCGCGCTGGGCGCGAAGATGGCGGTCCCCCTTCCGTCGGAGGCACCCCCCACCGACCTTACCACGGCGTACACCTTGTCGCCGTCCCTAAGGGCGTCCGACAGCCTCTTTAGGAGCACCACCCCGATGCCCTCGCCCAGCATGGTGCCGTCGCCCGCCTGGTCGAAGGCCCTGGCCTCCCCGGTGCGGGAAAGGGCAGGGGTCTTGGAGAAGCAGGAGAACATGAAGGGGTCGTTGAAGGTGTCCACCCCGCCGGACACCACCATGTCGCACCTCTTGGACCTCAGCGCGAGTATGGCCTGGGACACCGCCGCGAGGGAGCTCGCGCAGGCGGCGTCCACCGCGAGGTTCTCGCCGTGGAGGTTGAGCCTCGAGGCTATGCGCCCGGCCGTGACGTTACCCAAGAGCCCGGGAAAGGAGCTCTCGGTCCAGGGCTGGAAGGAGTCCGCGAAGCGCTCCAGCACCGAGAGGGCGACATCGGGCGCCACCCCTTCGGCCTCGAGGGCCCTGCGGAGCTGCGGGTGGGCGAGCCTGGAGCCCAGGGAGACCACCATCTTGAGCGCGCCGGTCACGCCAAGGATAACGGCCGTCCGGGAGTGCCCCGCCTTGTCGGCCGGGTAGCCCGCGTCGTTCAGGGCCTGGTCGGCGACCAGGAGCCCCAAAAGCTGGGTAGTGTCGGTGGACTCCATCTCCTTGGGGGAGATGCCGTACTTGAGCGGCTCGAAGGGCACCGGGCTGAGGAAGGCCCCCTTCCGCACGTATATCCTGTCCCTGGCCTTGGGATCCGGGTCGTAGTAGTCCCCCGAAAGGAAGTGATCGGGCGGGATGTCCGTCATGGTGTCGATTCCGTTCTTGATGACGGACCAATAACCAGCCAGCCCCGGCCTCCCGGGGAAGTGCGCACCCAGCCCCACCACCGCGACGGCTGCGTCGATTTCGGCTTGGGATAGGTTGGGTTTCGAAGAAACTTGAGCGCTCATAAGACCTTTCTGCCAAGACCTTGATATGGGATCCTGCCCTAAGGCAAGGTTCTTTGCCGTAATGGCCGGGCGTCTTCGGATAACGGTGTCATCCAGGGCTGTTTTTGCCCGACCCAAGCTTAAAATGGCCGGGTGTTGCCCGGCCGCCGGAATTTGACTAGGATTTTGACTTTCGCGCCATTCGGGGAATGACCAAGAAGGGCCCCGATTTGGGTTTTCACCGCTTCCTATGGAGGCACCGGGCCCCCGGGGGAGTTCCGGGCCCCTGACAGCGTTGGCGGAATCATCCACGTCTTTTTGGACGATTTTCCGCAAAGCCCGGAACGGCGTATCTTACCATTTTTGCCTTTTGGCTTTCAAGCCGCAGGCAAGCCTTTGGCCACCATCCATGGTGGCACGCCCGAAATGGGCGCCACGGGCTGAATCCCGCGGGGGGCCGCTGAATAAAAATCCCCGTAAAAATGCCTGGTTTTTGAGAATTTCCTGGGATCGGATGAGCGCAGAAGAATTTTTGCCATTCATAGGGCAACGTCGAAGATTTGGCCATAAAAGAGAGCCCCTTGCGCCGGAAAGGGCGGGGATGGGGCGGGGGATGGGCCATGGGGATGGGCGCTTGGGTAGGCCAGGGGAGGGCGCTTGGGAGGGCGATTGATAGGGCCATGCGGAGGGCGATTGCGGGCGTATTATGGCCTATCTGGGCTAAAAATGGAAAACCCACGATTTTGCACAAGATAACGGAAATGAAAGGCGTGGAAAAAAGGGGGTGGGGAAACTGCCTTTAAAAGCTTGGCCAAGGGCTCTAGCCTACAACAATATGCTAGCTTTTGGGAAAACACCCTTGGGATCCAACGTTTGACTATTGCAAGGTATGTTTGGCTATTGCCTTGCGAGAAGGCGCAAGCGGAAAGGTCATATGGGATGATTCTATAATGCAATTAAGGATGCCTATAAAGATTCCTTTGCAAAAGTACCCCTGCCATTGGATGCCGCAAAGAGTGGCATCGGTTTTTCCAGGGAAAATATCCGTTAATTTAGAGTATGCGCAGGCTTTTTGCTCATCTTGATGGTAATATCCGACCATTTTGTTGAGCAGGGCACATTAACTTCTTTGACAGAGCCGCAGATAGGGCATTTGACGAAGGGCACATCCATATGTATGAAAGTCTTGTAAAGGTAAGTATCAAGAGTGCGCCACGTGCGTGGTTGTATCTGAAAGATTGCAGACCTATCTTTCCCGGCACAACAACTGGAAAAAAATCTCGTATGCCTATGATATTCTATATAAACATGCACTTCTTCATTTTCATGATCATGCTCGAGATTAGAAATATAGAAAGGGTTTTTAATGCCATATATTTTTTCATAATTTATGATGTTTGTCTCTCTTGGAGGCAAGAATTGGTTTAAATAAATAAGATGTTTGCCTGTCTTGCTCACAATATGCGCCTCCTACGATATGCGTTCCCATAATATGAGCCCCCTAATATGGGCCCACCATAATATTAGTCCCGTTTGGCATGAAAATCACAACCACTTTTATAACATAAAATTATAAAAAAAGCCATAGGCCAATGCGTTGTTCGGTTTTTTTTCTATTTTTTTGCCAAAATGACTATAAAAATGCCAAACACGCGGTAAAACCTGTTGGGTTTTAAAATGCCTGAAAATGCCTAAAAATGCCTAAAAATGCAGGAAAAGAGCTTAGGCCAAAAGGCAAGAGAGCCTAAATGCCCGCCGGTTGCAGGATTTTCGGGATTTGCTGGATTTTAGGATTCCAATCCTTGGGGTAATATCGACACTGGATATGTAGCCCTTGGCAGTCCGAATTGACAATTTCAGTGTCCAAAAATTCACTAAAATCCCGTATTACGCCTAAATCAGTGATATGTATTCCGCAAGTTCCTCCGGCGGCAAGGGCTTTATGTTCAAGGGTAGCCCGTCCGGGATAAGCCCCAGGTCGCGGGCCATGGCGAACCTTTTAAGGATCGCAAGGCCGTAGAGCAGGTTCATCGCGACATCCACCACCTTGCGGTTGTCCGGGTTGGCATAATGGGTGCCTGCCACCCACTCGTTGAAGGCCCCTATCGAGGGGCCCGCGAATATGGACCAGTCCGTCCTTCTGTCCTCCGCGCCCTGGATAGCCCAGCGGGAGGCCTGGCCCAGGTACCAGCGGAACACCAAGGCCATCTTGTGCTTGGGGTTCTCGGCCTTCTTGAGTTCCTGGGGGTCCCTTTCCCGGAAGAAGGCCTCGGTCTCCTCCCATACGGCATCCAAGGGTTTCCTGAAGATCTTTTCCTCAATCGAGGCGCGCTCGGCCGCGGGTATCTCGTCCAGGGAGCCGTATTGGCGGTAGAGTTCTTGGAGCTTTTGGGCGCGGGGGGCGAACAGGGTGCCGTACTTCAGCACCTGGACCCTTGCCCCGATCTCGAGCATGTCGGCGGCAGGCGCCTGGGCCACGTCTGTCTGGGAGGCCTTGGCGAGAAGCTCCCGCCCCTTGGGCGGGAGCCCGGACTCCACGCAGGATTGGTTCACCGAGCCCGTGAGGAAGTAGGAGCAGCCTATGTCCTGGGCGGCCAAGAGCGCGGCCGGCGTGCCTAGCCCGCCGGCCGCGCCCACGCGGACGGACTGGACGTAGTCGAACTTCTCGGTCAGCTCCTCGGCCAGCTGCACCATGCTGGGCCACAGGGTGATGGCAGGCCTGAAGTCGGTGTGCCCGCCGGAGTCAGCCTCGGCGGTGAGGTCCTGGGCCATGGGGATGTGGCGGGCGAGCTCTGCCTCCCTTTCGTTCACGAGGCGCTTTTCCACAAGGGCCCTCACGATCTTCTCGGGAGGGGGGCTGAAGAAGCGTTTCGCGAGCTCCAGCCTTGAGCACTTGGCCATAATCCTGTTGGGGGCGAATATGCTCCCGTCCGGGAGTTCCGCGAGCCCCGTCACCCGGTACTGCACAAGCGGGGCGGACAGCTGGAGGAAGGCCGAGGCCTCCACCAGGTTCATCTCGCGGGCAAGGAAGACGTCCACCAGCTTCTGCTCGAGGGCCGGATCATGGGGGGTGTGGATAAGGCAGCAGCCGAAGCTTTTCAGGCGGAGCCTTTTTTGGAGCCCCACCACGGTATCCTCCACCGTGGACGGCGGAAGCCCGGAAGACCCGAATATCCCCAAGAGCCCGGCCTCGGCAAGGGTAGCCACCATCTCGGCCGAGCTTATGCCGCCTACCATGGCGCCCGCCACGTAGGCGAACCTCAGGTCGAACTCCTTGCGGAAGGCCTTGGACCCGAAGTTACCCGGGGCAATGGATGGGATAATGGCGGTGGCGTTGGAGTCGCCATGTATCGTGAGCTCGCCCCCGGATTTTAGCCATACTGGCTCCAGCGGGTCGTAGAGGGCCGCGAGCAGGTTGTCCAGGAAAAGTGAGTTTGACATTGGCTCGGTTGAATCCTTCGTCCGGGTGCCTTGGGCCCGGGGCAAGCCCCAGGCCTTATAATGGCCAGGACCCTGGCCATGATTTGGCATGATTTGGCCATCGCCAGGCCATGACAGGGCATCCTTTGGGGCCGGGGGCGGACTGGCCCTTGATTATAGGCCCTGTGATCGTTTTGACGCTTGTTCAAGGATATAACAAGGCCCCCCTAATGGCAAGCCAGGCCGCCTGCATTACCGGGGCAAGCTAGCCTGATTCTTGGCTGCCTTGGGTCGCTTGGGCCCTTGTGGGGATGCCGCCATGCGCGCGTCGGGGCGCTTGCGGAAAGGCCCTTGGGCCTGTGGCAGGAAGCTTGCCGCCCCAGGGTTTTGGCCTCAGGTGGGGGGGCTCTTGGCCCCCCCACCTGAAATCGCTAATCCTTGCCTCTTAATCCCCACCCCCCACCTTAAAATCGCTAATCCTTGCCTCTTAATCCCCACCCCCTACCTTAAATTCGCTAATTCCTGCCTAAAAATCCCCACCCTCCAGCTCTAAATCGCTAATCCCTGCCTCAAAATCCCCACTTGCCACCTCAAAATCGTTATTCCTTGCCTTAAAATTCCCACCCACCACCACAAAAACGCTATTTCCTACCTCTTAATCCCCACAATCCACCTCAAAATCCCCACACCACGCCCTCGCACCTCAAAACCCGCCAAAGCTCCCCAAAAAATCGCCAGAGCCCACCCCCCAAAAATCGTTAAGCCCGACCATACGCCAAAAAGAGCGGGTACCCAGGACCCCGGGCCCTTGACAGCCGGCCCAATCGTGCTTATTTTTCAAGCGAAAGGGGGGAAGCCCCCAAACTGAAAAGCCAATTCGGGAAAAACCCATTGATTATGGGCAAGATTCCTGGGCAAGGGCATTTTTTTCTGAAAGCTTGCCCTTAAAATATTATTCTGGTGGAAGCCCTATGGGCCCATCCCCCCCATGCCAAGGCCCTGGGGAGGGCCCCCAGGGCGGGGCCAAGGGGGGATTCGGTCCCTTGGTCCCTTGGGGTGGCCGGATGGTCGGATTGGACAACGAGAGGCAGAAGAGGATCTTCGAGGCGGTGGTCCTGGATTTCATCCGCACGGGCGAGCCCGTGGCGTCCGGGGCCCTGGCCGAGCGCTACGGGCTGGACCTGTCCCCGGCCTCCATCAGGAAGGTGCTCCACGAGCTTGAGGCCCTGGGGCTTTTGCAGCAGGCCCACAGCTCGGCGGGGAGGACGCCCACCGAGGAGGGCTTCAAGCTGTACGCGGAGGACATACTGGAGGCGAGGTCCCTCCCCCAGAAGGTGAGGGAGCAGATCAGAAAGGAGATAGCCTCCGCGGACTTCGCGGAGGGCTCGCTCTGGAGCTTCTGCTCGAGGATGCTCTCGAACCTGACCTCCCAGATGGGCGTGGTGATGGCCCCGGAGCTCTCCGCCATGGGGCTCAGGAAGCTCCATTTCGTGAGGATCGGGCCCAAGCAGGTATTGGCCGTGCTTCTTAGCCAGAACGGGCTCATCCACAACAGGCTTCTTTCCACCCCCGCCGATTTCAGCCAGGAGGATTTAAACCAGGTGAACCTCTTCCTGGAGGAGAGGACGCCGCCTTTCACCTTGGGGGCCCTCCGCGACGAGCTGATAGCCGGCATGGGCGGGCACAGGAGCGAGTTCGAGGCCCTCTACCAAAGGACGCTTCTCCTTGCCTCGGAGACCTACGAGGCGGAGAGCTCCCCTGACGGCGAGAGGGAGATCTACATGGACGAGGAAGGCCGGGTGCGGCTTCTCGCGCACCCGGACTTCAAGGACGCGGAGGCCATGAGGTCGCTCTACAGGGCCTTCGAGAACAAGAGGCGCCTTGTGGGGCTCTTGAACGAGATAACGGGCGCGGGCCGCGTGCGGGTGGTAATAAGCCCGTCCGGGGACGACCCGGACGGGCTGGCGCTTGTGGCCTCGCCGTACTTCACGGACGGCGAGAGGGGCGGGGCCCTGGGGATCCTGGGCCCCCGCCGCCTTAACTACCCCGAGATAGTCCCGGTAGTGGGCTACGCGGCGAGGGTGCTGTCAGGGGCCTTCCACAAATTAGGAACCAAAGACCCGGAGGGATGAGCTTGGACACAGACATTGACGAGGGCCAGGAGCTGGCCCAGGAAGGGAACATGGAAGAAGCCAAGGCCGGGGACAACCCCGCAACGGATGCCGACCCGGACTTCTACGTGGAGGACGATCCTGTTGGCGCGCCTGGGGATGACCCAGGCGAACCCCTCGAAGGGGCCCAGGGCGGGGATGCCCCCGCCCCGGGCGAGGGACCTCAACCGGAGGAAGCGGCCGGGCCAACCGCCGACCAGGCCCCCCCGGATCCCGCGGCCGAGGCGGCCCTATGGAAGGACAAGTACCTAAGGGCCCTGGCCGACCAGGAAAACGTCCGCAGAAGGGCCGAAAAGCAGGTGGACGACACCCGCAAGTACGCGGTCGAGCGGGTGCTGCTCGAGATGATACCCGTGCTCGACAACCTGAACCTGGCCCTTAGCTACGCCGACCCCGCCGACCAGGCCGTGAAGAACCTCTCCGTGGGGGTGGGCATGACGGTCAAGGACTTTTTGGAAAGGTTATCCCCTTTCGGCTTCAAGGAACTGGTGGCGGCCAAGGGGGATTCCTTCGACCCCAACTTCCACGAGGCCGTGGGCTCCGGGCCCGAGCCCGGGCTCCCCGAGGGAGCCATTTCCTCCATGGTGAAGCGGGGCTACCTGCTCCACGACAGGCTCTTAAGGCCCGTCATCGTGAACCTTGTCAGGAACCCCCCGGCGGCGGGGGACGAGGCCCCGGGCGAAGGCCCGGGCGGGGAGGCCTAGGGCGCCCGAGGGCGCCCTGGGCCCCGGATAGGCGGGCCTGATGGCCGAGCCAAGGCGGACGGGATCCCTAGGTGTCGACCTGGGCACCAGCTTTTCCAGGGTGGCGTTCCTGGAGGGCGGCACGCCCAGGCTGGTCACCTTCGAGGGGGGCCAGAGCCAGCTCCCCACCACCTGGTCGCTCTACCAGGACGGCCAAAAGGTGGGGGGCGACGCCCTCAGGGAGGCCTTCAACAACCCCAAGGGCGCGACCGACTGCGTGAAGCGCATCCTCGGCCGGGACTTCCAGGGCGAGGAGGTGGCAAGGGAAAGGGGCTACCGCAGCTACGGGATACTCGCGGACGAGTCCGGCTACGCGGCGGTGGATCTGGGAAAGAGGCTCGTGAGCCCCCAGGAGATACTCTCCCTGGTGCTAGCGAGGCTCAAGTGGCAGTTCGAGCGGGAGACAGGTGGCGAGCCGGAGCTATGCGCCCTGTCAGTCCCTGGCTGCTTCGACTTCCAGCAGAAGGCGGCCTCCATGGCGGCCCTCGCCCCCAGGTTCAAGGGCGCGAGGCTCATAAGCGACCACATGGCCTTGCTGTTGGCCTACATCCACGCCAACAGGGACACCTTCAGGCGTCCCAGGGTGGTCCTGGTCCTTGACGTGGGCGGGGGCTTCGCCAAGGCGGCCCTGGTGGAGGTGAGGGAGGGGGTGCTGGAGGCCAAGAGGGTCTCGGGGTCCCAGTTCTGCGCTGGCGAGGACATAGACCGGAGGCTGGTGGGCTACCTCCGCAGGGAGTTCTCCCGGGACACGGGCATCGAGCTCAAAAGGGACAAGGAGCTAATCAGGCTCAGGGACGCCGCGGCCAGCATAAAGTCGGTCCTCACCACCAGCCTCGACGCCCAGATAATGCTCCCGGATCTCCTGGGCGGCCGGGTGGGGCAAAGGAACCTTTCCAGGGCCATGTCCAGGCACCAGTTCGAGGGGCTCGCGGAGGAGGTCCTGAGGGGGATCCTCGCCCAGGCCTACGACTGCCTGGAGGCAACCGGGGTGGGGCCAGGCGACATCGATCTGTTGCTCCTGGCAGGCAAGGTCGCGAGCATCCCGGCCATAAGGCGCGGCATGACAAGGCTCTTCCCAAAAGAGCCCGTGATACTCCCCGACTCCGAGTGCCATGTGGCCAAGGGGGCCGCGATATTCGCGGCTGAGGCCGCAACCGGTAACTTCCGGACGCTTGTGATGGACGCGCTCCCGCTCTCCCTTGGGATTGACACCGGGGGCGACCGGATAAGCCTGATACTCGAAAGGGGCCAGGGCTACCCCATCGGGAGGAAGAGCTATTACACCACCGCGACGGACAACCAGAGCGAGATGTACCTTAGGATGGTCCAGGGCGACGGGCCCTCGTCTTCTTCCTACGCCTTCCTGGGCAACTACAAGCTCTCTGGCGTCCCGCCCGCGAGGCGCGGGCAGACCAAGGTGGAGGTCACCTACCAGGTCCAGGGCGACGGGCTCTTCGTGCCGACGGCAAAGGAGCTTGTGAGCGGGAAGACCCTGAAGGTTACCCTGGACGACGGGGCCTTGACCCCGCTCCCGGCCGAGCTTGGCATCTGGGTAAGGGAACTATTGGACCCCTTGGGCCAGGCCCTTGAGACCAGGAAGGGTTCCCAGGCCGCGGACACGGCCCCGCCGGTCCCCATCCCGTCGCCCTACCAGGACCCTGGGAAAACCGAAGGGCCCGGCCCCAAGGGAGGGAACAACCTGGGCCAGGGCGAGGAGGCGAGAGTGGAGCTTATGAAGAACCTCATACCGGTTTTGGACAACCTGAACCGGGCCTTAAGCTACGCCGACCCGAAGGACGCGGCCGCCAAAAGCCTCGCCGACGGGGTCGGCATGACGCTCAAGGGCTTTGTGGACACCTTGGGCAAATACGGCCTGAAGGAGATAGCGGTCTCCCCCGGCGACAGCTTCGACCCCAACTTCCAGGAGGCCATGGGCTTCGAGCCGGCCCCGTCGGACGAGCTTGCGGACGGTGTGGTCGCGAGGATGGTCAACAAGGGCTACCTCTACGACTCCATGCTGGTAAGGCCCATCCAGGTGACCCTGGTGAGGAAGAACCAGGCATAGGGGCATCCCCCTGGCAAAGGCGGCCACGCCCCTGCCAAAGGATAGCCAATGATTCGGCAAGGGATTGCTTAAAGAATCGGACAAAGCATTGGGCAAAGGAAGGCAACCAGGAAGCCAAGCCCCGAAAAGAGACAATGACCCAGGCGCACGGGCCCCATGCCGGGCACAAGTGGCCCTGGGCCCGGCACCGGGCCCAGGGCTTGGCCACCGGGCACAAAGGCTTTGCGCAAGGCAACAGGATAATAAAGGATCACTCATCAGGGCTTGGGAAAAAGCCCGTAAAAATACAGTTTTCGCTTTGGAGGATCTAAGGTATGTCAAAAATCATAGGAATCGATCTGGGGACCACCAACTCCTGCGTGGCCTTCATGGACGGAAGCGACCCCAAGGTAATCGCCAACACGGAGGGCAACAGGACCACGCCCTCGGTGGTCGCGTTCGCCGAGAACGGGGAGAGGCTTGTGGGGCAGATTGCGAAAAGGCAGGCGATAAGCAACCCCGAGAACACCATCTATGCGATCAAGAGGCTCATCGGGCGCAAGTTCGACTCGCCCGAGGTCAAAAAGGACATGGAGGTGGTCCCCTACGCCGTGGTAAAGGGCGGGAACGGCGACGCCGCCGTGGAGGCCAGGGGCAAGACCTACAGCCCGGCCGAGATATCTGCCATGATACTCACCAAGATGAAGCAGACGGCGGAGAGCTTCCTGGGCGAGCCCGTCAAGGAGGCGGTGATAACGGTCCCGGCCTACTTCAACGACTCCCAGAGGCAGGCGACCAAGGACGCGGGCCGCATAGCCGGGCTGGAGGTGAAGCGCATAGTGAACGAGCCCACGGCCGCGGCCCTGGCCTACGGCCTGGACAAGAAGAACGAGCAGAAGATAGCGGTGTTCGACCTGGGCGGCGGCACCTTCGACATCTCCATCCTGGAGATAGCCGACGGCGTCTTCGAGGTCAAGAGCACCAACGGGGACACCTTCCTGGGCGGCGAGGACTTCGACAAGAAGATAATCGACTGGATGGTGGACGAGTTCCGCAAGGAGTCCGGGATAGACCTCAGGGAGGACAAGATGGCCCTCCAGCGCCTGAAGGAGGCGGCCGAGCGCGCCAAGATGGAACTGTCCTCCTCCATGGAGACGGACATCAACCTGCCCTTCGTGACGGCGGACGCCTCCGGGCCCAAGCACCTCAACCTGAAGCTCACCCGCTCGAAGCTCGAGAACCTGGTGGACGATCTCATCCAGAGGGTTGTAGGCCCCTGCGAGACGGCCCTGAAGGACGCGGGCCTCTCCCCCACCCAGGTCAACCAGGTCATACTGGTGGGCGGCATGACCCGCATGCCCAAGGTGGTGGAGCAGGTCAGGAAGATATTCGGCCAGGAGCCCTCCAAGGGCGTGAACCCGGACGAGGTGGTGGCCGTGGGCGCCGCCATCCAGGGCGGCGTGCTCAAGGGGGACGTCAAGGACGTCCTGCTTTTGGACGTCACCCCGCTCTCCCTTGGCATAGAGACCCAAGG
>JAITKK010000244.1 GCA_031278475.1 Deltaproteobacteria bacterium
CCAGAAAGTTGGATAATTATTGGCGTGTGGGTTGCGGGGCTTGCGTGGGGTTGCGGGGCTTGTGCGGGGTATGCGGGGGGTATGGGAATCATGGCTGGCAAATCCTTGCGACGCGTGGGCCTTTCCGGAAAAGAGTAGGCTTTTTTGTAAAAAAACAGAAAACGGCCGGAAGGCCGCTGGGCGCTTTAAGGAAATGCCGTCAAGGCCCGGGTCATTGCGAGAATGCGACCTTTATTTTGTCGAAAGGCGAGATGGCGAGGCCAATCTTACTCACCCTGGTCGCCTGTTTCAGGCACTTTTGGCCCCTTGTCTGGTTGTTGATGAACTCCAGGCCCTGCTTGGCCTCATTTAAGAGTGTCTTGCAAATGGAGTCGCCGTTTTTGCCGTTGGGCTTCACGTTCGTGGTCTTTATCAAAAATGTCTCGTACTTGTTGCCGCATTCCATGTGGGTTTCCCTGTTGGCCCGCAGTATGCCGGGTTTCGTAAGGAAGCCGTGCCCTTCGAAAAAGGCTTGGATGGAGGTCTGGAAAATAATGTCGAAGCGGTCGTTGAATCTGGTGGCGCTCACGTTTTTCATGTACTTGGCGGCAGGGAAATCCTTCGAGGGGAACACCAGTTCTTCTTTTTTATCCGATTCGGTATCGAAGTAATCGTAGTTTTTGGGGGATGGGGCGTGGATGTCTATATCATCGGCATTGATGTCCAACTGCCCTGAGACGCAAAGCGATTTGAGCTTTAAGATCATTGGCAAATTGAAAAACAAATCAGAAAGCATCGCCTCAAGTGCCTGTGCGTTTTGCGTCCTGATTGCGTAAACCACGTGCTTCATGTAGAGATCCATCTCTGAATGGGTCTTGTGGGCAAAAATGAAATCATATAATGTCGAGCAGAATTCATGGTTTTTTTCGTAATTTTGGATTCTTAAGTTGTAAAAGAACTGGCTGTTCACGTTATACACTTGCTCGACAGTCAGATATCCCGTATAGAACATCAACGCCACCTTGTTTACCGTCCCTACGTCTATGCGGCAGAAGTCGTCGTAGGTATAATTCTGGAAGGTCGTGGCTATGAAGGATTCGATGTCGTCTCCGAATATGTTCTTTAGCAATCTGGGGCTATCGGCCTTAAACAACAGCTCATTAGGGCCGCCTAGGTAGAAATACCTGTTTATGGAGTGAGGTGAAAAGACCTTTTTCCTTCCATTCCAGCTGAAAACGTCATAGAAATCCAGTATGTCGTTTCTTAAATCCACAATCGAATCGTCTGGGCCGTATTTTCCTGCCTTAATCAGCTTTTCCAGAAGCGGCTCAAAGCGATCCGAGAAATAGGTGATGAATTCCTCTCTTGTGTAGCCGAATGCCGTCGAGAACTCGTCTAAGAAAGTCAAATCAATTGCATTGCTCATATACGGGTTCATCGCCGTCTGGCTGTATTTGGCGGTTCCGGTTAGGTAAATGAAATGCAGGTATGGCTCGGCCTCCCTTAGGACAAGGTAGAAATCGCGCATGATCCGCCTTATCTCATAGCCAAGCTCAGCTTCGAAAAGATGATCCAAGACCGGCTTGTCATATTCGTCAATTAGTACGACTATTCTTTTCCCGAACTTCTTCCTCGTGTCTTTTATAAGCCAGAACAGGGCTTCGCTCGGGTTGTTCTGGTACCTTAGCTCTACCCCCATCTCCTCCGCGATGACTAGAAGCCTTGACGTTAACGACTCGATTAATATCTCGGTGCTCCTTGTGGCAAGGGCCATATTAAGCTTTATCACCGGGAATTTCTCAAATATCCTTACCTTGTCGTGAATGTAAAGACCCCTAAAAAGCTCCTCCCTGCCTGAGAAAAATGCATCCAAGGTATTCAAAAACACGGTCTTTCCGAAACTCTTTGGCCGTAATAAGAGAAAATACTTGTCATTCCTGTCCAACAGCTTCTCTATATAGGATGTTTTGTCCACGTACAGACAGCCGTGTTCCCTCATATACACAAAATCAGTGATGTTTAAGGGTATTTCCTTGTATTTCATCGGCATCTTGATGACTTTGCCCAAAAACATGTCTTTCACGATAGCCTCTTTACTTTAATATGCCAGCTCTTGATTCCAGATTTTGCGGCCATGGGGCACCCGTCTGGGCGCAGAAACCCGCCAAATGTTTAAGTTTCCTACGAACACAGCGATACTAGTTGGCACGCCCCATAGGGGTTTTCAAATCCCTCGAAAACCCAAGGCAAGACCTATGCTTATTTGTTTTGTTAGCTAATTATGGAGCCTTTGGTGACTTGGATGGGGTCGGCATGTTATCTTGGAATCCGGCTCTAGGACGTATGCCTTTAAGGCGTTTCAGGCCATTTTTTGCCTTGATACGTCAAATCGCCGGAAAGCCAGCATGTGCGGGCAATAGCTAAAAGGCCCTTCTCCTTGGAATTGGTGCGTCTTACTCGCGTTTGTTAAAAACCAAATCAAAGAGGTTAGAATTTTGTTTTATTTTTTATTGGTTGGCTTTTTATGTCTTTCGGATTCTAAGATATTTCAGAAAGCAAACGCAAGCCTTTTCTTAACAAAATCAAGTCGAAAAAATGACACCAAACCCCTTGTAAAACAAGCGATTTCAGATTTTATACAATATGTAGTGATTATATTTTTATAAAACACAATATAAGGTATGAAAATCCCAAGCCATTTCCCAAGTCAAATTCGCATATTTTTCAAGCCCTCACGCATATAGTCATTATATTGCAACGCTTTTTAATGATTGCAAAAATCAGGCTCTCTTTTTGCGTTTTCCTTTTCCCAACTCTTGCGGGCAATTGTGCTTATTCTGCCCGCATTTCCAGCCCGCAGACACACTTAGGGCTTGATTCATTCCCGATATTTTTTTGATCATCTTCAAAAAAAACCGGCCTTGTACATTTTTTTCTGACATTTCCCTTATATTATAGGCATGAAAACGTAGCGTCATTATGAAATCCTTGCGGATGCAAAACAATAAGCTTGCTAATGCGTACTGGAAAAGGAGCCCGCAGGCAAAACTTAAACCAATTATGGAATTGCAAAAATTTGTTTTGTCACCCTGAAACAGTTCATCCGTTTTCAAAAAACACATTGTCATTGTTTTTTTTGCCCTTCCAGGAAAAATCGCCTTTACCCCATTTTCCCGGATGGCCCTAAAAGCCCCTAACTTCGCCTAAAATTTCCCAAAATCACCCCAACCTCGTATTTTCCATGACTTATGCCCATTTTTTTGGCCCATGACCCAAATAACGGAGGCGTTTCTTAAAAAACCCGTGTGTTTGTCTTATTTTACGGGCGGATAAATTTTCGCTGGTAACCCGCAAGTTTCACCCTCCCCTGCCCCCAAAATATTTGCGACTGTCACACGTTTTTCCTTCCGATTCCCGAATCGGAAACTTTTGCGATTGCCACAATCAAGGGAAGCTTGGGGCGCGGCTTTAGGATATGCCCTTCCCCAATCGATTCATTATTAAGCCCTTGGGAAGGCACAGCCCATGCCCCCTAAAGCTCAAAATCCCATAATTATGGGGCTTTTCGAGGCAATTGGGCCCCCTTTGGGCGTTTGCGCATTTCCTTGGAGCCGGACACATCCATCCAAAATCCCTTAACGATGCGGAAAACAAAAGTCAATCAAATGGGGTCAAATCCGCAATCAATCATAATTTTTCGCACAGCGGCTTTTTGTTTGTGGACCATTAGGAGCGCTTTCGTCTTTTCGGAGCGCAAACGGCGCCCCCGCGCACCCAACCCGAACGGCTTGGCTCCCCTTAAAACGAAAGCCGGGCGATGCCCGGCTTTCGGAAAAGGATTGTCAGGTTTTTTGGGTTTTAGGGCCCGATTTTGATGCGATGTGGGAAAAACCCAGGGTCATAACCCAATCCGGGCTGCCTTTGCATGGAACCTGGGCTTCATTGCAGTCATGCCATAGGCCTTCCGGCCTTGCCCTTAGGAGGCTCAACCCGGGCTTTCGTTCACTATGGCCTCCTTCTTCCTAAGGGCCGTCCAGGCCTTCTTCCCCAGGGCGCAGAGGGCGAATATCACGATGGATATGAAGACGACCGTGGCGCCCGGGGTGGTGTTGACCACGGGCTGGTAGGCGATGGAGAGCCCCACCTGGCCGGATACCACCGACACAAGGAGGGCTATCCAGAACATCCACCTCCCCGATGGGGCCAGGAGCCTCCCGGCCGCGGCCGGGGCTATGAGCAGGGCCGTCACCAGAAGGACCCCCACCACCTGGACGGCTATCACCACCACGAAGGCCAAAAAGCCCCCGAACAGGTACTCGGTGAGGGCCCCCTTCAGGTAGTTGGCCGGGGCCACGCAGGAGAGCATCAGGCGGTTGTAGAGGAAGACGAAGAACAGGATGGAGACGATGGCAAGGATGATGAGCAGTTTCATCTCATCGTCGTTGACGGTCATGATGTCGCCCAGGAAGTAGGCCGTGATCTTGTTCTGGGCCTCCGGGTAGCGGCTCACAAGGGCCAGCCCGAAGGCCACCCCGCCAGAGAATATGAGCCCTATCACCGTGTCCGAGGCAAGGGTGCTGTGCCTCATGACATATATGATGAGGATGCCGATAAGGACGCCGAAGCAGAGGACCGTTATGTCGATGGGGAGCCCCAGGATGAGCCCCAGGGCGAGGCCCCCGAATATGGTGTGGCCGGCGGCGTCCGGGAAGAAGGCCATGCGCCTGCTGACCACGAGCACCCCGGTGCCGGAGGCGGCTATGGAGAGGAGGAAGAGGGCAAGGGCCGCCCTGCGCATGAACTCGGCTTCGTAGAAGACGGCCATGAGGTCGTAGAGGTGTTGCAGGTATTCCATGGGGCACCCCCTAAGCCGCGCCGGGGGCCGCGGCCCCCTGCGACTCGCGCTCGAACAGGGGCCCCAGGTGCAGCCCGAAGGCCCTGGAGAGCACGTCCGTTCGGAATATGGCGTCAGGCGCCCCCTGGGCGACCACGGTGCGGTTCAGGCAGATAATCCAGTCGCCGTGGGCCTTGGCCGTCGCCAGATCGTGGGACACCATGACTATGGTGAAGTCCCGCTTGAAGGTGTCGAGGATCTCGCAGAGCAGCTTCTCCCCGTAGACGTCGACCCCGGTCGCGGGCTCGTCCAGGATGAGCATGTCCGGGTTCCCCATGAGGGCCCTCGCGAGGAAGACCCGCTGGGTCTCGCCTCCGGAAAGGGACCCCAGCGGCCTTGGGAGCAGATTCCCCGCCCGCACCATCTCCAGGTACTCCCGGTTGCGGTCGTTGACCTTCTTGGGGATCCTGAGCCACAAAGGCCAGAAACCCCTGCCAAGGGCCATGAACTCCGCGACCGACAGGGGCAGGTGCCTGTCGAAGTCCAGCCGCTGGGGCACGTAGCCGATGACGGGCTTGGGCTTCCTGAAGGTGATTGAGCCCGTGTGGGGCACCTCCCCAAGAAGGGCGAGCACCAGGGTGCTCTTCCCGGCCCCGTTGGGGCCTATAATGACCGTCTGCCTCCGCTCGGGTATGACGGCCGAGACGCCCTTTAGGATGTCGTAGCGCCCGTAGGACACGCCCAGGTCGCGGATCTCCGCGAAGGGCGGGGCGCCGGGCCCCGCGCCCGTGCCGCCCTTGTGTTCCCCCGGGTCGTGGCAGGGGAAGCCGCCGCCATCAGCAAGGCCCGCGCCCGCCTTGGGCCCTAGAGGCTCCATACCGGTTTTTCCCTCTTCCATGGTATCCCCCCTCACTTGCCCGCGGAGTTTACGGGCAAAAGCTTCGCGAGCATCACGATGTCGGACCTGATCACCTGCTGGTAGTAGTCCTCGGGGGGATCGGAGGAGCCGGAGGTGGCGGGGTCCACCATGGCGACCGGGATCCTTGTTTCCGACCCAAGGGTCTTGGCCTGGGACAGGTCCGCGTGCGGCTCCACCAGTATGGCGGACACCCCCAGCTCGCGGATTATGCCGGCAAGGCCCGCGAGCCTCGCGGGCGAGGGCGGCACCTCCGGGGCGGGCTCTATGTCGGCTATTATCGCGAGCCCCATCTCCTGGGCCAGGTAGTCCATGAAGCCGTGGCTGGTCACCACCTTGTAGCCCCGGTGCCCGACCCTGAAGGCCCTTATCTCCTCTTCCAGGGTGGTCATGGAGGCCTGGAAGCGCCCGAGCCTGTCCTTGTAGTGCTCGGTCCCGGCCGGGTCCTTCTCGCTAAGGCCCTTGGCGATGTTGGCGGCCATTATGGAGGCGTTCTTGGGGGAGAGGAAGATGTGGGGGTTGGGCGTGACCGAGGTTTGGGCGGGATCCCCGGGCACCTCCACCCGGCCCGTGTTGTTGAGGAGGGTGGGGACGCCCTGGGAGGCGTCTATGATGAATATGTCGGGGGGGGCCACCCTCAGGGCCCTCCGCAGGTAGACCTCGAGCCCCAGGCCGTTCTCCACCAGGTTCTTGGTCTGGGTGAGCCTTTCGAGGTCCCTTGGCCTTGGGTTGAACTCGTGCGGGCAGCCGGTCTCGGGGTTGGTCATGAGCTCGACCCTGAAGAAATCCCTGCCGTGGTTCAGGTAGCGGGTGAAGAGCCACACCGGGTAGCTGGCCGCGGCGACCCTGTCCCCCTGCGCCTCGAGGCGGGGCGGGGAGGCCATGAACCGGGCAAGGGCCAGGAAGAGGATGACAAGGGCTATCGGGATGAGCGCGGCAAGCGCGCGCGGGGGCGGGCTTTTCGGGGGGTGGCCCGGGCTGGGCCTTGCGCCATGGCGGGGGGATGAGGCCCCCGGAGGCGGGGCCGGGCAGGGTCTGGGCATAACTATCCTATCCGGAAGGCGGCCTTCCTAAAGCTAACACGATGCTTAACCTGCCCTTTAAACCAAGCGGGCCCCCGTCCCTGTGGGGGCCGCGACAACACTTTAGCAGACTTTCCCGGCTACGCAAAACCCCAGGCCAGCCGCGGCTTTCCCGGCCTCGGGGCAAGGGATGCCGCCTGCGGGGCCATCGGCCATGGGGGCCCGGGGCGCCCTTGGCCTAAGAGCCGGATACCTCGCGCAGGAGCTTGGCCTGGGGCGAGCCGCCGCCGGGCACGGTCTTTATCTGCTGGGTCTGATCCGCGGGAAGCAGGGTGCGCACGAAGGAGGTGCGCTCGGCCACCATGGGCCCGCCCTCGGGCTTCGGCGGCACCGCCCTCATCACCCTCGCGACCTGCGGGGGCGGCTGCGGGGCCATGGGCTTGGGCATGGCCTGGGGCAGCGGCTGGCCGCTCCCGTTCCCCGGGACGGAAGGCCCCGGCCGCTGGCCTGACTGGGCGATGGGCCTCTGGCCGGGAAGGGGCGGGGCCTGGGGCGCCTGGGTGCCTGCCGCGGACGCCGCCTTCTTGGCGGCCAGCCTCGACAGGGCCGAGGGCTTGGAGGCGGTGGCAAGGTTCCCGGCCAGGCCGCCCTTAGGGGCGGAGGCTATGGGCCGGTTGCCCGAGAGCATCGCGCCCGGCGCGCCCACCTGGCTCGTAAGCTGGTTCACGTAGGTGCGCTCCAGCTCTATCCTGTTCTGCATCATCTCGGAGAGGCGGTTCCCGGACTCGTTGAGGCGCAGGACCAGGGTGCTGATTATCTGCTTCGCGATGTCCGGGTAGTTGTCCAGGACCTCGCCCAGCTTGTCGCCCGGGAAGACCTTCACTATGCTCCTCCCCTGGCTCTTGATGGTGGCCGAGCGGCGGGAGCCCACGAGGGAGCTCATCTCCCCGAAATAGGTGTTGGTCTGGGATATCTCGGCTATGAGGTTCTGGCCCTTGTAGACCTCGAGGCAGCCCTGGATGAGCTTGTAGAAGGCCGTGTCCGTGTTGCCTTCCTTGATGATGATGTCCCCGTTCTCGAACACCTGCTCGTCCGGGTTCAGTAGGTAGTGGGGCAGGCTCTCCCGCTGGACGACCGTCTTCTCCAGCACCTGCGCGAGGGTGGTCATGCCCTGCTGCACCTTCAGGAGCCCGTCCTGGCGGAGGGTGAGCATGCCCTCCTTCAGGGCTATCTTCCTGAGATGACCTTCGTTGACCTTGGAGGCGATGGCGTCGGCTATGGTCTGGGAGTTCTCCATGACCTCGAAGACGCCCAGGCGGCCCTTGTAGCCGGTCCCCTTGCAGGTGGGGCAGCCGCGGCCCTCGTAGAGCTGCACGGCCTGGACCTCGTTGGGGTCGAAACCCGCCTCTATGAGCTTGTTGGCAGGGAGCTTGGGCATGAGCTGCCGGCAGTTGGGGCAGACCCTCCTCAGGAGCCTCTGGGCCGAGCAGACTATGAGCGCGGCCGCCACGTTGAAGGGCGCGACGCCCATGTCCACAAGGCGGGTGACGGTGGAGGGGGCGTCGTTGGTGTGCAGGGTGGAGAGCACCAAGTGGCCGGTCATGGCCGCCTCGACCGCGATCTCGCCCGTCTCCAGGTCGCGGATCTCGCCGATCATGCAGATGTCCGGGTCCTGGCGGAGGAAGGCCTTCAAGGCCTTCGCGAACGTCATGCCCACCTCTTTGACGACGTTCACCTGGTTCACGCCCGGGAAGTTGAACTCCACGGGGTCCTCGGCCGTGAGTATCTTCACGTCGTCGGTGTTCCTGAGGGTCAGGGTGGAGTAGAGGGTGACGGTCTTCCCCGAGCCCGTGGGGCCGGTGACCAGCAGAAGCCCGTTTGGGCGGTAGGCAGCCCTCATGAACTGGTCGAGGTTCTTCTGGGTGAATCCCAGCTTGGTCATGTCCACGTTCAGGCCGGACTTGTCCAAGATACGCAGGACCACGGACTCGCCGAAGAGGGTGGGGAGCGAGCTCACCCGGAAGTCGATCTCCTTGTTCTTGCCTATGCGCAGCTTTATGCGGCCGTCCTGGGGCACCCGGCGCTCGGTTATGTCGAGGCTGCTCATGATCTTGAGGCGGGCTATGAGGGCGTTCCTGATTTCCAGGGGGAGCCTTGTGTGCTTGTAGAGGGAGCCGTCCATGCGGTAGCGCACGTAGAACTGCTTCTCGAAGGGCTCGATGTGGATGTCGGATACCCCGCTCTGGACCGCCTGGATGAGTATCTGGTTCGCGAGGTTGATTATGGCGGAGTTCTCGGCGGAGTAGGTGTCGGAGGTTATGTCGTCGTCCTGGCCCTTGGTGTCGCCGAACGAGAAGTCCTCCAGCGCGTCCGAGATGAGCGCCCCAAGGTTGTCCACGGTCAGGGGGCCTTGGTCCTCCACGACCGCGTTGGGGTCGAGCGGGGCGAAGAAGGAGGCCTCCTCGTCGTCGGAGATGTGGTAGTGGGCCTTGAAGGCCGCCACCAGATCCTTCTCGCTCACGACCACGGGCACCACCTGGAGCTTGGTGAGGTTGGTAAGCTCCTCCACGACCTTGTTGTTGGTGGGCTCGAGCATGGCCATCATCACCCGGTTTTCCCTGATCTGGTAGGGGATGACCATGTCCTTCTTGGCGATTTCGTAGGGGACCAGGTCAAGGACCTGCTGGGAGATCTCGCGATCGCCCAGGTTCACCATCGGGTAGCTGTACTGCCTGGAGAGGACGCTGGGTATGGTGTTGGGCTCGACGTAGTTCTTCCTCAGCAAAAAGCGCGAGAGGAAGTCGTTGGGGTGCTGGCGGAGCCACTTGGTGGCCTCCTCCAGGTGCCCGCGGGTAATCTGCCCGGCCTTGAGCAGGTACTCGCCGAGTATGAGCTTGTAGTTGTCCGCTTTCTGGTCCTTGACGGTCCCGGACAAAGTTGAGCGGCGTCTCTGTATCTCTGCCATCTTTTACCTCTCGGGCCATAGGCCCGCGCCCAGCCGGGCCCCGCAGGGCCCCGATGCGTCCCGCCCGGGGGCGTTGTCCGCGCCCGCGGCAAAACCCAATCCCTGATCGCCCGCAGGCGGCCCAAATGCCGCCGCCCGCGGGGCATGCCACCAAAAAGGGGAAGCGCCCCCGCCCCCTGGGAGGGCCTTGTGGGAATGAGCGCCTATCCCCCTTCCGTGACAATAACTCCATGTCAGCATAGCAAAAAAGGAACGGCAATTCAAAATTTAAAATGCGGACTTTGCCCTCTTGCAAAAAAGACGGGACCCCTGGCCATCGGCCCCTTCGCCCTGCGAAACCCGGGAGAGGCCGCACCGGCCATGGGAGGGGCCATTGGCCGTAGGCGTGGCCATGGGAGGGCCATGGGCTGGGCCATGGGCAAAAGCCCCGCTCCCCGGGCTACTTGATGCCCAGGTGCAGCTTGATCCCGCTCCATGCCTTGGCTCTCGCGTCCTTGTAGCTGTCGTAGTCTTTTTTGTCGAAGGACTCGGCGTAGGCCGACAGGCTGTCGGCCTCGGAGATGAGGTAGGCGGTGATCTCGGCGATCCCGTTGATGAACTGGAGGTCCCTGGGCGAGACGGTGACCGTCCTGTCCTGGTAGACCCGCAGGTTCTCAAGGGATCTTTGGAGGAAGATCTTGGTCTCTCCCAGCATGGAACGCACGGTCTCGGGCTCGTAGACCCCGTGGTGCAGGAGATCCGCCAGAGACCCTATGAAACCGTAGGTCTCGAGGACGAAACCCGCGCTGAAGGTGCCCAGCATCGAGAGGTGGACGAACTCGCGGCCCGCCGGGGTGTCGCTCACCTGGCCCTGGGCCCCGGGGTCGCCCGATTGGGTCTGGGGCTGGCTCGGCGCCGGGGGCTGGGTCTGGGCCTGTGCGGCCGCGGCCAGCAGGAAGAGCAGCGCGGGCAGGAGCAGCTGGGCCGTCGCAAGGCGTAAAGGCTTCATCTGATTACTCCGGGGCCCAGGGCGGTGGGATTGGGGTGGGATTCGGGGACAACCCGGCCCGTTCGGGCTTTGCGGGCCTTGTCGGCATTTTGACGGTTGCGATACTGCCGGGGCCCCCTTTTGGGGGGCGCATACCCGCCAAGGCCGAACGTCGCCTAAACGGCCGATGGTGGCACGATTGTACCACAGCCGGGGCAAAGCTTCAATGAGCGTTGGGGCGCCTTAAACCCAAATGACGCAACCATTGCGTGATTATGGCTTTTTATGGTGCGCTTGTGGTGCGTTTGTTTGGTGATTATGGCGCGTTTGTTGCGTGGTTCGGGCGTTAAAAAGGTGAAATTATGGCGTTGCCATGGCGCGTTTAAGGCGCGTTTAAGGCGCGTTTGTTGCGTGGTTATGGCGTTTTTGTCGCGTGATTAGGGAACGACTTTGGCGCGATTATGGCGCCATTGGGCATGGGGCGGGGCACAAGGCCGGGGTCCCGGGCCTATTTGCCTAAAATCCCGGCAATGGCTTGTTCGGTGTGTCAGTCGGCTGGGTGAGGGCTGCGGGGTGCGGGCGGGTTTTTGAAAT
>JAITKK010000006.1 GCA_031278475.1 Deltaproteobacteria bacterium
TTTTCATGGCAGTTGGCCGCCGGTTCCCACAATTCGTAGGCTGCCACTATTTCGAACCCTTCCTTTGCGAAACCAGCCGATAACCCCCCTCCCCCTGCGAATAAATCCACGGTTTTTAAATCTAGGGGTGCCATCTTCCTTGCTTTCATTTTGAAGTAATTCCGAACTCTGTAAAAGATAATTATAAATATAGAATTTAGAGAAAAATATTATCCAAATCGTCCTTGGCATTCCCAACATCACAGGGTTCTGGCCAAACAAGGGAGCCTGGTAGTTTTTGGCGCTGGATCCTGGCCCGTGTCAGCAACAGGCATTTGTCATGGCGATCTCCCCACTTTCCAGGTAGGGGGGCTTGATTTTGCCGGGGCTCGCCTCAGGGTATCCTGGCTCATGGGGTTCAATTGGCTTTGCCCCAGGCTTTCGGTTTGCCTCCCCCATGGATAGCTGCCCTGCCTTGGAAATATTTGGGTCACTTTGGGGCACCTTGGGTCATGTTGGGGCACCTTGGGTCATGTTGGGGCACCTTGGGTCATGTTGGGGCACCTTGGGACACCTTGGTGGAACACTGGGACTTCCTGAAACGCCCTTAACCGATATGAGACCCTCTGAGACAAAAAAATACTGTTGTAATGTACGGCATTTAACCTACTTGCACAAGATATTGTTTTGCCCTGGCACCCATGAAGGCACCAGTAGACGTCGCAAGGTGGCAGGCCTTCCTAAAACCAGGCAAAGTTCTTCAATAAGAGCGACCTTTTGCCATCAACTGTGCATTTTAATTCACACTAGCAGTAACGCAGTGGCCGCCGTCTGAAAAGCCTGGATTTTCTGTGAAGTTAGCTTCACATGTCACGGGCAATCCGCTGCGCATTGGCATCTTTAAGGCTTTGCGTGGGCCTGCCTGGGCCTTGCCCTAGTCGCAGGCCCTTACCCGCAAGCCTCGAGCCAGTGCCAGGGCCAATCACAGGTTAGGGCTGCGCCCAAGAAAAAGTTTTACCGTATGCCTTCCCGGAAACAAATCCATTAACCCATAAATCACGTATTATGAAGAAATAAAATTGAGGGCGCCTCGGTCCTCAAAAAACGCGCAGCTGTCATAGGCAGGCCGAGCCCGCCACCCTCCGGCCAACCCGGCGCCGGATTTTAGAAACAAGCTAAACTAGCCGATAAAATGTTTAAAGCGGGGGATAACTTCCGCCCAAACTATGGCCCATGGCCAAGGTAAGTGCCGCTGGGCCCTATGGCTGTACGGCCAGAGTTGGGCTGGCATGTGAAGTTCCCTGCGCAATGGGAGGACTGCACCTAACGGGCCCTTGGATTATAATTCCTTGATTATGGTTGCGTTTAAGGTTCCATGACACTTTAAGGCCCTTAACCTGTGAATTTGAATTCACGAAAATTTCCTCAAAGCAGCCCTGAGTGACACCCTTCCCTTGAATTGAGGGAAAAAGCCAAGCCGTGAAGACAAAAACCGTGAACTTAAGTTCACGGTTTTCTTTAATGCGCATTTAATTTCTTCATAATAATAGACATATAGTTAAAATTATAATAATCAACATACTGGCGGTTGGATAGCGGAGAGCTTCGCCTCCCTCCCCATACATTAATATATAGAGGCATTTGGCAGCTTGGGGTGCCCTTTGGGGTGGGAAGGAGCCTGCCCGGGCCCAAACTGTGAAGCCAGGATAACGATTTTCAGGGGAGATCACAGTATTTTTTGGAAAAAATTCAGCTAAGTACCGGAATTTATTGAATAATTCAGAATGGCATGGGCATTGCATTTGCCAAGGCGTGACGTAACACAGCGGAGGCGACAAAATGACAATGACCCAAAGCATGTACAAAGACCTGAACCTGAAAGAAGGCGCGAGCCTGGACGAGATAAAGGCCGCCTACAGGGTCATGGCCAAGACATACCACCCGGACAGCCCGGCCGCCAACGGCTCGGCCAGTGCCGAGAAGTTCCGGAAGGCCTACGACGCCTACAAGGGTCTCTTGAGGGACGCCTTGGACGGCAAGACGACGGCGGGCAAGGCCGGGCATGACCTGGATCTCGAGCTCAGCCCCTACGTCTTCTCGGCCAAGAGGGACAAGGGCCTGGACGTCCACTATGACCTGGTCCTGGAGAAGCCCGAGCCCCTCAGGGCCGTGCGCATAAGCCTGCCAGTGACCCGCCGGGAGGCCTGCCCCCGCTGTCTGGGCCAGGGCGTGACCCTGGCCCGCAAGGGCAACGGCTTCGTGTACAAGCCGGTAGGCTGCCACCGCTGCGAGGGCAAGGGGTTCGTGTCGCAGGAGACCGAGATAGAGATAACCCTTAGCCCCGACATGCTGAGGTACGGCAAGGTGCGGCTCAGGAACTTGGGCGCCTACGTCCCCAAGGACGGCAAGAGGGGCGACCTGGTCTTGAACCTTGAGTACGTCGCGAGGCTCCCCAAAAACAACTAAGCCAAAACAAACAACCGTCTTCGCTGGGAAACGGGGCAGGGTCAAACCCTGCCCCGTTTTTTCATCCGGGCCCAAGTAAGCTCCCTTTGGGCCCTTTTCCTTTGCATTGGGGCTTGAGCCTAGCCTGGCCGCATGGTTATAAGCCTTGGGAGCCAATGCGGGCAGGCCATTGGTTCTAAGAAGAAGCCTTAAAGGCCGCAGGGGATGCCTGGTCTTGGAAACTGGCATAGGGCCCTTTAGCCTATAAGCCTCCTTTTTAAGGTTCGGGCTTTTTACAAGCCTTGGGAGCGAATCCGGGTAAAAAAATGGATTTTTTTGTGTTTTATCAATTTGTTTAAATAAAATTAAAACATATTTGATACATATAAAATTTGAGTTTGGTCACTTGAAATAATAAAATAATTAAAATATAGTAGCATATTGGTATATTTTTGAGTTAAATTAATGTATATATAGTTATGGGCAGGTAGCGACCACAGCATGTGGGGCTAAACCTTTGATTATGGGCCCATGGCTTATGGTTGGGTAAAAGCTACCCAAATGCGTTTTGCCTTGGGGAGTTTCTGCCGATATTAATAATAGGGGGGGGGGATTCGGGAGAGGGTTTTTACGGTGCAAAGAAACTGTTGTACTTTGTCAAAAAAAGCTTGCATGGGGGGATAAATGGGCATATGATGAGCAGGTTATTCAGCCAATTGCCCTGTGTCAATTCCCCTGCCAACGCCTGTCCAGGCAGCCTCATCACGGATACCACCGGGAAAGGCCACGGGATCCCCCGTGGCGGTCCAACTCGAAATGACCCATAAGACTGACAGAGCAGGCCTAGCGGGGTTGCTCCTTGCGGCCACCGCCTTGTTGGCGGCGATAATATCCTGTAGCCAGGTGGACAGGGGCGTGCCGGGCACGCCTGTTGTCCCCGTGGGCGATGGGGCCCCTGCCGGTTACGGGTCACTCGCCGATTTGGGCGAGCAGGTTCCCAGGAGGACCGATTTCCAGCTCCCCGGCAGCGTCACACTCTGTGGCGAGGCCCTGCCCATGTCAAGGCTGTCGGTCAGGGAGAGGCTCGACTACGAGTTCCAGTTGGCTGTTAACCACCCCGCCCAGGTTGAACTCTGGCGCAGGCGCGGACAGCGCTACTTCCCCCTCATCGAATCCTCATTGGCGGCCCAAAGCCTTCCCCAGGATCTAAAGTACCTGGCAGTCGCCGAGAGCGACCTAAGGCCCTTGGCCGTCTCCCCAGCCGGTGCGGCCGGCATCTGGCAGTTCATCCCCTCCACCGCGAGGCGTTTCGGGCTCAAGGTGGGCCGGGACGAGGATCAGAGATTCCTCCCCGAGCTGCTTCTCCCCATAGGCATGAGATACCTTTCCGAACTTTACTCCCGCTTCGGGAGCTGGGCCCTCGCCATGGCATCCTACAATGCCGGCGAGGCCAGGGTGTCCTCCGCCCTTTCCTCGCAGGGGGCCTCGGACTACTACCAGCTAAACCTCCCGCGGGAGACGGAGCGCTATGTGTACCGCATAGCCGCCATCAAGCTTGTCCTGGAGGGCGCGCCGCAGTACGGCTTCAACGGCGTGGCCCCGGAGGGGCTCTACCAGCCGCAAGTCTACAGGCAGGAGAGCCTGACCTTCGCCTCACCCGTCTCTTGGGTCGAGCTGGCACGTAAGTACGGCACCGACTACAAGACCCTCAAGGACCTGAACCCGCACCTGGCCTCGCGGGCGACCATAAGCGGAGGCCCTCACATATTCAGGCTGCCAGTCAGCTCCTAAAAAGTGAACCTGGCGCCCTTATTGCTAATATATTCAACAGAGGTTGCCCCTCATCAGGCTTTTCCGAATCCGGAAGGGCGCGGGGCTCCCCAAGCGTGGCGATTTCGCCTCGCTTGTCTACCGTCAGAATGCCCGGTTATGGTGTTTTGGCGACATTAGAGAACTTCCTTACTCCAGAGGAAGGTGCATCATGGCAAAGAACATAAAGATTGGCGAAAGCAAGCACACTCACACCAACCCACTCTGTAAGGCTGCCGAGCACTGCTGTTGGTACGAGACCAAGGAATCCTCCAACGAGTGCTCCCACCGCAACGAGCTCATCTGCCACCTGAGGCGGGAGGAGGTCTTCGGTGAGAAGCAACAGATTGCCGACATCGGCAAGGAAGCCGTGGTTCCCGCCTAAGGCCCACAAGTCCTGCTTTCACGGGACTCCCCAGAGGAGTGCCCTCCCTTCAACCCGTTAACTAACCTTCGTTTTAGCTATACACCTCCCATCAAGGCGGGCCCTTGGGATCCCTCACGACCCCATCCGTTTTGGCGGGAACAAGATAGACCTTCGTGCCCGCCCCATCCGGTCCCTTAGCCCGGGTTGGGGCGGTTTTTTTGCCTCGGGCCCAGGGCTTCCCCCGTCAGGGGCCCAAAGCTTGATACTTTGTTGCCCGGGCTATAAAATCCAAGGGGCGTGCGGGCCCATTGGGGAAAAACGGGTTTTGGGCGCCCTTGTGCGCCTTCTGGGCTCGCCCCCTTAAAGCCAGGGCCCGTGGCTTGTTGGCGCGGGGCATGACAGGGTCCCCCATGTGGCCTTCCTGAGCTATGCGGGAAAAGTGGGAGAGAGTTGATGCAAAGAAAATTGAGCCATGAAGAAAATAGCCAAATGAGGCGTGAAGCGTTTACCAAAATCACCCAATCCTTTTGCCACACGGCAAGGACGGTTGGGAAGGCCTGGGTCCTGGGCCTCCCGTAACAACGATCAGCCGGCAATGGCGAGTGCCTTAGGACTAGCACCGCACTGGAAAGAACCAAGGAACGCCAAAGCCTGTCTGACATTTGTCATGTTAACGTGAGGAAGCTTGGGTCCGCCTTGATTAAGCTCAGGGGAAGCGTTTGATAGGCTAAAAAATCAGCCACAAGGGCACCCGGCGCATGGCAATGGCCCCCCTCACGGCGCAAAAATAAAATAAAGGATATGGGGAGTTTGGGTTAACTGGAAATGGACGAAATACTAAAAGCGAATTTTCCAAAACTTTGGCTGACCGACTTCGATGGCACCATCAAGCCCCTGGGCGAGCCGGTGGCGGAGGAAGACCAGACAGCCTTGAAGGCAATTGGCGCCAACGGTGGCATCAGGGTGGTTGACACCGGAAGGAGCATCCGGACATTCGAGTACGACTGGCACCCGGGGATTGAGATCGACTACCTCATCTCAAGCGCGGGGCTCGCCATCTCCCGTTTTGGCAAAAACGGGCACGAAGGCATGCTGGAGAGCCACTCGTTCCAGGAGAAGGACGCGGCCCAGGCGGTGGAGTGCGCCATAGGCCTGAGGCTGGGCTTCGTGTTCTGCTTCCCGCCTCCCAGGACCCACGCCTTCTACTACAAGTACCCTGAGAGCTTCGACGCGCCCAGTTCCTTCCGGGCCATGGTGGGGCAGGAGGATAGGGAGCCCCACCCCTGGAAGGGGGAGAGGGGCTTCCCCCTGGGGCAGATCATACTCATAGCCGAGCCCGGGCTCATGAGGGAGAGGGCCGCGACCTTCAAGGCCGCCATGCCTTGGCTGTCCTATGCCTTCACCTCCTCCCCCTACCATGACGGCACCCTGTGGCTGGAGGTCTACCCGCCGGGGGTTTCCAAGGGGGACGCCGCCAAGAGGCTGGCCGCGCTCTTGGGGCTTGGGCCCGGGGATGCGGTGGCCCTGGGGAACGACTACAACGATCTTGCCCTGCTCGACTGGGCCGGGAGGAGCTATCTTAGCTCGGAAGGCCCCAAGGAGCTCCAGGGCAAATACGGGACCACCCCGCCAGCAGGCAAGGGCCCCCTCAGGCACGTGTTGTCCGAGCTGTGCCCGGGCTGCTACGAGTCCTACCTAAGCGGCTCTTAAGGGGCCTACGGCCCCTTAAGGGCCGCTTGGGGTTTATAACCCATGCGACCGGACACCCCCCTTACAATCTACGAGATCCGCTGCGCCGACAAGGAGAGCCGCGCCCTCTTCGACAAGGCCGACCTAAGGGCGATAATGGGCCCCAAACTCCTTGGCTACCACTTCGAGGCCGACTTCGCCTTCGTCTTCTGCGAGGGGGACGCGGACATAGGGGGCCTGCTTTCCTCCATCCCCGGGCTAACCCTTAGCCAGGTCCACAGGCTGCGCTATGACGAGTGGCAGGACGGGGCCAACGCCCCGCCCCTGGTCATAGGGCCTCTTGCCATCTACCCGCCCAGCTGGGCGGGGCCCAAGGCCCCGCCCCCCAAGGTGTCCCCCAACCCCGTCCACGGGCATCTTAGCCCCTTCGCGCCCCTTGTAATCGACCCTGGGCTTGCCTTCGGCTACGGGGGGCACGCCACCACCAAGGCCTGCCTCTCCTTCCTCCTGAGGGTGTACTCCCCCCAAGGGAAGGGGGCTCCCAAGGTCTGCCTTGACCTGGGCACGGGCACCGGGGTGCTGGCCCTGGCTTCCGCCAGGATGGGGGCCGAGAGGGTCCTGGGCGTGGACTACAGCCATCTTGCGATAGAGATTGCCCGCGAGAACCTGGCAATGAACCAGTTGGGGGACAAGGTCAGCTTTGTCTACGGGGAGGCGGCCGACTTCGCCTCTTATGAGGCCGGGCTAGTGCTCTCCAACATCCCCTTGGCCGTGCACCTGGACCTTCTGGGCAAAGGGGCCTATGCCGACAGGCGCTACCTGATACTCTCCGGGCTGCTCCCCTCCGAGGCCGACACGCTCACGAAGAGGCTCTTGGGTAGCTACCCCTACAAGCTCATCGACAACCAGCGCGACGACCGCTGGTCCAGCTGGCTTCTGGGGGCGGAATAGGGCTTGGGTTGGGCTTGGTATTGGCTTGGGGCGCGGTTGGGGGGGATTGGAGTGCTTGGTGGGGATTGGCGGGGCTTCCAAGGGGCTGGTGGGCCCGTGTTTGGGGAAACCTTAGGGGCGAGTGTGGGTCTCGGGCCGGGCCCGCGGTTGAGGGCCCATCAGGGACTTTGTGGCCCCAGCCACATAGGCCTTTTCCCCCTGTCAGGCCCTTGGGCCAAAGTTAGGCCCCGGGAGCCTGGGGCGCAAGACGCTTCCGTAAGCTCAGTGAGGTTTTGTGCGGTTCCTGTGAACGGATGTGAACGGATGCCAACGGCAAGTCGCACCCCATCTTTTAGGTATCGGCCCCACGCTATTGGCATATTGAGGCTTCAGGCGGCGGCCTTGTCAGGGATTGAGGTCGGCATTGTAATACATAACGAAGGAGCTTTGGCCGCCCGCGCTTTTGTAGTTGCAGTTGACGGTGCCGGGTGAGCGGAGCTTGCAGTTGAAGACACCCGGGTTCCATCCCGGGCAGTTGCCGATGTCTTCGGTCAGGATGAAGCCTTTTTCATCCATTTTGGCATCCGCGCCCGATCTGCATTCCTTTACCTTTTTACCTCTATTGTCAAGCAGGACCGACAAGCTTTTGGCCCTTCCGGATTTATTAAAGCAGTAGCGGAAATAGTGTGGGGCGCCGGTCCATAATGTCGTGCCCCCCTTGGCGGAGGTCCAGCAGCCTTGGAGATCGCTCACATTCGTTATGGAGCTGGGGCCGGTGCTGGATTTCGGCGGTGGGGCAGGCTTGTCAGGGATCTTGCTGCCACTGTTTCCGAAACTTTCAAGCGTATCGTCTGCCTGAGCCAACAAAATGACCCCCCGGGAGTCACTGGATACTGCCCTCTCAGGCTGAGCCGCAATGGCTGCGGTTTCCCGGGCCTCTCCGGTACCGGGAAAGATGGGAAGGGGTGAAAGCAGGCAGAAGACCAAAACAAATGATAATCCCAAAAAGGCGCGAGCTTTATCCCCATTTCGCCCTTTAGGATGTCTAATGGTGTAGTGATGGTCTGTCCTTTTGTTCAGGTGTTCGTCAGGTACGTTCATGGTTCTTTTCTTGGGAAGTCGAGATTTTTACGAAATGTGGAGGGTTTGGCCCCAGGCTGCCAAGCCATCTTGGAAGCTCCATCGGGACTGACACATCCAGGCTTAAACATCCTGGCTTATCCATGGAGGCTTAAAAATCGGTGCTGAGCAATAGGACAACGGGCAAGCTCAGAACTAAGTGCGACAAACCCCTACACCCAGAGCTAATCCCAGGGTTCGGCATTCCTGGAATTTTAGGCGGCTGTCCGCAAGAGCCCTAACGTCGTTTTACCCTTGACAGGGTTCTGGTTGAAAACTCAGCCTAGGGTAGTCCCAGCGCAGGATGCTTTCTTCGGCTACGTGAGGCTTAGACTTTCCCTTGGGGTCGCATGCCTACGGAATCACCCCATCTTTGGGTAAAGGCTTCCCGATTATATCACACACAATGCTTTTCGGGGTTCTCAGGGCTTGAGGTCGGCATTGTAATACATAGCGAAGGAGCTTTGGCCGCCCGCGCTTTTGTAGGTGCAGTTGACGGTGCCGGGTGAGCGGAGTTTGCAGTTGAAGACACCCGGGTCCCATCCCGGGCAGTTGGGGATGTCGTCGATAAGGATAAAGCCCTTTCCATCCATTTTGGCATCCGCGCCCGATTTGCAATCCTTTACCTTATTACCTCTTTTGTCAAGCAGTACCGACAAGCTTTTGGCCCTTCCGGATTTATTAAAGCAGTAGCGGAAATAGTGTGGGACACCGGACCACAATGTCGTGCCCCCCTTGGCGGAGGTCCAGCAGCCATGGAGGTCGCTCACATTCGTTATGGAGCTGGGGCCGGTGCTGGATTTCGGCCGTGGGGCAGGCTTGTCAGGGCCCTTGCTGCCATCGTTTCCGAAACTTTCAAGCGTATCGTCCGCCTGAGCCAA
>JAITKK010000077.1 GCA_031278475.1 Deltaproteobacteria bacterium
CAAGCCATGCCCCAAGCCCAGGGCATGGGTACAGGCATGGTTTTAGGCATGGTTTTAGGTATATCCGTAGGTATGCCTTGGCATGTTAATGCGCAAAAACTCGATGGATCTGGCAAAGCTTATGCACTTCCTTGCCTCAGGGTTTTGCTTTTGGCATCTGTATGCTTTGGGGTTTCTTTTTCGTATTTGGGTATGGCAAGGGAGCTTAAGGTATGGTCAAAAGGTTAGGCTCACTCCCTTCCGGCCCACCATTGGTCTTGGGCTCCCATGGGGGCGGCGATGTCAAGTATCTGCCCTATGATGGGGGTAAGGAGATTCACGCCCTTCTCGTTGGCGGAGCGTCTGGCCCTCACCAGGGGATCGTCCCAGTCGTGGTAGGCGATGTTGAACTTGGAGTTGTGGACAGGGATGGCCGCCTTGGCCCTCAGGTCCAAGGCGGCTTGGACGGTCTCCTCCGGGAGCATGTGGATGTCGTGCCAGGCAAGATCGTACTGCCCGTCTTCCAGGAGTGCCAGATCGAAGGGCCCGAACTCCTCCCCGGCCTCGGCGAAGTGGGAGGCATAGCCCCCGTCCCCGGAGTAGAAGACCCGAAGGCCACCCGCCTCTATCAGGAAGCCCGCCCACATGGCCTGGTTCCATTTGAGCCCACGGCCGGAAAAATGCCTGGCGTACATGATCCTGATGCTAAGGGACGGCTCCGGCCTGAACTCGTGGCCCCACTCGTCTTCCAAGAGGGAATCGCTGGGAAACCCCCACCTCTCGAAATGGGCCCCGATGCCAAGCCCGCAGACTACCTTCCCTATCGTGGGCTTAAGGGCCATTATGGTTGGATAATCAAGGTGATCCCAGTGGTCATGGGATATCAGCAGGTAGTCTATGTAAGGGAAATCCTCTGCCGCATAAATGCTTGTGCCCTTGAAGGCCGTGACGCCGAAGCCGGTGGGCGAGGCGTGGACGCTTAGCACCGGGTCCACCAGGAAGTGCCTTCCTCCCAACTTCAAGAGAAAGGAGGAGTGCCCGAACCAGACGATCTGGCCCTCGGAGAGGCCCTTTAGGTCGGATTTGACGGCGGGGAGGGGCTCCTTGGGCTCGAGCCTCCCCTTCCGGAAGAAGAAGTCCAAGAGGGATCTGTCCTTCCTGTCGGGGTTCACCACCTCGCCGGTGGGATGGATGTTCTGGAACTTCCCGTCCCTGTAGTGGGGAGAGCTTTGCACCCGTTCCAGGCGCTCCCCCTCGGGGAGCGCCCCGAACTTGGGTAGCCGCAGGTAGAGAACCCCTGCGATTACTATCGCAAGCGATAGGGATACCAAGACTAAGAGGGTCCACAGGAGCATCCTTTTAAGGCATCCTTTCTTCTTCTTTTCCTCTTTGGGCGTGGCCTCAGGGGCGGATTCGGGGAGCTGGCCCTTATCGCCTTGAGGCATGTCCTTGGCTGCGCCATCCCTCGCGTCTTCCGCCAATGATTCGGATTCAGGGGATTTAGGGGTAAGGGTCCTTTCCTCGTTATTGTCCATTTGTTACCTTGGGAAGTGGCCGCCTAATGTGTCCGTAGGCGCAGGGGCTGCCAATATGCCTTTTTAGCTATTTTAATAAATTGGCTTTTGTAAAATTATTGGTCTTGGGAATCCTTGTGAATAAGCCTAATACGCCTGAGTTGCTTAAATTGCATTATTTGCACAAGTGGCACACATTCTTCCAACAATCCACAATTTCCTATATTGTTTTCCAATAATGTTTTCCAATGGATTGGTATCCCATTCGCTTGGCCAATACATTTAAGTCAAACGTTAATGCCATACTGTTTAGTCAAAACACCAAAACATTCGGTATTGTGTTTCGGCCTTTTAGTTTAGCATTGGCAAACCTAAAACGCTCCATGGCTACCCAATGTCTGTGGTTTTGTGATAAAAAATCGGGGTATTGTGCTGGTACGTTGTGCTGATACGTTGTGCTGATACGTTGTGCTGATACATTGTGCGGACACTTTGTGCGGATACTTTGTGCTGATACATTGTGCTGATACATTGTTCTGATATTTGGAAATCCGTTCCCCTTTAGATCCCCATAGCTGACACGTTTAATTATCTAATTTTGACTTTTTGGCATGCTTCGTTTTGGCGTGCTTCGTTTTGGCGTGCTTTGTTTTGGCATGCTTCGTTTTGGGAATGGGTTCATACTACCGCACAGGCATCTAACCTTGCGGCTCTTGTCATGCATCCGCCAAAAGCCTTAGAGCCTGCTTGGGCCCCTGGGGTCCTTTTGAGGCCTTGCGGTAGCCCTGCGCAGCCCCAAGGCTCCTTACCGCCCCCAGGGTACCGAGGGTAAGCATACCATATGACGTATCTCAAGCCTAATTCCCACATAATGGCCGTTTTAAGTTTTTTTTGGCTCTTTCTCCCTTGACAAAGTCCCTTTTTGTGGCTATTTATTAAGCATGGGAAGGTATGCCATCATAATAGCCATTTTGGCCTCCCTTGCGGTGCCCACCCGGGCCTTTGGTAGCCTTGCGGGTCTTAGCTGCTGCCTAAGCGATATGTACGGTGAGGCAGCCTCGCTTTCCATGCCCGTTTCCGCCGAAAGCGACCCCCAGGCAAGCCACTGCCCGGAGCCTAATGCCTTGCCTGAGGCTTCCGCACCGGTTTCCTCCCACGCCATCCACGCCACGGCGCATTCCCATGGCAACCATCAGGCCGCGGGCCAACCCATGTCCCAAGCGGCCCCGGAAAACGCCCCCGGAATGCCCGACACGGGCCAAAGCCTCCCCTGCGGAAGCATTGGCTGCGCCTTTGCCAACGGCATCCCGGCCCTTGTGCCTGGCCCTGGGGGCCTTGGCCCCAACGCCTTGTTCCCGGCTTTCCCAAAGCCCTTGGACTGGGCCCGTCCGCTTGGGCCCGAGTCTTCCCCGCCAATACACCCTCCAGAAGCATAGTTCCCCCTATTCCAACATCACAACCTGAATATTTTCCCTATCCCTTAGGATGACTTTGCGCAATGCCTGTGCCTTGCGTGCCCTCCGGGTACCTTCCTTGCGTGCCCTCCGGCTTTGTTCCGCCCCCGCCCTGCGGGTAAAAGCGAACCTGCGCCTATGGGGCCTGTCCCTTAAGGATTGGGATCTTACTAACCCTGCGGCTTAGGCTCGCGGCAGCGTTTAGAAAGCCCCTTGGGTCTTAGGCCATTGGATTGTTGCCATGCGCCAAGGCCTGAGGCATGGCGGGCTTTCACTTAACGACGTGCCCGTGCCACGCGCGCCTGAAGCTTCCCCAGGATGCTTCCATTAAAGGCAGACCCCGATGCCACAGATACCGTTCGCGCCAGATCCCTGCCGTCGCGGCCAGCGCATCCGGCGCATCCTGCCCATCCTCCTATTGGTAATATTCCTTCCCGGCTGCTCGCTGGCCCCGGACTATGTCAGGCCAAGCTCCCCTGTGCCGGGCTCGCTGGAAAGCGGGGCCCCTCCCGGGGATCCCAGCGGTTCGGTGGAACCCGGGAGGCTCCCGGGGCCCTATGTGGGGACAGGGGCCTTCTACCCGGAACCGAGGCTGCGGGCCTTGATTGGGCTGGCCTTGGCCAACAACAGGGATCTTCGGACCCAAGGCTTGAACGTGGAGGAGGCCCTGGCCCGCCACGGGATAGCCCAGGCCGACAGGCTCCCGGGGCTTGAGGCGGGTCTCGGCGACAGCGTCAAGGGTGGGCAGAACCTAAGGACCAGCAACTCATACTCGGCCGAGCTCATGCTCCCCAGCTTCGAGCTGGACTTTTTTGGAAAGCTCAAGAACGCGAGCCTATCCGCGAGGGAAGCCTACCTCGCCTCAATGGAGGCAAGGGACGCCTTCAGGATCTCCCTTGTGCAGGCCGTGGCTCTCGCCTACTTGGAAGAGAGGCTTAGCTTCCAGAAGGAAAAACTGGCCGAGCGCACCATAAAGTCCTGGAAGGACGCCCTGGCCTTCATGGAGAACCGGGTGGTATCCGGGCAGGCAAGCCTTCTGGAGCTGGAACAGGCAAGGGGCCAGGTTGGCTTTGCCGAGGCCCAGCTCTTGGCCATGAGGGTGGAAAGGCAAAGGTACCAGAACGCCCTGGAACTCCTGGTGGGCGACTACGGGAAAACCCCCTTGCCCGGGGCAAGCGATCTTCTCTCCTGGGAGCCGTCCGTCGCGTCCCTTGGCTTGTCCGGCCCAATGGGGTCCAACGTCCTCTTGGCAAGGCCCGACGTGTTGGCGGCAGAAAGGGAGCTCATTGCGGCCCACTACGACATAGGGGTGGCAAGGGCCAACTTCTTCCCCAGCATAAGCCTTACAGGCTCTTTGGGGCTCATGAGCGGGGAACTCTCGAACCTCTTCGTAGCCAAGGACTCGGCCTGGGCCCTGACACCGGGGCTGAGCCTGCCCATATTCAGCGGCGGGAGGAACATGCGCCAGCTGGAGCTTGCGACAACCGCCAAGGACAAGCTCGCCCTGGCCTACGAAAAGACCATCCAGCAGGCCTTCAAGGAGACCGCCGACGCGCTTTTGCCAAGGGCGGATCTTTTGGCTCTGTTGGAGGCCCGGGCCCGCTACCTGGCCACCCAGAGGAGGGTGCTCGAGCTCGCGGGCTCCCGCTACCAGAACGGGGCCATCGGCTACCTGGAGGTCCTGGACGCCCAGAGGTCCGTCTTTGAGGCGGAATCCGACCTTTTGGACGCCAAGGCCTCCTGGATTGCGAACTCGGTCAACCTCTTTGCCGCCCTTGGAGGCGGCCTAAACGACAGCGGGCTTGCCTTGGCGCCCCAAAAGCCAAGGGAGCCCGCAGGGGATGCCCACTAAAGGCTTTCCAATCACCTATCGGCACACCTATTTAACCTATAAGGAGCATAACGATGCCTAACGAAAAGACAAGCGACAAGACAACCGGGGCAAGCGGCACGGGAACGCCCCCGCCAAAGCGCCCTTTGCCAAAGCTCTGGCCGCTTCTTCCGACTGCCGCGCTTTTTGCGGCCATTCTTGTCTCCCTGGCCCTGTTCGCGCCAAACGCTTCCGCCCATTGGCGGGATCATTCGGGCCATGCGGGCTACAGGGGCCACGGCGGCTACTGGGATCATTCGGGCTACAAGGGCCACGGTGGCAGGATGGTGCCCATACAGCACCACTCCCCGTCAGGTGTCCCTATCTCCGGTGTCTTCGAGGGCTACGGGACGATTAAGTCCGTCGATACCGAAAAGCTTAGCCTGGTGATGGACCACGGGCCGATACCCGCCATCGGCTGGGGCCCCATGGTCATGGGCTTCAAGGTCAAGGACAAATCCCTTCTGGAGGGGCTTGCCGCCGGCGACAAGGTCCGTTTCGACTTGCAGGTCGACAGCGGCGACTACTACATAGTGGATATGGAGGCCCAGTGACATGCCCGGGATCCCCTTTGGCTTAAGACGCGCCTTCGGTCTTGGGGCCCTCCCTTTTCCCGCCCTTCCGGTACTCGCCTTCCTGCTCTCGCTATCGATGGCCTTCCCCGGCATCCCCTGGGCCTTGCCCGGGGATGCCGGGTCCTGTCTTTGGGCGGACGGGCGGGAGGTGCTCTACTGGTACGACCCGATGTACCCGAACACAAGGTTCGACAAGCCAGGCAAGTCCCCCTTCATGGACATGGACCTTGTGCCCAGGTACCGGGACGAGGGCCTTGGGGAAGGCATCCTGATAGACCCCGCCATGACCCAGAACCTGGGCGTGGGCACGGTCAGGGCCAAGGCGGGGACCCTTTCCATGTCCGGGGAATACGCGGCGAGCGTCGCCTTCAACGGCTACCTCACGGCGAGGGTGCAACCCAGGGCGGACGGCTTTGTGTCCAAGACCTACGCGCTCTTCCCAGGGGACACCGTCGCGGAGGGCGACCCCATCGCGGACATCACCGTCCCGGAATGGGCATCCGATCAAAGCGACTACCTCCTTCTCAGGAAGCAGAAGGCTGACCCCGGAATCATCCGGGGTGTCCGGGAAAAGCTCAGGCTCTCCGGCATGCCGGAGGAGATGCTCAAAGAGATTGACAAAAGCGGGAGGATCCAGACGACGCTCAAGGTAGGCTCCCCCATAGCCGGGGTGCTTACCGGGCTGGACGTCTACGTGGGCATGAACGCGGACAAGGGCATGACCCTGGCCGTGGTCCAGGGCTTCGACCCGGCCTGGGTCGAAGCCCTGGTGCCCGAAAAGGACATCCTCCTTGCGACGGGCAAGGCGAGGATCACCCTTCCGGCATACCCTGGCAGGGTCTTCCCCAGCAGCCAGTCCAAGGTCCTCCCCAAGGCCGACCCTGGGTCCCGCTCGGTCCCCATGCGCTTCCTCGTGCCTAACCCGGACGGGCTCTTAATCCCAGGGCTCACGGCCAGGGTGTCGCTCAGGGCAACGGGCGGCCAGGGCGTGCTCATCCCGCTCCAAAGCCTCATTGACCTCGGCGACGAGCAAAGGGTGATTACCAGGGCCCCGGACGGCTCCTTCGTCCCCAAGTTGGTCATGGCCGGGCCCTCCTCCGACGGGCAGGTGCTCATCCTGGAGGGGCTCTCGGAAGGGGACGAGGTGGTCGCGAACGGGCTCTTCCTCATAGACTCCGAGGCCAACCTGAGGGGCGCCCTTGACAGGATGCGCAAACCCGAGGAGGACCCGGCCGCAGCCCCAAGCGGGCCAGCGCCCGCCCCCGCGGGCGCGGCACCCCAGGAGGCCCTGCCTCCCGCTTCCCCGGTTGCCCCAGAGGGCGCGGGGACGGATCCCCACGCCGGGCACCAAATGCCTTAAAAAGCACTCCCTTGGGCATGCCAAGGAAGGCCCAACAACAGGTCCCAACAACGGGCCCCAACAATGGCTCACTGCAAGTCCGGCGGGACAAGAGGTGGGAAATGATCTCAGGCTTGATCAGGCTCTCCATCAAAAACAGGGTGTTCGTGCTCTTCGGGGCGGGTGTGCTCCTCTTCTTCGGGCTCTACGTCCTGTACAGGACACCTGTCGACGCGTTGCCGGATCTCTCGGACACCCAGGTGATCATCCGCACCCCCTACCCGGGCCAGGCACCACGGATAGTGGAGGATCTTGTGAGCTACCCCTTGTCCAGGGCCATGCTGACCGTGCCCGGGGCCAGGGGCGTCCGGGCCTTCTCCTCGTACGGGGACTCCTTCGTCTACATCATCTTCGATGACGACGTGGACCCCTATGCCGCGAGATCCAGGGTCCTGGAAGGGCTCCAGCAGGCGAGGGGCTCCCTTCCTTCAGGGCTTGAGCCCACCTTGGGCCCCGATGCCACGGGGGTGGGCTGGATATTCGAGTACGCGTTGGTGGACAAATCGGGGACTCTTGACCTGGGCGAGCTCCGCTCGCTCCAGGACTTCACCCTAAAGTACGAGTTGACGGGGCTCAAGGGGGTGGCCGAGGTGGCGTCCGTGGGCGGGGCGGTGAAGGAGTACCAGGTGGTGCTTGACCCGGTCAGGATGTCTTCCCACATGGTGACCCTGGGCATGGTCCTGGACATGCTGAAGGCCGCAAACCAGGAGGCCGGTGGCTCGGTCGTGGAGCTGGCCGGGGCCGAATACATGGTGAGGGCCTCAGGCTACCTAAAGGAGCTGAAGGATTTCGAGGCAATTTACCTGAAAAGCGGGGAAGACGGGGCGCCCGTCACCCTCGCGGATGTCGCGACCATCCGCGTCGGCCCCGAGATGAGGAGGGGCATCGCGGACCTTGACGGGGAGGGCGAGGTGGCGGGCGGCATCGTGCTCATGCGGAACGGGGAGGATGCTAGGGAGGTCATAGCCAGGGTGCGGGAGCGCTTGGAAACCCTCAAGGGGGCCCTTCCCGAAGGGGTGGAGGTTGTGACCGTCTACGACCGGGCCGGGCTCATAGACAGGGCCATAGGCCATCTGCGGGGGAAGCTCATCGAGGAGTTCATAGTGGTGGCCCTCACCTGCGGCCTCTTCCTCCTGCACTTCAGGTCTTCCTTGGTGGCCATAGTCACCCTGCCGCTGGGGCTGCTTATCTCCTTCATAATAATGTACTTCCAGGGGGTGTCGGCCAATATCATGTCCCTTGGGGGCTTGGCGATAGCCATCGGCACCATGGTCGACGCCTCCATCGTCATGGTGGAGAACGCCCACAAGAAGCTGGAGGCCTTCGAGAGGGATAACCCCGGGAAAGCCCTTGACAACGCCATGCGCTGGGATCTTATCAGCGAGGCCTCCCTGGAGGTGGGTCCCGCCATCTGCGTGAGCCTTCTCATAATCACCATGTCCTTCATCCCGGTCTTCTCCCTGGAAGGCCAGGAGGGGAGGCTCTTCTCGCCTTTGGCCTTCACCAAGACCTACGCCATGGCCGGGGCGGCGTTCCTCTCCATCACGCTCATACCCGTGCTCATGGGGCTCTTCATCAGGGGGAGGATACCCAAGGAGTCCGAAAACCCCGTCAACCGCTTCCTAATCAGGCTCTACCACCCGCTGCTCTCCCTTTGCCTCAAAAAGCCCCTTCTCACCATTTTCGTCGCGGCATTGGTGGCCCTTAGCGCCCTTGTGCCTTGGTCGAGGCTGGGAGGGGAGTTTTTGCCGAAGATCGACGAGGGCGACCTGCTCTACATGCCAAGCGCCCTCCCGGGGCTATCCTCTTCCAGCGCCTCCCAGCTCCTTCAGGTCACCAACAAGCTCATTAAGACCGTGCCCGAGGTGGACACGGTCTTCGGGAAGGCCGGAAGGGCCGAGACGGCGACCGACCCAGCCCCGCTTGAGATGATAGAGACCAGCATCCACTTCAAGCCTCGCTCCGAGTGGCGCCCCGGCATGACGCCCGACAAGCTGGAAGAGGAGCTGGACAGGGTTACCAAGCTCCCAGGTATTGCCAACCTGTGGGTGCCCCCCATAAGGAACCGCATAGACATGATATCCACCGGGGTGAAGAGCCCCTTGGGCATAAGGGTATCCGGTTCCGACATAAGGGAGATAGACCAGGTCGCCCTGGAGTTCCAGGAGGCGGTAAAGGCCATCCCAGGGGTAAGCTCGGCCCTTGCCGAGAACCTGGGCCAGGGCCGCTACATCGAGATCGACATAGACCGGGATCTTGCCTCCCGCTTCGGGCTCACCTTGAAGGAGGCCCAGGACTTCGTGTCCTTCGCGGTGGGCGGCATGGCTGTGTCCGAGACGGTGGAGGGGCTGGCCCGCTACCCCATCAACGTGCGCTACCCGCAGTGGCTCAGGGACTCCCCCGGCCAGCTTGCCCGGCTCCCCATGCTGGGCGCGGGCGGGGCCAACCTCACCCTCTCCGAGATAGCCAAGGTGAAGGTGGCATTGGGCCCTTCCATGCTCAAAAGCGTGGACGGCAGGCCAACCGCCTGGGTCTACCTTGACATCAGGGGCAGGGACATCCAGGGGGTGGTTGACGACATCAAGGCCCTGATGGACAAGGGCCTGGGCCAGAGGCCAGGGGTAACCGTCTCATTTTCCGGCCAGTACGAGGCCATGGAACGGGCCGCGCAGAGGCTGAGGCTTCTCATACCCATAACGCTTGTCATAATCTTCGTGCTGCTCTACGCCGAGTTCCAGAGCTTCCTGGACGCAGGCATGATCATGCTCTCGCTCCCCTTCGCGCTAACCGGGGCCATCTACTTCATGTATGCCAACGACTACGCCCTGTCGGTTGCGGCCGGGGTGGGCTTCATAGCCCTTGCCGGGCTCGCGGCCGAGTTCGGGGTGGTCATGCTCATGTACCTGCGGGATTCAACCAAGCAAAGCATGGACCTCTCCGATCCGAAAAGCATCACCAAGGAGGCAATCGATTCAGCCATCCACCAGGGCGCCGTGTTGAGGGTGAGGCCCAAGGCCATGACCGTTGGGACCATTGTCATAAGCCTCATCCCCATATTCTGGAGCGACGGGGCTGGGTCCGAGGTGATGAAGCGCATAGCGGCACCCCTTTTCGGCGGCATGGTCACGGCCTTCACCCTCTCCATGTTCATCCTCCCCGCCGCCTGGAAGCTAAAGCTTGAGCTCATCAGGCGTTTCGGGGCCAGGAGGGCTCATGTGACGGCCGAGGATACTGGGAAAAGCTGAGCGCAAAAAGCCAAAGCCTAAGGCCAGCGGTTTTGGGACGCAGGGAAGCAATGCTCGGGGGATAAAAGACATGCCGCCATCGTGCCAGGACCATCATATGGAACGATAAATTCCGCCTGACTTATGCTTCCGTGCCCACAATGGTTTTTGGCCCAAGCCGCTTGGGAAGCAACCAAAGCCAATGATTTTGGCTTTGTTAAGTGGTTGGACTACCCACTGTTTTATCAAACATGCCTTGACAAGCTAGGTCTTTTGGGGTAAAAGTTACTAAATTAATAATCGGCCCGGAACTTTCCATTAATGCCAAAATGTCACTACACGTGAAAATTCACTATGCTTTGCTGGCCGTGACCTGTTGCATACCCATTACAAGGTATAAAGATTGCAAAGCCGCATAAAACATTGACTTTTATCCGCTTAAATCGATAAAAAACCGAGCTGGTATATGACCAGTTAGGTAAAATTAGTTATGAATGTTATTAGTTTGTTCTCTGGTTGCGGAG
>JAITKK010000198.1 GCA_031278475.1 Deltaproteobacteria bacterium
ATCTCCTGCCCCTGCGCCCTGGGGCTCGCCACCCCCACGGCCATCACGGTGGGTACCGAGCGGGGCGCAAGGATGGGGTTGCTCTTCAAATCCGCCGCGGCCCTGGAAAGGGCCGCGGACGTGGACACCGCGGTATTTGACAAGACCGGGACCATAACCGAGGGGAAACCCAAGGTAAGGAAGATCGTGCCCCTTGCCGGGCTTGACGAACGGGGGATCCTCACGGTGATGCTCTCCATGGAGCGCAAGTCCGAGCACCCGCTAGCCAAGGCCGTGGAGGAAAAGGCCACGGAGCTCGGCATATCGCCAAAGGAGATAACCGGCTTCCAGCAAAGGCCCGGGCTGGGCCTCTCCTGCGCTCTTAACGGGGAACGCTACCACCTGGGGAACCTTAGGCTCGCGAACGAGCTGGAGCTCCCCACGGAAAAGGCCCAGGCCGAGGCCAGGTCCCTTGAGTCCGAGGGGCTCACGGTCCTTTACCTCACAAACGAGGAAAAGGTCCTGGGGCTGGCCGCCCTGGGCGACTCCCTCAAGGCGGGGAGCAAGGCGGCCGTAAACGAGCTTTCCGCCATGAACGTGGGTTCCGTGATGCTCACTGGCGACAACCACGCGACCGCCCAGGCGGTCGCGAGGGATGCCGGTATCCAGGAAGTGCTCTCCGAGGTGATGCCCCAGGACAAGGAAAGGGAGATAAGGAAGCTCCAGGAGGCCGGGAGGGTGCCCGCCATGGTGGGCGACGGCATAAACGACGCCCCGGCGCTCGCGAGGGCCGATCTGGGGATTGCCATCGGGGCCGGGACGGACATCGCCATGGACGCGGCCGACGTGATACTCATGCGGAGCGACCCCATGCAGGTGCCTCTGGCAATCCAGCTCTCAAGGGCCGTCATGCGGAACATCCGCCAGAACCTCTTCTGGGCCTTCGGCTACAACGTGATAGGCATCCCGATAGCCGCAGGCGTCCTGTACAAGGCCTTCGGCATCACCCTCAGCCCCATGATAGCGGCCGCCGCCATGTCGCTGAGCTCGGTCTCGGTGGTATCCAACGCCCTGAGGCTGAGGTTCTTCAAACCCAAGTTCAAGGGCGCCACCCCCCAGGACGGGGCCTACGGCCCCGCCGGGGCCAAAAATGCCGGCAAGGGCCCCTTGCCGGGGGAAACGACAAAGGAGGAAGACATGGCTGACAAGATAATGCTGAAAGTGGACGGGATGACCTGCCCCCATTGCGAGGCCAGGGTTGCGAAGTCGCTCGAGGAGGTGCCCGGGGTGAAAAAGGCCAAGGCCAACCACAAGAAGGGCACCGCCGAGGTGGTGCTGGAGAAAGGCGCCGAGGTGGACAAGGCCGCCCTTGCGGCCAAGGTGGTCGAGGCAGGCTACGAGGCGAGGCCGGAGTAGGACATTAAGAACACAACCCCCTTGCCGCAGGGTTGCCCAGCGGCAAGGGGGTTGAACATTTGCCTGGGGCTTTTGGCTCAGGCTTGGGGCTTTTAGCTTGGGCTTGGGGCTTTTGGCTTAGCCATTGTCACAAGGGGGCATACAGTCAAGGCCCATGGGCTAAGCCTTAAGGCCATGGCCAAAGTTATACCCTATGGCAAGGGCGGCTCAGGCAATGCGTCCGGGAACGCCGCAGGATCGGCGAATACCGTCTCCCCTCCCACCACGGTCATGAGAGGCACCGTGTCCGCGATGTCCCTTAGGCCCACGGAGAATATGTCCCTGTCCAACACCACAAGATCGCATAGCTTGCCTATAGACAGGGTGCCTTGGTCTTTCTGGCGGAAGGCGGCGTCGGCCGACCAGCGGGTGTAGCTTAGAAGGGCCTCCTCCAAGGTAAGGGCGTCCCTTGGCTGGAAGCCCTCCTCCGGGTAGCCTGAGAGATCCCTTCGCGATACCGCCGCGTAGATGCCGTGGAATGGGTTGGGTGACTCCACCGGGGCGTCCGAGCCGTTTATGAGGAAGCCCCCGTCGAGGATCCTCCTCCAGGCGTAGCAGTCCCTTATGCGCTGTGGCCCCAGCCTCAAGGGTGCCATCCTCAGGTCGTACATGAGCCCCACGCTCTGTATGGAGGGGATTAGCCCTAGGCTGGCTGTCTTTCTTAGTATCCCCTTGTCGGTCACCTGGAAGTGCTCAAGCCTGAAGCGCCGCTCCCTGGACTCGCTTCCAAGGGCCTTCCCCATCATGTCGACGGCCTGGCCTATGGCCCGGTCCCCTATGACGTGGATGGCTACCTGGAGGTCCCTGTCCCTGGCCTTCTCGAAGAGTTTTAAGAGCCTCCCGTCGTCGTAGTTGTGGTTCCCGAAGTGCCCCGGGCTGTCGTAATACTCCTGGGAGAGCCACGCGCTGCGGGATCCCAAGGAGCCGTCCGAGAATAGCTTTATGCCGTCGATCGCGAGTTTGCCCGGGTCTGTCGATTTGGGCCTGTCCCCGTCCAGAAGCCCTGGCTCCCAGGGGTCGCCTATGACGTTTACCCTGACCCTGGCCTTGAGCCTCCCCTGGGAGAGAAGTCCCGTAAGCATCCCGAAATCCGCGAGCCTCGTCCCGCAGTCGATTAGCGTCGTGAGCCCCAAGGACAGAAGCTCGGACTGGGCCCTCAGGAAGAGCCCTTCCCGGTCGAACCCGTCGTTTTGCGGCATGGCAAGCCATGCCGCCCTCATGGCGGGGCCCAGGAGCACACCGCTGGGGCTTCCGTCCGGGTCCCTTATGATCTCTCCCCCTTCCGGGGCCTGGCTCCTGGAATCCAAGCCCGAAAGCCCCAAGGCGAGGGTGTTCAGCCACAAAGAGTGCTTGTCCAGCCTGTCCAGGGCCACGGGGTTCTTGGGTGCCACCCTGTCCAGGTCCTTCCTGTGGGGCCAGGGGGATCCCTTCCAGAGGTTGTTGTCCCAGCCCCTGCCGTGAAGCCAGGCCCCCTCAGGCAAACCCTCCGCCTTGGCCCTGACTTTCTCCAATAGCTCCTCGTAGCCAAGCCCAGAGAGATCCAGCTGGGTGAGCCGCAGGCCCTCCCCTATCGCGTGCGAGTGGGAATCCGTGAGCCCGGGGATGACCGTCCTTTTGAGAAGATCGGTCCTTTCGATCATGGCATCGACCGCGTCCCCCCCGCCCAATTCCCTCACAAGCGAGGCATGGGCCTCCTCGGGGCGGTCGCCAAGGTAGCTAATCCTCCCTTCGTAAGAGGCCATGCAGGTGGCCCTGGGGACCGATTGGTCCATGGTCCTTATGTCGCCGTTGAGGAAGAGCCTTCCTGGCACAATCCCCGCCTTGGCATCGTCTGCCATGCCTGACACCCTGCCTGACACCCTTGTCCGGGGGGCGATACGGGCCCCCTGTCGGGGGGCGTCCCCACCTGTTAGGGGGGCGCGCTTCGCGCGCCCCCTTTTAGAACTTGTAAAAATGCTTGTCCTTGTTGAGGACCCTACAGCCGTTCCCGGTGATGGCCACCAGCTGCTCGAGGCGCACCCCGCCTTTTCCGGGGATGTAGATGCCGGGCTCGACCGTCACGACCATCCCCTCCTGGAGCTGCTGGGTCGCGTTGGGGGAGAGCCTTGGCTCCTCGTGGACCAGAAGGCCCACCCCGTGGCCAAGGCTGTGGTTGAAGTTCTCGGCGTAGCCCTTGGAGGCTATGAAGTCCCTTGCCACCTTGTCCACCTCCTGCCCGGTCTTGCCAGGGCCAAGTGCCGCCAAGGCCAGCTCCTGGGCCTGCCTGACGACCAGGTAGATCTCCTTTTGCCAGTCCTGGGGCTTGTAGGGCATGAAGGTGCGGGTCATGTCCGAGGCGTAGCCCTTGTAGCGGGCCCCCAGGTCTATCACCACCATCTCGGTCTTCCCGAACTTCTTGTTGGAGGGCTCGGCGTGCGGCAGGGCCGCGTTAACCCCGGCCGCCACTATGGAGGGGAAGGCGGGGCCTTCCCCCCCGAAGGTGCGGAACTTGTCCTCCAAAAAGAGCTTGGCCCAGTTCTCGGACACCCCTGGCTCAAGCTGGGGCCACAGAAGCCCAAGGGATATCTCGGTAATCTCGGTCGCCCTCTTTATGTACCTTAGCTCCTCGTCGCTCTTAATCACCCTTAGATCGCCCAGCCTGAAGGGGAGCGGCTTGAGGGTTCCCTCGCCCAGGGCCTCCTCGAGGGCGTTCCTCTCGTCCACTGTCACCCAGTTGCCCTCGAAGAAGAGATCCCCCGCGAAAATCCTGTCCTTCCTGAACTCCTGGGCCAGCCCCTGCCTGTAGGTCAGGACCTCGAAGTGCGGGGCCTCCTTCTTCGCGGCCTCGGTGTACCTGGAGTCGGTAAGCAGGAAGTTGTCCCCGTCGAGGGTCACGACCAGGCTCCCGGAGCTCTCGGTGAACATGGTGTCGGGGGCCAGGAAGCCGGAGAGGTACCTGCGGTTCTCGGGCGACTGCACCAGCACGGCGTTAACGCCCGCCTGGTCCATGCGCTCCCTTAGGGCCTTTAGCCTCTTGGGGATCTGGTCGGGGAAGAGCCTGTGCTTGTTCCTGGGCTTCGTCGCCGGCTTTGGGGGTGGCCCTGAGTAACGCCCCACCGGGACCGCGGGGCCCTTGGCGTGGTTTTCGTGGGAATCCCGGTACATAATTAGGCCGTCCTTTAGGGGTCTTGGGCACCCCGTGTTTTTTTACGCTTCGTTTTACGCTTCTATGGGCAAGGCCATCTTTATACCATAGAAAAGGACCCTTGCGTAAGCACCCGCGCCCTGGGTGCCTTTTGGCTGCCCGTAAGGGCCCTGGCTGGCCTAGGGCAGGGCTTGGTGTGGGCCAGGGGCTAGGGGCCGGGTCAATGGCTTGTGTTGGCTTAGGTTGGCTTATGCTGGCTTATGTTGCCAAGGATGCCCCTGGAAGGGGGCCTCCCGCGGCCCAAGGGGCCGCGGGAGGCCCCCTTGGCTCTTGGAAAAGCCCCCCTTTAGGATCTAAAATACCATTATGATCGCCCAACGCGCCCGCCTGGCGCGCCTTTGCGCCGGATGCGGGATCTTGGCAAGGAGGCCCATAACTTGGCAACGCTTGTCATAACCGTGCCCTACGGCGGCCTCTTCGTGCCGCCCATGATCAAGAGGCTGCTCGGGCTCGGGGACCAGGAGCTCGGCTGGGAGAACTTCCGCCTGGCCGACCCCTTGCTCCTTGGGATTGCGGCCGACGCCTGCCAGGGGACCGAGCTTACGGGCTTCATGGGGAAAAAGCCCCTGCCGGAAAGGACCCTGGTAAGCTACGCCTACAGCCCCTTGGTGTCCGACCCATTGGGCTTTCTGGCATGCCAGCTCTCCGGGGAGGAGCACTCCTTCCCCAAGTTCATAAAGGAGGGCGCCACAGGCAAGGCCTTCCCGGCCCTTGGCCCCAAGGAGGCCGAGGCCATCCTCGCCAAAAGCGCGAAGCCCTTCCTGGCGGAGCTTGACAAGCGGTGCTCCCAAGCCCTGGAGTCCGAGAGCCTGGTCCTTCTTCTCATGCTGCGCTCCCACGGCTCCAAACCCCTGAACCATGAGTTCGACCGGCGCTACCCAAGGCCGCAGGTATGCGTGGGCTCCCACCAAGGCGGGAAGACCCCACCGGGGCTTGCCGCCTTCATAGGCCGCACCTTCCGCATGTTCGGGCTGTGGCCCGAGCCGGACTGGCCGAACCCTGGCGCCTTCGTGCCGGACGGGCTGCAGCAGAGCCCAAGGCTTCTGTCGGCAGGGATCTCCTTTAGGAGGGACCTCTACATGGACGAGTCCACCGGGAAGGGCACCAGGGGCCAGAAATCCCTCGTGAGGGTGCTGCGCACCGTGTTCTCCCTTCTGGAAGACGAGCTGGAGAGCGTCCTTAGGATCCGCTACCGCCGCAAGCACCCGCCCAAACCCCCCTCCATGGTGCTCAAGGCGCCGGCCGCCCCGGGAGGGGGCGGCCGGGGCTGAGGACCATGCCTTTGCCTGCCTTTGGCATGCCATCGGCCTCCCTCGGGCCAGCAATCGCTCTCCCTTGGGCCAGCAATCGCTCTCCCTTGGGCATGCCGGCTTAAGCGCCCCGCGGGCGCCCCACGGGTCCTTGCGCCGCCCTTGACGATCCCCCTGGGACGGGCCTAAAATATAGGCATAAGGGCACAAGGATTATTGACCAGACCCTGGGACTTTGATCCCTAACCCCCCCAACCGCAAACGGCAAACCACTAAACAACACCCAAAACGCCCTAACGGCCACGCCAAGGAAGCCCATCATCCCCACAAATCCCCCCGCGCCAAGGAGCCTTTGCCAGGATGCCCGACAGGAACCAAAAGAGAACCAAGGGGCTCACGGCAGAGCTTGCCTTGAACGAGGGGATGCCCGAGGGGATTGACTCCCTGGAGCCAGGGGAGTCCGCCTTCGCGGAGGGGCGCCTGCAACTCCCCTCCGAGGCGATGGTGCGCCACGAGGCCATGATCATAAACGAGGTGTCGCTGATACTGGCCGAGAAGCGCACCGCGCTCTCCGTCCTGCGCACTGGGCTCGCGGTGCTTGTCCTCCCCACGTCCGTCCTTAGCGTGCTCATCGCGATATCCCGCTACTACGACCCCCTGAGGGTCATGTACCTCTTGGCGCCCCTCTTGGGCCTCTGCTTCGTGCTCGGGGTGTTCGGGGTCTACCTGATAGTCCGCTCCTGGAGGAAGGCCTACTCCCTGGACCTCATAAGCGTGCACCTCGTGCGGCAGAACGCCCACCTGGACAGCCTCCTGGGCCTGGCAAGGCAGGGCCGCGAGAAGGGATGACGCCCGTTGGGGATTTTCCCATAGAACCCGCGCACCGCGCGCATTTTAGCAAGCGCTTGCCCATGAGCCTACCCGCAGGCGTTTGCCAAGGACTGTACCATTGACTGAGCCAAGGAAACCCACGGGGATGGACCTGGTGCTGGGCCCGGAGGACATCTCCAAGATGGTCGCGCGCCTGGCCCGCGAGATAGACCAAGACTTGGGCGCCCTCCTTTACCCGGGCGAGAAGATCGTGGTGATGGGCGTCTTGAACGGCGGCTTCATATTCATGGCGGATCTGGTGCGGGAGCTCTCCATCCCCTTGGAGGTGGACTTCATCCGCCTCTCCAGCTACCAGGACGACAGCAGCTCCTCCCAGCAGGTGGTCATGCTGAAGGCACCGGAGAAGAACCTTTCCGGGAGGCACGTCCTGGTGGTGGAGGACCTCGCCGACTGCGGGCTCACCCTCAACTGGCTGCGGGGCTTCATCAACACCAAGGGCCCGGCCTCGGTTAGGATTGCCGTGCTCGTGGACAAGCTCGAGCGGAGGCAGTTCCAGGTCCGGCTCGACTACGTGGGCCACGTGCTCAAGGAGGGCTTCCTGGTGGGCTACGGCCTCGACTACGCCCAGGACTACCGCAACCTCAAGGGCATCTACCACCTCCGCTTCTAGGGCCCGGGGCCGAAACCCGGCCGGGCCCGTCTTTTCGGATCTTCCCAATCTGGCGCAGGCGAAAGGCCTAAGCGCCCGGGGCGAAGCCCCGGGCGCCGGGGCCTTTATGCGTCCCATTATAATTTTTGTTGCTTTTTTTGCGTTATTTTGTTGAAAAATTCCGCATATTGGGGTATAGATTAGGAAAAATGTCTAGTGATTGGACTTAATTTCTCCCCCAAAATGGCGCCGGCCGCTCAGCGCTTGCCTAAGACGGCTACCAGGGACGGGGCCCTGCCACGAAAACCAAAAAGCGAATGGACCGAAGATGATCATAACCTGCAACCAATGCCACACCAGGTTCAAGGTCGACAACGCCAAGATAAAGAGCACCGGGACCCGGGTC
>JAITKK010000211.1 GCA_031278475.1 Deltaproteobacteria bacterium
CTGGGCGCGGCCCTTGGCTTGGCCGCGCTAATCGTCAAGCAGGAGCTGCTCTTGGTCCTGGTGGGCGGGATATTCGTGTTGGAGGCCATGAGCGTCATCCTCCAGGTGGCCTTCTTCAAGGCCACCAACGGCAAGAGGCTCCTGCGCATGTCACCCATCCACCACCACTTCGAGCAGAAGGGATGGCCCGAGTCCAAGATAATAGTAAGGTTCTGGATAATCGCGATAATCCTGGGCCTTGCGGGCATATCGACCCTGAAGCTGCGCTAGGGGGCGCGGGGTTTTTGGCGAAAGGCGCCGACATGACAAGGCATGTGGGGGGCGACAAGGCATGAACAAGGCATAAGCAAGGCGCAAGCAAGGCATGGTTTGGCATAAAGGCGCGAAGGCGCGAAGGCGCGAGGCTTTGGAGGCGGGACAGGGACGGATGGAAGATTTTTCGGGAAAAAGGGTCCTGATAATAGGAGCGGGGCTCTCGGGCGCGGCCCTGGCAAGGCTCCTTTTGGCCTTGGGGGCCAAGGTAACGCTCGCGGATCAAAAGACCGAAGGGGAGCTCCCCGATGCTCTTGCGGCCCTTGGGGGGCTAAAGGTAGCCACACTTTTGGGGAAGGGCTTCCCGAAAAGCCCGGAGGGCTTCGATTTGGTGGCAATCTCCCCGGGGGTGCCAATCGATCACCCCTTGCTTTTGGAGGCAAGGCGCATGGGGATCCCCGTCGCGGGCGAACTGGGGATTGCGGCAAGCAGGCTGAGCCTTCCCCTTTGCGCGGTCACAGGCTCCAACGGCAAGACCTCGGTCGCCCAGCTGAGCGCCCATATCCTAGGGAAACTCGGGTACAGGCCGTTTTTGGGGGGGAACATAGGGAACCCGCTCGCGGCCCTGGCCGAGAGGGTGGCGTTGGGGGAGGCTCCGGATTTCGGCTGCCTGGTCCTGGAGGTATCCAGCTTCCAGCTTGAGACCATGGAGGACTTCCGCCCCAACGGGGCGGCCCTTCTGAACCTGAGCCCGGACCATCTTGACAGGCACAGGACCATGGGAGCCTATCTCGCGGCCAAGGCGCGCATCTTCCAAAACCAGGGGCCTTCCGACGTGGCGGTCCTGAACCTTGACGATCCCGGGCTTTCCGGGCTTTCGCCCAAGGCGAGGCTTTTCGGCTTCTCAAGGGTCAAAGACCCCGGCCCCTTCGGCGCGAGGGTCATAGGGCGGGGCCCGAACGATTGGGTCCAGGCCTTCGAGCGGGGCGGGCTCGTGGCAGAGGCGCCCCTGTCGGATTTCGAGCTGCCAGGCCCCCACAACCAGGAGAACCTCATGGCCGCCCTGGGGCTGGCCCGTTCGCTCGGCGCGGGCTTAAAGGAGGCCTTGGGGGCCGCCAAGGGTTTCAGGATAGCGGGGCATCGCATGGAGCGGGTGGGCACCTTCCAAGGCGTCTCATACTACGACGACTCCAAGGGCACCAACACGGGGGCCGTCATGGCGGCATTGTCCGGGCTTCCGGACGGCAAGGTCATCCTCATAATGGGCGGCAGGGACAAGGACATGGACTTCGCGCCCCTTCAAGGGCCCGTGCGGGCCAAGGTCAAGCACCTGATCCTGATTGGCGAGGCGGCGGACAAGCTGGAAAGCGTTTTGGGAGGGGCGGCCCCCCTCAGCCGCGCCTCCAGCATGGGGGACGCGGTGGGGATCTCGAGGGCAAAGGCGGAGGACGGGGACGCGGTGGTCCTAAGCCCTGGTTGCGCGAGTTTCGACATGTTCAAAGACTACAAGGACCGCGGGGACACTTTCAAAAGGGAAGTCCTGTCCCAGAACGGGATCGACAGCCAAGGCGGCGCGACAGGCCGATAGGGCCGCGGAAACATTGATTTGACCCCGCAAGGACCTCTAAGGTCCGCTTGGGAGGAAGGCATGGGCATCTTCAGGAAGGAAGCAAGCGATAGGGCGAACGGCGGCATTGACACCATGCTATTGTCCATATTCTTCCTGCTTCTTGGCATAGGGCTCGCGAACCTGCTTTCCGCGAGCTCGGCCATTGCCCAGCTGTACAAGCAGGATCCCTATTATTACCTCAAGGCCCAGTCCATAAGGGCGCTTGCCGGCCTCGGGCTCATAGTCGCGATCTTCTTCGTCCCAAGGGAGAGGCTCAGGCAGCTCGCCCCTTGGGGGCTTATCGCGACCTTGATAATACTCTTGCTTCCCTTCGTACCCTCCTTAAGGGATCCCCAGACCGAAACCTACCGCTGGATAAGGGTCATGGGCATCTCGGTGCAGCCCTCGGAGCTTGCGAGGGTTGGGGTCGTTCTCTTCATGGCCTGGTCCCTTTCCAGGTGCGGGAACCTCGCGAAGGATTTTTGGTACGGCTTCGCCCAGCACATGGTTATCCTTGTGATATTCGGGCTGCTCATAGTCCTGGAGATGGACCTGGGCGGCGCGGTGATTGTTTGCGGCATCATAATAATGATGTGCTTCCTCTCGGGGCTCAGGTACATCTACTTCCTCCTCTTCTTCCTTCTTCTGGGCCTGGGCTTCTACTACTACGTCTCGGACTACGGCTACAGGATCGACCGCATCAGCGGCTGGCTCGACCCCTTCGCCGACCCGCAGGGCAAGGGCTATGTGATCATACATTCCTTCTATGCCTTCGCGAACGGCGGGGTCTTCGGGGTGGGGCCTGGCCAGAGCATAGAAAAGCTCTTCTTCATCCCCGAGATCCACACGGACTACGTCTTCGCGGTGGTGGGCGAGGAGCTGGGGCTCATAGGGGTGACCCTGGTATCCGGCCTCTACCTCGCCTTCGCGGTCCGGGGCATGATGATAGCCAAGGCGGCCACCAACCTCTTCGACTACTACCTTGCTTGCGGGGCCACCTTGATAATAGCCCTGCCCGCCTTCGTCAACATGTTCGTCGCGCTCTCCATCCTCCCGGCCAAGGGGCTCGCGCTCCCCTTCTTCAGCTACGGCGGCTCCAACATGCTGGTGAGCTGCATGGCGGTGGGCTTTCTCCTGAACGTCGCGAGACGCGGGGCCCGCAAGGGGGCGGGCGGGAAGGAACCCGCCCAGCGGCAGCCGCTCATGGCGGCGGCCGGTTAGCCAAAGTGTTTCTCATGGCGGCGGGGGCCCCTGCCCCGGGGTTGGCACCCCGGGGCGCGGCCCTCGAAAGCAGGCAGCCACCCGAAACCGCAAGGGTGCCGCCCCGGGGCGAATGATTGGCCAAACGGATCCTCATAGCCGCGGGGCTCACCGGCGGCCACATAATGCCGGGGGTGGCCCTTGCCGAGGGGCTTTCGAGGATACTCCCCGACACGTCCTTCCTCTTCGTGGGCGCGGGGCGCCCGGCCGAGGGCAAGATCCTCGACCCCTTGGGCTACCAAAGGGCGACCATCCAGGCAAGCGGCATCAAGGGCAGGGGCCCTTTTGGGAAACTCGGGGCAGCGATCGGGGCATTCCGGGGCTTTTTCAAGGCCTTGGGAATCCTAAGATCCTTCAAGCCGGATCTGGTGTTCGCGACCGGCGGCTACGTATCCGGGCCAGTGGGGCTCGCGGCCTTTGTCAAGGGGATACCCCTTGTAATCCACGAGCAGAACCGCAGGCCGGGGCTTACCAACAGGCTCCTTTCGAAAATCGCGAGGGAGGTTTTCCTGGGGGATGCCAAGGGTGGGCGATATTTCCCCAAGGGCAAGGCGACGTTCACCGGGAACCCGGTGCGGGAATCGATTCTGGCCCTGGGGGACCGGGAAGGGCATCAAAGGAGGGAAGCGGAGGGCATTACGTTACTGGTTCTCGGAGGGAGCCAAGGGGCAAGGGGCGTCAACCGGGCGCTTTTAGGGATCATCCCATCCATGGCCAAGGCCGGGACCAAGATAAGGGTCATCCACCAGGCCGGGGCCGAGGGCGAAAAGGAACTCTTGGGGCCCTACGAATCGTCCGGGCTGGATTTCGAGCTAAAGGACTTCTTCCAGGACATGCCGCGGGTATTGGGGGAGGCGGATTTGGCAATCAGCAGGGCGGGGGCCCTGACGCTCGCGGAGCTGAGGGCGGCGGGGCTTCCGGCGGTTCTTGTGCCGCTCCCAACGGCCGCCGACGACCACCAGACCGAGAACGCCATGAGCTTTGTCGAGGCCGGCTGCGGGATACTGGCCCCGGAGGCCGATATCGCGGCGGACAAGGCAGAGGGCAAGGCATCCGTTGGTTCCGGGCTTTGGGGTATTTTGGAGCCGCTGATTTCCGAGCCTTCAAAACTATCCGCCATGCGCGAGGCCTACCGGAAACTCCCGGCCGCAAGCTCGGGGCTGGGGATGGCGGAAAGGATAAAGGAGAGGTTGCTATCCGCCAGGAAGGGCGCCAAGAAGGAAGAGGCGGGCGAACCGGAAAATCCCAAGGAAAAGGCCGGAGGGGAGCCGGATGCCTCGGAGCCCGGCACCAAGGACCCGGCCGCCTGAGGCCTCCGAGGCCCGCCTTTGGGGCCGGGAAGGCAACCGCAAGGCAACCAGCAAATCACAAGACAATCAAAAGCCAATCAAAAGCCCAAGACCTGCAAGGGAAAAGGCAAGCCAAACAGCAAGGCAAACAGCAAGGCGAACAGCAAGGCAAATAGCAAAGGAAACCTAAAAGGCATGTACAGGAAGAAGAGGCACATACACTTCGTGGGCATAGGCGGCATCGGCATGAGCGGCATCGCCGAGGTGCTGTTGAACCTGGGCCACGAGGTGAGCGGGTCGGATCTGGCGGAGGGGCATCAGGCCAAGAGGCTTGCCGCCATGGGGGCGAAGGTGTCCCTGGGCCACGCAAGGGGAAACGTGGAAGGGGCGGACGTGGTGGTGGTTTCCTCCGCGGTGGGGGAGGACAACCCGGAGATAGTGGAGGCGAGGCTCACCCGCATTCCCGTCATCCCCAGGGCGGAGATGCTGGCGGAGCTGATGAGGCTCAAATCCAGCGTGGCCGTGGCCGGGAGCCACGGTAAGACCAGCACCTGCTCCATGCTGGGGACCATCCTGACGGAAGGGGGCTTGGACCCCACCCTCATAATCGGCGGCAAGGTCAACAACCTGGGCCTTAACGCAAGGCTCGGCCAAGGGGAGTTCCTGGTGGCCGAGGCGGACGAGTCGGACGGTTCCTTCCTGCTTCTGTCTCCCACCATATCGGTAGTCACCAACATCGACCGGGAGCACATGAACTACTACCAGGACCTTGACCGGCTCAAGGACACCTTCCTGTCGTTTATCAACAAGGTCCCTTTTTACGGGGCGGCCATCCTCTGCCAGGACGACCCGGGGGTCCGGGAGCTCATCCCCAAGGTGAGGAAGAGGTTCGTGACCTACGGCCTGGGCGAGGGCTCGGCCGTCAGCGCGACCGACATCAGAAAGGAGGAATGGGGCCACTCCTTCGAGCTCACGGCCAACGGCAGGCCTTTGGGGCGGCTGAGGATTAACCTTCCCGGGCTTCACAACGTCCTTAACGCCTTGGCCTCCAGCGCCGTGTCCATGGAGCTGGGCATAGGCTTCGAGTCGCTCTCCCGGGGGCTCTCCAACCTCTCCGGGGTGGGCAGGCGCTTCGAGAGGAAGGGCGAGGCCATGGGGGTTAGGGTCCTGGACGACTACGGCCACCACCCGACCGAGATAAAGGCCACCTTGAACGCCCTGTCCGAGTGCTTCCCGGACAACCGCAAGGTTGTGATATTCCAGCCCCACAGGCACTCAAGGACCAAGGACCTCTTCAGCGAGTTCGCCCACTCCTTTCACAACGCGGACCTCTTGCTGCTCTCCGACATCTACGGCGCGGGCGAGACCGTCATCCCCGGGGTGGACGCCGCGAGGCTTGCCGAGGCCATCCGCCAGAACGGGCATGGGAACGTGAGCTACGGCGGGAACGTCTCGGACACCGCGAGGAAGGCGGTGGGAGTCATAAGGGCCGGGGACGTTGTCCTCACCTTGGGTGCCGGAAACATCTGGGAGGCAGGAGAGGAGATCCTGAGGACCCTGGCCGGGGGCGGCTAAGGGTGCCGCTTCTCGCAAAGGGGTTTTTGGAGGGGATTGCCCTTGCGAACCCAGGGCTCGGCATAATCCCCATGGAGCCGCTTTCGGGGCACACAAGCCTCGGGGTGGGCGGGCCCGCGGCGCTCTTCGCAAGGCCCGAAAGCGAGGTAGCCCTTATCGGCCTCCTGGGCCTTGCGAAAAAAGAGGGCCTTCCGGCACTTGTGATTGGGGGCGGGACCAACATCCTCTTTCTCGACGGGGGCTACCCGGGGCTAGTCATAAGGCTCGGGTCCAAGGCTTTCGGCTCGGTCGGAAAACTACCCGCCCAAGGGGGGAGGCAGCTTGTAAGGGCGGGGGCTGGGGCACCCCTATCAGGTCTGGTTTCGTTCGCCATGGGGGAGGGCCTGACGGGATTCGAGGATCTGGCGGGCATCCCGGGGACCGTGGGCGGGGCGCTTAGGATGAACGCCGGGGCCAAGGCCCAAAGCATGGGCGACCAGGTCCTGGAACTGGAGGCGATGGATTTGGAAAGCTTTGGCAAAAGGGCATTCGCAAAAGAGGATCTCGCCTTCCTTTACCGGGAGACCAGGTTCCCCATTGACGCCCCTTTGGTCCTTTCCGCGACCTTCGCGCTCGATAAGGCAGAGGATCCGGAACTCTCCAAAGAGAGGATGCGCCTGAGGCTCTCCGAGAGGGAAAGGTCGATCCCCCCGGGCCGCTCGGCGGGATCCTTTTTCAGGAACCCGCAAGGGGATTACGCGGGTAGGCTAATCGAGGGCTGCGGGCTGAAGGGCAGGAGGATTGGGGCTGCCGCCGTGAGCGGGCGGCACGCCAACGTGCTCTTGAACGAGGGCGGGGCAAGTGCCTCCGATTTCATGAACCTTTCAGGCCTCATAGAGCGGGAGGTGGAGGCCCGCTACGGTGTGAGGCTCCAAAGGGAGGTAAGGGTGGAGGGCTCCGAGCTTCCCTTCCTGCAAGATTGACAGCGGCCATTGGCCGCGGCCTCGGTAGCTATAGCCCGAAAGGGCGCAAGTAATTATGGGAAATGTCCTTTATGCGGGGGGATTTGCCGCGATTGCTGGGTTTTTTAGGTAAAGGCAGGGTTTTTAAGGAAATTAGCCCTTATCGGGGATTTGTTGTGGAATTTTTGGCCAAGGGGCATCCTTGGCCGAACGGAGGATCCTAAGGGATGGGAAGCGGCAAGGCCAGGCGCCCGATCGTGCCTCTTGAGAGGATAAACGTCCCAAAGGGTGGGAAGTGGAAGGAGCGCGGCCCGGGCCCCGGAGGGGAGGGCGGCCGCAAGGCCGCAAGGCCCGCCCCCAAGGCCGGTGTCGCGAAGGCCAAGCAGGACCGCGAGGAGGCAAGGCTGGCCAGGCTTGGCCAAAGAAGGCAGAGGATAAAGGCGGCCGCGGCGCAGCAACCCAAGAAGCCCGTTAAGGCCGCGAACGCCCCGGCCCTTGGCGCGGGGCTGGGGAAGGGGGCCATCACCGTCGCAAAGGCCGCGCCGAAGATCCTCAGGAAGCTTTTGAGCCTCGCGTTAATCGGAATCGCCTCCTCCCTGGTGCTGGGCGTGGTGACGGCGGCCTTCATCTACGCCTACCTCTATTTCTCGGAGTCGGACTACTTCATGATCAAGAGGTTCGACATAAGGGGAATCTCAAAGGTGTCCAGGGCGCAGGTGCTAAGCGCCAGCGGGCTCGACAGGCCGGTAAACACCCTCACCTTCGACACGGTGCGGGCGGTCAGATCGCTTAAAAGCCTCCCCTGGGTGGAGGATGCGGAAATCTCCAGGACCCCTCCCCCGGACGGGGTGACCATCCGGGTAAAGGAGTACAAGCCCAGGGCCATAGTGAACCTGGAGCAGCTCTACTTCCTGGACGAGGAGGGAAGGCCCTTCAAGAACCTGGAGCCGGGGGAGAACCCGGATTTCCCGATCGTGAGCGGCTTTTCCCTGGACGAGCTCCTGAACGGGGGACCCCTGGTCAAACGCTCGGTGGGCGAGGTGTTCGAGCTGATGGCCATTTTGGGGGCCCAGGACGACGACTTCCGCCTGGACAACGTCTCGGAGATCCGCTTCGACCCGGACATCGGCATCACCCTCTTCATGGCGAAGGGCGGACTCGAGGTGAGGGTGGGTTTCGGGCCCTACGGCGAGAAGCTGCGCAGGCTCGCGAAAGTCATTGAGGGCCTCGAAAGCCAGGGCCTCGCGGACGGGCTCATCTACGTGAACCTGGAGTGCGCGCCGAGGGTGACGGCGAAATACCTCCCCGGCAAATCCCCCAGGGACAAGGAACCAAAGAACCCCGCCCCCATGGAGGAAAACCCGGCTCTCGCGGGCAGCGATGTGCTTGCGTCCCTGGATTAGGCCCAATGGATTAGGCCCAATGGCAGGCCCGGATTAAAGAGGGCGATGCCCTAAAGCCGACGGACGGAGGATAGGCCGAGACGCGCAAGGCCGCGATCCCCGCACGAAACACGCGCAAGATGCGCAGCTATGGTGCGGTTCCAAAGAAAGTTATCGGTATGCGGATGGGAATGGGAATGGTCATGGTAATGGGAATGGGAATGCCCGGGCACGGGCAGGCAGAGGATGCCAAGGCGGGTAAGCCCTAGGGCGGGTTAGCGATTGTCTTGGGGATCCCCCAAGAGCCCCCCTTTTCGGGGGGAAAGGATTGGAGACAATGTCTTTGTTCAGAAGCAGGGCCTCGGAAGGCCAGGGACGGGGGGAGGACATACTGGTGGGCCTCGACATAGGCACCACCAAGATCTGCTGCATAATAGCGGTCCCGGACTCCTTCGGCGGGATCGAGATAATAGGGGTGGGGAACTCCAAGTCCCTGGGCATGACCCGCGGCATGGTGGTGAACATGGATCTCACCATCGGGGCCATCAAGGAGGCCGTGGAGGAGGCGTCCCGCATAGCCGGCTGCCGGGTGGAGGACGTCTACCTTGGGATAGCGGGCGGGCACATCCACAGCTTCAACACCGAGGGGGTCATAGCCGTCAGGGACAAGGTGGACAAGATAATCACCGAGGAGGACAAGAAGCGGGTGCAAAAATCCGCCCTGGTGCTTAGCACCCCGGTGGACCGGGACGTGTTCCAGAGTGTTGCCCAGGAGTACGTGGTGGACGGCCAGGACGGCATCCTGGACCCGGTGGGCATGGTGGGGGTCCGCCTTGAGGTGAAGGTGCACGTCATAACCGGGGCCATCAGCGCCATCCAGAACCTCCTGAACTGCGTCGCGAACGCGGGCTTCAACGTGAACGACATAATCCTGGAGTCCCTGGCCTCGGCCTCCGCGGTCCTTAGCCCCCAGGAGATGGACGTGGGGGCCGCCATCCTCGATTTCGGGGGGGGCACGACGGACATCGCGATATTCTCCGGCGGGGCGGTCAAGCACACGGCCGTGCTGGCCCTGGGCGGCAACAGCCTTACCTCGGATCTGGCCCAGGGGCTGCGCACTTCCACCGAGATAGCCGAGATCCTGAAGATCTCCGAGGGCTGCTGCATGCCGGAGCTAATGGCCGGCCGGGGCCCCATAGAGGTCCCGTCGGCCAGCGGTTTCGCCCCCCAGGAGGTGCCGGCCGATTTCTTCGCCAACATCCTGGGCAAAAGGGTGGAGGAGATTCTGTACCACGTGAGCGAGGAGTTCAGGAGATCGGGCCTTGACAACAGCATCAACGGCATAGTGCTCACCGGGGGTTCCTCTCTTTTGAACGGGGTCACGGAGATGGCCAAGGAGATCTTCAACAGGCCGGTGAGGCGGGGCTGCCCCGAGTGCGGGGGCGGGCTCGCGGAGATGGTCCACGACCCCAAATTCGCTACCGCGATTGGCCTAATCCTTTATGGGCTCCAGAACAGCGAGTCGGCCATGAGGGTGCCCAAGTCCGACAAATCCAACCCTTCCCTCTGGGGCAGGATTTGGAGGAGGCTCAAGGGCATGCTGGATCCCGGCTGAGATGGGAAATTTTTTTTAATTTTATCCAAAATACGCGTTTTTTCCCTTTAAAAAGGGAAAAACATCGTATATCATGTAGTCAATCAAACATAGGCGAATTTTCCAAGGGGGACCGGGAGGACATCCGACATGGCTGATTCCAATATCGTGACCGCTTTGGACATAGGCACCACCAAGACCTGCTGCGTCATGGCGGCCGTGTCCGAGACCGGCGAGTTCAACATCATAGGCTTCGGAAACGCCCCCTCCACCGGGATGTCCAGGGGCATGGTCGTGAACGTGGACAGGACGGTAAGCTCCATAAAGGCCGCCGTGGCCGAGGCCGAGCATGTTGCGGGCACCGAGGTCCAGAACATAATCCTGGGGGTGTCCGGGGGCAACGTGGACTGCCACAACACGAACGGCATCGTGGGGGTCAAGGACAACCGCAACCACATCGTGTCGGAGGACGACAAGAAGAGGGCCAAGCACTCGGCCATGGCCCGCTACGTGGCCCCGGACAGGGAGAACCTCCACTCTTTGGAGCAGGAGTACCTGGTGGACGGGGAGTCCGGGATCAAGGACCCCCTCGGCATGATGGGGAAACGCCTCGAGGTGAGGATGCACCTCATAACCGTCTCCACCAACGCCTTGCAGAACATCCTCAACTGCGTGAAGCTCGCTGGCCTCAGGGTGGAGGAGGAGGACATCGTTCTCATGTCCCTGGCCTCCGCCGAGGCGGTGCTCACCCCCCAGGAGAAGCAGATGGGGGTGGCCCTGCTCGACTGCGGCGCGGGGACTACCGACATAATGCTCTTTGCCGGGGGGGCCGCCAGGCACACCAAGGTCATGAGCATAGGGGGCGACAGCCTCACAAGGGACATTTTCAAGGCCCTGCGGACCACCCTGGAGTCCGCCGAGCTTTTGAAGCTCCAGCAGGGCTGCTGCATGCGGAGCCTTCTGGGCGGCTCAGACCAACAGATCGAGATCCCCGGCATGAACGGGGCGAGCCAGGAGGTGAGCTCCCAGGTGCTCTGCGACATCCTGGAGTGCCGCGCGGAGGAGATACTCACCCACGTCCACGAGGAGATGATAATGAGCGGCTTCGACCAGCAGATCTCGGGCATCGTGCTGACCGGGGGGGCCTCGCTCCTGATGGGGCTCCCCGAGCTGGCAAGCGAGATCTTCGAGCGCCCCGTGCGGGTGGGATACCCCAACTACGCCGGCGGGCTCGCCGAGATGGTCTACAGCCCCATGTTCTCGACCGTGATGGGCCTTCTGCAGTACGCCCTCAAGGGGGAGGAGTCCTCCGGGGCCATCGCCTTCCGCAGCGCCAAGAAGGAGAGGGGCTTCTTCGGGAACGTCCTCGAAAAAATCCTGGGCTAAAGGGCTTGGCCCCAAGGGCCCGAATGCGGCCCCACCCAATGTTGTCCCGAATGCGGCCCCAAAAATGTCCCAAATGCGGCCAAAATGTGGCCCAACTATAAGGTTTTTCAATGGCATAAGCCTATGCCCAGTCCCATGTCCATTCCCATGCCCCAGCCGGGGCAATACCGGGATTTTATTTAAGGCCGTGCAAAAGGCCGTTCAAGGGTTTGTTTCCTGGCCTTACGCCAGGCGGCCCGTCCGGGTCAGCCCAAAGCCCGCCTAAGGGACCTTATGTGCCCTAGGCGCCGTACGTAACATCGGGCCCCAGTCCTTGATAGTCGGGATCCTGGCCCCGCTTTTACCTAAAGTCAGCCGTTGGCTCTATTTGGAGGGTAAAAAATGGCGGATGAATTCGAATTCGAAAAAATCACCGGGGGGGTCAGCACCGGGGCTTCCAAGCAGGTGATAAAGGTCCTTGGCATCGGTGGCTGCGGCAACAAGGCCGTCAACCACATGATCCAGCAAGGGCTCGTGGGCCCGGAGTACGTGGCCCTCAACTCGGATCCCCAGGATCTGGACAACTGCCTTGCGACCACCAAGCTGCTCATAGGCGAGAAGGTGACCAAGCGAGGGGGCTGCGGCGGCAACCCGGACAAGGGGAGGCAGGCCTGCATGGAGAGCATCGAGAGGATAATGGATCTCCTCGCGGGCACCGACATGCTCTTCATCACCGCCGGCATGGGCGGCGGCACCGGCTCCGGGGGCGCCCCGGTCATAGCCGAGGCCCTGAGCAAGCTGGAGGACCCGCCCTTGGTCGTGGGGGTGGTGACCACCCCCTTCTCCTACGAGAAGCAGCGCATGGGCATCTCCGACGAGGTGGTCAAGCTCCTCTCCGCCCACTGCAACAGCATAATCACGGTTTCCAACGCCAAGCTCCAGGACACGGCCCCCAAGGGGACCACCCTGCAGCAGGCCCTTGCCATGGCCAACGACATCCTCTACAAGGCGGTGGCCGGCATCATCGAGATTCTGACCAAGCCGGGCATACTCAACAACTTGGATTTTAAGGACATCCAGGCCGTGTTGGGGGTCAAGGGGCCCGGGCTTATCGGACTGGGCGAGGCCTCGGGGGAGGATCGCGGCAAGAAGGCCCTCAAGAACGCCATCAACTCCCCGCTCATGGGCAACAACACCATCCAGGGCGCCAAGAGGATACTGGTAAACTTCACCGGCGACGACTCCGTGTTGTTCGAGGAGTTCACCGAGGTGAACACAATCGCGACCGAGATGGCGGACGAAGGCGCCATGGTCTTCGCGGGCATGGTCTGCGACAACTCCCTAAAGGAGGAAGGGCTGGTTAGGGTGACGGTCATCGCGACGGGCTTGGGCTCCGAGCAGGATCAGTGGGACGCCCCCACCCGCTCCGAGATAGACAGGGTCTCGGACGAGATAATAACCCTGGACAACTACGCCGAGGACACGGAAGTCATAGTGAGGGCCGAGCCCGACCATCTCCCGCACGTCCCGAGGTTCGCGGCCCCGGCCGCGAAGCCGCCCATGCCGGTCCAGCCCTTCCAGCCACCGATACCCCAGGTGCAGCAGCCGCCCAGGCAGCTGCAGGCCCCGCTGAGGCCGCACCCGGGCCAGGTCCCGCAGTTCAAGCGCAACAGCAAATACGAGAGCAACTCCTCGGTGGACCCGGGCCAGCAGGGCCCCAGGTTCACCCCCTCGGACAACCCGCAGGGCGTGGAGACCATCAACAAGGATCCCAAGAAGTTCGAAAAACCGAGCTTCATGAGGAAAGGCCAGAACTAGCCCAAAGCCCCCTGCCCGGGCCAGAGGCCCGGGCAGGGGGCTTCCCCGCCAAGGCCGAAAAGCCCCTCCCCAAAGGACTTGTCCCCTTGGGCGGGGCGCGGGGGTTTTGCCATGGCACGCGCAAGCGTTTCGCATGACTCGCGCATAACCAGGCGCGTAACCAGGCGCGTCACCAGATCGATCGATTGGCCAGGGGCCCGGCCCGATACCCAATAGGGGCCCGTTTCATCACAATCTTTTTTTGCGGCGGCATCCGTGAAAAAACAAACCCATCCGGCTTTGCTCTTTTTGATACCTCTTTTGGGGCGGGGCCGGATGGTTTTTTTTATCTTTGGCGGGGGCGATGGGGGGAAGGAAGGGCGGATACCCGAAAAAGCCCGGTAACCACGGGAGCCAAGGCAGGGCCATTGGGGCCAAGGGGGGGCCCGAGCAGGGCGCGGCCCTGCGGGACCGGGGCGGCAGGGTGCCGCTCGCGCTCCTGTGGCCCGGGTCTTACGCCACCGGCATGTCCTCCTTGGGGTACCTTTCGATCTACTCGCTCATCGCGAGAAGGCAGGCCTTCTCGGTGGAGCGCTTCTTCTGGAGGGAGGAGGGGGCGCCCCTCTCCCATGAGACCGGAAGGCCCTTGGAGGATTTCCCGGTCATCTGCGCCTCGCTCTCCTTTGAGTGCGACTACTGGCTCTTCTGGGAGAGCCTGAGAAGGATAGGCATCACCGAGCCGGGTTCCCCCAGGCGGGACTCCTACCTGATAGCGGTGGGGGGCATCGGGCCCTGGTCCAACCCCTACCCGGTCATGCCCATAGCCGACGTGATACTCACGGGCGAGGGCGAGCTAGGCTTCAATGACTTTCTGGACATGCTGTCCCAGCGCTGGTTCCTTGAGAACCCCAAGCGGGAGGTGCTGAGCCAGATAGCCGAGAACGTCCGGGGCGCCTTGGTCCCCTCTGCGCTTCCCGTGGAACTGCGTAACGGGAGGGGCCGCGAGTTCGCCGACGCCCTGGCCAAGGCCACCCCGGTGGTCCCTCCCAGGCTACCCTACCCCTTCCCGGAGGATTATTCCCCCCCCAGCTCGCCCATATACGCGCCAGGGGCTGAGTTTTCCGGAACGAAATTGGTTGAAATTAGCAGGGGTTGCCCTTACGGCTGCCGCTTCTGCCTTGCGGGCTCGGTCTACCGGCCCCACAGGCCTTGGGAGGCGCGCAAGGTGCTGGAGGCCATCGGTTCCCCCAACCCCTGGGACGGGCGCCCGGTGTTCCCCAAGGGATCCCCGGTGGGGCTGGTGAGCCCGGCGGTTGCCGATCACCCGCATTTCTCCTACATATTGGACTCACTTGTGGGGGAGGGGAGGAAGGTGTCCTTTTCCTCTTTGAGGCTTTCCGCCCTGACCGAGGAAATATGCTCCCTTTTCGCTAAAGGCAAGGTCAAGGGCATAGCCCTGGCCCCGGAGACGGGCTCCGAGTGCCTGCGGGAGGCCATCAACAAGAACGTGTCGGACGCCCTGGTCATGGAAAAACTGAGGATGCTCGCGGACGCCGGCCTTTCGAGGCTCAAGCTCTACTTCATGATAGGGCTCCCCGGCGAGAAGGACTCGGACCTGTTGGCAATCCGCGAGCTTACCAAGAGGATGCTAGCGGCCCTCCGCGGCCGGAAACGCTCCCCGCAGCTTACCCTGTCGGTCGCCAATTTCGCCCCGAAACCCCACACCGCCTTCGAGGACGCCCCTTTCCCGGAGGAGGTGGAGCTCCTGCGGAAGGGCGAGTACCTCAAAAAACTGATAGGCCCCTTGGGCGGGGTGGACCTGAAACTGGAGCAGCCGGCCGCGACCATAGTCCAGGCACTCTTGTCCCGCGGGGGGCCAGAGTCATTCATTTTGGTCGACTCCATGAGGGCCGTGAGGGGGAAGCCCAAGGCCCTTTTGAGGTTCGTTGGCTACAGGGACGCCGCAAAGGAGAGGTTCGACCAGCTCCACCTCAGGCCCTGGAGGATAATAGCCCCCACCACGGGTATCGGCTATCTTGAGCGGGAAAAGGGGCTGGCCGAGGAAGGATTGCCTAGCGCGCCTTGCCCGGTGGGGCTTTCCTGCGGGAACTGCGGGGCCTGCGACTCCCTGATAGGCCGTGATATCCCATAATTCAGCCGTGATTTGGACCAAAACCGCCCCATAATACGACATAAAAATTTCCACAAAACCCACAACCAGCCGCGAATTTTTTAGGATCCGCAAAATTGTGGCTATCTTTAAAGCTTTGGGACAAGCGATTCCATCCCTCTTTTTGCCTGAGCCCTTCCCGCAAAGGACTGTGTCGACGTAGCGGACGGTACCTGCGATTATTTGCTGCAGATAGCAATTAGGGTTGTCTTGTTTTTTTTCAAAAAAGATCGCCGGAAATAACTTATCCCAAAAGAGGCAACCGTAAGTTGCAACCCAAATTGCCCAGGCAGGCAAAATAACCCATGCTTGGGCCAAAGGCACAAAAAGCGCACCCTTTGGTGTTTGTGACGGAATTCCCAAAGTTTTGGAACTGTTATGCTTGCATTATGTTTTGTGAATCGTAGTCGAAAACATAATAAGGCGCAATTCTTGCAATTTACCGATAAAAGGCAAACGATTGTTTTAAGAAAAAGTCATCCAATAAGACATGTTTTCCCATAAAAGCCTTGAAAATCCCCTAAAATTCCCAAAACCCCATAAAAATCACCTAATATCCCATCAAAAAAACTTGTTTTAAAGCAATGCAATGTCATTGGATGTGATAAAACGCCTTAAGCCATTTAAACCCAATTTTTGCATGTTACGGCATATTAGGGTAGATTATGGCATAACCTAGGGTATTATGTCCGCCTAAAAGGTGTTCCCAAATCAGCATGCCATACTTGGGAAATCACGCATCAAAATACCCAGTCAACAGGGAAAGCACACACGGGAAACGGGAAAGGGCAACATGCGACTGGTTTTTGCGGGTTTGCTTTTTTGCGTCAAGGCCGTGCCCCGAACAATGGCTTATCATCGCCCCATGGCATTTCGGAAGCTTGGGGTCGGCTTTCGGGGCAATGCGGGCCGCAAAGGGTACTTTGATGGCGAAAAGGCACCCCTTCTTGGCGATTTGCCCCAAATGGTTGCAAATTTCGCCGAAAAATGCTACATTTCCCAAAAGTTAAGTGCCGTTTGGAGTCCATAGGATGCCCGAGCAATCGAGATCCACCGGAGGGGACCGGGCCGAGGGAAAGCCCCGGGGCGCCCACGGGCCGCCCTCGGACAGGGCCGGTGAGCTGCTCCTCTTAGGCTGGCCCGGGGAGGACCCCGAGGGGCTTATGTCGCTCTTGGAGGAGTTCAGGCCGGCCGGCTTCATCTACTTCGGCCGCAACTGGCCGGGCAGCCTCCCGGCCCTCAGGGACGCCCTGGCTAAGGCCGACCGGTGGGCCGCGAGGCATCTAGGGCGCAGGCTCCTCTGGGCGGTAGACCAGGAGGGAGGGCCTGTCCAGCGACTGCGGGAGGAAGGCTTCACCCTCCCCTCGGCCAAGGAGATAGGCGAGCTCGCCGGAAGCCAGGGCCTCGATTGCGTGGTCCGGCTCGCGAACAGGGCGGGCCTTGCCTTGAGGGACCTTGGCTTCAACCTGAACCTGGCCCCGGTCCTGGACGTGGCGGCGACAGGGGCCTACATCTCCGAGAGGAGCTTCTCCCGGGACCCGGGCACCGCGGCCTCGGTCGCCCAAGGCTACGCCCTGGGCTTCCGCGAGGCGGGGCTTCTGGTCTGCGGCAAGCACTTCCCGGGCCTGGGCGCGACCGAGGTGGACCCGCACGGGCGGCTGCCCCTCGTGGCGTCCGATGCCCAGGAGCTCTGGGACCGCGACGGGCTCCCCTTCAGGGCCCTCATAGCCCAGGGCGTCCCGGCCCTCATGACCACCCACGCCCTGTACGTCTCCCTGGACCCGGACCTCCCGGCGACGCTTTCCCCCAAGGTGGTGGGCCTCCTCAAGGGGGGCTACGGGTTCGGCGGGATCGTGATATCCGACGACCTGATGATGGGCGGCATCCTCTCCCTGGCGACGCCCTGGGAGGCCGCGGTGGGGGCTGTCGTGGCCGGGCACGATCTGGTGATAGTCTCAAAGGACCAATCGGCCATCAGGAATTCCAGGGACTCCTTGGCCGAGGCCATCATGGACGGGAGGATCACGCCAGGGCGGCTGGGTGACCAGCGTCGGAGACTCGAGGGTGCCTTGGGCCTTCTCCCAGGGCCGGACTGAAGGGGCCATGCCCCCAAACACCATAATGGAGCGCCTCAAATGCCAGTAAGCCACACCTACGCGTTCGAGCCCGGCCTGTGGGAGGTCGACGGCATCTACCGCGACGCGAACAACGTGCCCCACTCCCAGGAGGGCCAGCTTTTGGTGTCCCACACCCCGGAGCTCTGGACCATAGACAGCCAGATCAAGATATCCGGCGAGGACAAGCGGGACTTCCTCACCCGCTACGAGTTCGACCCCATACCGCCGGACGCGCCCCACGCCGAGTGGAAGTCCTATTCCGGGGGGCCCGAGCCCATATACGGGCTCTTCGTGATAATAGAGGAGACCATCATGATGCCCTGGCAGTCCCAGACCGGGCAATACTGGGGCCAGGAGGTGCTGACCTACAAGTCGGCCACCCTGTACCTAAGCCGCGGCTTCGCCTTCCTGAAGGACAAGAGGGTGTCCACCTGGTCGGCCAACATGAAGAGGCTGACGGACTGAGGGCCCCGGGGTAACGGGGGCAACTAAGAGACAAAGGGGCTTTGCGACAGATGGCGTTATCACCCTGTTTAGCCACGGGAAACCTGGGCCGCTGGCTGGTGGCCCTCATACTTGCCATTCCCACGGTAATCTGCATCTTCCTGCCTAACAAGGTCTATCTGTTGGTGTTGGTGTGCGTCTTCGGCGGCATCGCCTGGCACGAGTTCGTGGCCAACCTCCTGGGCCGCCAGCGCATCGGGCTCCTGATACTCACGGAGCTGGGCTGGGTAGCGACGGCCGTCCTTTCCTGCTTCTTCGGCGTGGAAGGGCTCGCCATGGGGCTCTTTCTGGCCTTCGCCATAGGGGCGGCCTACCTGCTCTTCACGTTCCCGCAGGTCCCCGACAAGGTATCCCTTAACCTCATCTCCCGCTACGCCCTGGGCCATCTCTACATATCATTCAGCCTCTCCTTCGTGCTTCTCATCAAGCCCATGCTGGGCGGGCCCGTTCTCCTCTTCTTCGTGATCCTGGTCACGGCCTTGTCCGACACCGGGGCCATCTACGTCGGCTCGAGGCTCAAGGGCCCAAAACTCTTCCCCAAGGCCAGCCCCAACAAGACCATATCGGGCTTTTTGGGCGGCATCGCGCTCGCCATGCTGGGCGGGGCGCTCTCCTCCTTTTACCTGCCCAAGGATTTCACCCTCCCGGAGCTAGTCGTGATGGGCTTGGTGCTCGCCGTGACCGGGACCTTCGGCGACCTTTTCGAGTCCGCCCTCAAGAGGACACTTGGCATCAAGGACACCTCCACCATCCTCCTGGGCCACGGCGGCTTCTGGGACCGCCTGGACTCCCTCCTGTTCAACCTCCCCATCTTCTACTTCTACATAAGCATGAAGTTCCAGCCCTAGCCGGGCCCGAACGCTTTCAAACGCCGCTTATGGCCCTGGGGATTGCGTGAGCCGCAAGTGAAGAAGATCCGCCTGTCCATACTCGGCGCGACCGGGTCCATAGGCCGCTCGGCGGCATCGGTTGCCCAGGCGTTCCCCGACCTCTTCGAGGTGGTGGCCTTGGCGGCAGGCACTAACGTGGGGCTGTTGTCTGACTTGGTGTCCCGCTTCCGGCCGGGATTCGTCTCGGTCAAAACGGATGCCGAAAGGGCCCTGCTCATAAAGTCCTTAAAGGGGCTTGGCCTTGGGAAGCTCCCTGAGGTGGGGGTAGGGGAAGAGGGCCTCAGGACGGCCGCGACCCTTCCCGAGGCCGACCAGGTGCTATCCGCGGTGTCGGGCGCCCTGGGGCTGCTTCCGACATTCGCGGCCCTTGCCGCAGGCAAAAAGGTCGCGCTCGCCAACAAGGAAAGCCTTGTGATAGGAGGCGGGCTTTTGGGCCCCAATGACAGGGAGCTCATATCCCCCGTGGATTCCGAACACTCGGCCGTCTTCCAGGCCTTGGGGGGCTCGCTTGACGCGAGCCGCATTAGGCGGCTGGTGCTCACGGCATCCGGAGGCCCATTTAGGGGCTACGACGCGGAAAGGCTTAAGACCGTCACCTACGAAGAGGCCCTTTCGCACCCCAACTGGTCCATGGGACCAAAGATTACCATTGACAGCGCCACCCTCCTAAACAAGGGTTTCGAGGTCATAGAGGCCCACCACCTCTTCAGGCTTCCCTACGACAGCATATCCGTGGTGGTCCATCCCCAGAGCGTCATCCACTCGCTGGTGGAGTACCCGGACGGGTCCATGATAGCGCAGCTTGGCCCCACCGACATGCGCCTCGCGATCGCCTATGCGCTGACCAACCCAACAAGGCTCCCCCTCCTTGACAACAAGGGCCTCGCGGGTTACGCCCCCTTCCCCTTCGACAAGTCGCTATCCTTCGAGGAGCCCGACCGGAAGGTTTTCAGGGCCCTGGCGCTTGCGGAGGCCGCCGGCAGAAGGGGCGGCAGCGCCCCGGCAATCCTGAACGCGGCGGGCGAGGTGGCCGTGTCAGCCTTCCTTGCCAAAAGGATCCCCTTCCATGCGATAACGGATGTACTTGAGGACTGCCTCGGAAAAATCCCCGTGGTTCCCATTAAGTCGCTGGAAGACGCGCTCGCGGCCGACAAAGATGCCAGAGGTTACGCGGAAGCCCGGATACCCAAATACCAAAACCGCTAATAATCGCAAACACGATAAGGTTATATGAGATTATGTGAAACAATCTGAGACAATCTGAGACAATCTGAGACAATCTGAGACAATCTAAAACAGTCTGAAATTATGGCATATTGGCTTTTGTTGGGCATAAGGAATTGCAGCCTAAACGCGCGACGGCGAATATCCCAAAAACCCAAAAGTTCCCTTTGTCATAAAACCAATACCACAAAATCGTAACGGTAAAGCCCAAATGCAATACAGCCGCAATAAATGCCGTCTGCTAAAATTGGCCAAAAAACTTGTTCGCATCCATTTTTGCATAGCCATCGATTAATCATCATTTTCGGCAATGCCACTTCATACCCCCACCAATTCCCCGCCAATCCCCCTCCAATCCCCCTCCAATTCCCCGCCAATCCCCCTCCAATTGTGTTACTGACAAGCATGACAAGCATGACACGCATGAATGTCCGGAAATTGGCAATCCCGTTTGTCCGTAGTTTGCCAATATCCCTGTCCGCCCTTTCTTATCCTGTTGACATAATAACCACAAAATCCAGTAGGGCAAAAAACGCAAGGTGTGATAATTTAAGTTTCCCGGTTTCCGGACAAATGAAGTTGGGAGGAATGGCATGGTAACACCAATCGTCCCTCCCGAGTGCCGCGATTTCCGATCGAACGGACCCGGGCGTGCGTTTCGCTTT
>JAITKK010000005.1 GCA_031278475.1 Deltaproteobacteria bacterium
TGGGCTTGGGCTTGGGCCGTGGGCTGAGCCGTGGGCTGGGCAGGCCGTGCCTCGCTTCTGGTAACAGGGGCCTGCTGGGCCTGTCCCCCGCTTGCCTGGGCGGCCTGGGGGCTGCGCCCCGAGCCGCTGACCTTCAGCCTCTGGCCGGTGCGGATGTTGTCCGAGGTGAGCCCGTTCAAGGTCCGCAGCTCCGCGGTCTTCATCCCCACCTTCTCGGCTATGACGCTCAGGCTGTCGCCCGGCTGCACCACGTACTCGCCGCTTTGGGCCCTCGCGGGGGCCGGGGAGCTAGGCGCGGGCGCGCTGGGGGCCTGGGCTTGGGCCGGGGAGGAGGCCCCCGAGGTCTTGAGCCTCTGGCCGGTGCGGATGTTGTCCGAGGTGAGCCCGTTAAGGGTCCTGAGATCGGCCGTCTTCATCCCCACCTTCTCGGCTATGACGCTCAGGCTGTCGCCTGGCTGCACCACGTAGATGCCTCCCGATCCTTGGCCGGGGGTAGCTTGCTGGCGCGGGGCCTGGGCCTGCTGGCTGGGCGCCTGGGCCTGCTGGCTGGGAGCCTGGGCCTGCTGGCTGGGTGCCTGGGCCTGCTGGGTGGGAGCCTGGGCCTGGGCCGACCTTGCGGCCGTGGCCGGGACCTTTAGCGTCTGGCCGGGGCGGATGGTGTCGGAGGTGAGCCCGTTCAGGATCTTGAAGTCCGCCGTCTTCATGCCGAACCTGTCGGCGAGGACGGAGACCGAGTCCCCTGGCTGCACCACGTAGGTCCCTGCCCTTGCGTCTGGCTGGGCCTGGGCTTGGGCCTGGGCCTGCGCAGTCGGCTGGGCGACGGCAATGGGGGACGGCGCGCTGACCCTTAGCATCTGGCCGGGCCTGATGTTGTCGGACTTGAGCCCGTTTAGCTCCTTGAAGTCCGCGGTCTTCATGCCGTGGCTGTTGGCAATGACCGAGACGGAGTCGCCGGGCTTGACCACGTAGAGGCCGTCCCCGCTCTGGGCCTGGGCTTGGGCTTGGGCTTGGGCTTGGGCCGGGGCCTGGGCCTGTGCTTGGGCCTGGGCCTCGGCCGGCTGGGCCGGGCCCGGAACCTTGAGCTTCTGGCCGGGGACCAAGGTGTCGGTCTTGAGGCCGTTAAGTTTCTTGAACTCGGCCGTCTTCATGCCGTGCTTGTTGGCAACCTCGGACAAGGTGTCGCCTGACTTGACCACGTAGGTCCCGGTGGCGGCCGCCTGGGCCTGGGCCTGCGCCGGGGCCTGCGCCCTTACCCTGAGCTTCTGGCCGGCCTTGATGTCGTTGCCCTTGATGTCGTTGAGCGACCTCAGGGCGTCCACGCTCATGCCGTGCCTCTGGGCGATGCCGCCCAGGGTGTCGCCTGACTTGACCAGGTAGTCGCCCGAGCCCGAGGCCGTCCCGCCACCCGCGCCGGGCGGGGCCGGGCCGGTCCCGACCCTGAGCTTCTGGCCGGTGCTGATGCGGTTGCCGGAGAGGTTGTTGAGCTCCCTGAGCTGGGCCTGGGTCACCTGGTAGCGCTCGGCTATGCCGGATATGGTGTCGCCGCGCCGAACGGTGTGGAAGACGGGCATGCCGGCGCTCTCCTCCACCCAGGAGGTCCTGCGGGTGCCCGTGGGCCTGCTCTGTGCCTGGAGCGGGACGTCCGAGCGGACCTTGAGGATCTGCCCCACGTAGAGGTTGTTGCCCCTGATCCCGTTGTCGGACCTAAGCTTGTCCATGTCCACGCCGTAGAGCCTCGCGAGATCCCCCAAGGTGTCGCCCTTGCGGACCACGTGGCTGATGGTCTGGATGAGGGGCCCCCTGGACGCGGTGCGCGGGGCCGAGGGCGCGGGCGTGGCCGAGGCCCTGACCACCGGCGGCGCCGCAGGCGCCGGGGTGGTTGGAGGGGGCTGGGCCCTGACTGGGGGCGGCAGCTCCACCACCGGGGCCTCGCGCCTGGGCGGCCGCTCGGTGGATACCTCCGGGACGGAGAGCGAGGCGGTGGACTCGGAGTAGCCCACGCCAACGGGTATCACCAGCTCGGAGCCCTGGGCCAGCCTCTGGCTGGGGGAGATGTTGTTGACCTCGCGGACCAGGGTGGAGTCGGCCCCGTACTGGGCCGAGAGCCCCTCCAGGGTGTCGCCCCGCTTCACCGCGTGGATCACGAGCCTCTCCCGGCCGCCCTTGCCGGGGAGCCTGGCATACTGCTGGTAGAAGCCGGCCTTGGTGCCCGAAGGGATGCGCAGGACGAAGTCCGGGAGGTTGGGCGGGGTGGTGAGCTTCTTGAGGTGCGGGTTGAGCTCCTGGATGCGGTCCAGGGTGGTGCCCGCCAGCTGGGAGGCGGTCAAAAGCTGCAAAGGCTCGAATACCACCACCTCGTCCCAGGTGTCCGGGGGCGCCCACTCCACGTCCAGGCCGTAGGCGGCCGGATCCCTGGCTATGATGGCCGCGGCGAGGTAGCTGGGCACGTAGCGCTTGGTCTCGTCGGCCAGGAAGCCCCTCTGCTGGGTCATGTCCCAGTAGTTGTCCACGTCGGTCCGCTTGAGGCCCTTGATTATCTTGTATTCGCCCGAGTTGTAGGCGGCTATGGCCAAGGGCCAGCTGCCGAACATGTCGTGGAGGGCGGTGAGGTAGTCGGCGGCCGCGTAGGTGGACTTCACCGGGTCGCGGCGCTCGTCCACCCACTCGTCTATCGTGAGGCCGTAGCGGCGGCCCGTCGCGGCTATGAACTGCCAGGGGCCCACCGCGCTGGCGGAGGAGACGGCGTCGGTCCTGAAGCCGGACTCTATGAGCGCGAGGTACACCAGGTTCTCCGGCAAGCCCTTCTGGCGCAAAATGGCCTTCATCAGGGGGATGTACTTCTGGCCCCTGGAGAGGGACCTGGACATGAAGCCCCGGCGGTCGTTCAGGAAGCTGTTTATGTTGATGAGGACCTCCCGGTTGAGCTCGATGGGGATGTCCTCTTTCTTGGCCGCGAGGGAGCTGAACTCGGAGTCGACCATTGAGCTCAGTTGATCCTCGAATTGCGGCCCCAGGCGGTAGTAACGCAGCCCGCCGTTCGCGCCTTTCGCGACGTCGGATGCCACCCTCCTCATGGAGGAGTCGTCCCTTGCGGCGCAGGACAGGGCCAGGGCCGCCATGAGCAGGGTCAGTATGATGAGCCGGGCGTTTGGTCTAAGCATGAAATACCTGTGGGTGTCTTGGTCTTTCCACGGGGTGGGTCAAGGGGGGATGGGTTAAACCAGATCATTTTAGTGAAAAGCCGGGCATTTGGCAAGGCATATTTGGCAGGGCCCCACCAAGGGTTGGGCCCTGCCTGCGAGAGGCCACAACCGGGGCCACGATCGCCCCCACGGGCCGCCAGGCCCGGGGGGCGGCTGCGTCCGCCTGGCTCAAGGATTCCCGCCCTGGGGCGCCCCTTGGGGTCGGAAGACCGGGCAAGGCCGCACCCTGGCTTCCGGCCTTTGCGCGAGCTTTGCGGGAAGAAGGGCAGGCAATTGGGTAAAAACTTGTCTTCGGGCATAAAATTACCTATACTTGACATCAAGGCAATAGCGGCCATCCCCCACAAACCCTTGCGCGGTTATCCGCAATTATTTGAAGTCAGAGGTCTTTGACTGATTTGGAGGCGTTTTATATGCGCTCTGAGACAAGCTTCAAAATAAAAACCTTCCTGGCCATGGCCCTTCTCTCCCCGCTCGCCCTCATCTTCCCGGAAGGCGCCCACGCAAGCGAGGCCGAGCTCATCCTCCCAACCTTCCAGCCGGATCAGAGGCTGACGCTCACCATCGGGCTGGGCCTTTGCGTCCTGGGCTTCCTCTTCGGCGCGTACCAGTACTTCGGCATAAAGAAGATCAAGGCCCACGCCTCCATGCTTGACGTGGCCGCCACCATCTACGAGACCTGCAAGACATACATGTACCAGCAGGCCCGACTCCTGGTGATCCTCTTCGTGTTCGTGGGCATCTGCATCGCGTTCTACTTCGGGGCCCTTCTGGAAACGCCAATCGTGAACGTCCTGTGGATCCTCTTCTGGACCGTGATAGGGATACTCGGGAGCTACTCCGTGGCCTTCTACGGGATGCGGGTCAACACCCTCGCGAACAGCCGCATGGCCTATGCGTCCCTGTTCAAAAAACCTCTGAAATTCTGCTACATACCCATGAACTCGGGCATGAGCATAGGGGTATTCCTCATCTCGCTCGAGCTCTTCCTGATGCTCATAATCCTCCTCTTCATGGGACCCCTCGCGGGCCCCTGCTTCATAGGGTTCGCGATAGGCGAGTCCCTTGGGGCGAGCGCCCTGAGGATCGCGGGCGGCATCTTCACGAAGATTGCCGACATCGGCTCGGATCTAATGAAGATAGTCTTCAAGATTAAAGAGGACGACCCGAGAAACCCGGGCGTCATAGCCGACTGCACGGGCGACAACGCGGGCGACTCGGTGGGCCCCACGGCCGACGGGTTCGAGACCTACGGCGTGACGGGCGTAGCCCTTGTGACCTTCATAACCCTTGCCGTTGGGCAAACGGCCGCGGGCGACGTCGCCAACAAGGAGTCCATCCAGAACACCCTGCTCGCCTGGGTCTTCACCATGGGCGTGCTCATGGTCATCTCCTCGGTGATATCCTTCAACATAAACAAATTGTGGTGCAACATCCGCTACGGGAAGCTCCTCAAGTTCGACTTCGAGGCGCCGCTCTCCAGCCTGGTCTGGATTGGCTCCATCATCTTCATAATCCTCAACTTCATAGCCACATACCTCATCCTCGGGAAGGAGGGCTCCGCCCTCCAAGCCGTGAACCCCAACATCTGGTGGGTGCTCGCGGGCATCCTAAGCTGCGGCACCCTGGGCGCGGCCCTGATACCCGAGTTCACGAAGATCTTCACCTCCGGCAAATCCGCCCACGTGCTGGAGACCGTCGAGGCCTCCAAGGAGGGCGGCCCCTCGCTGAACATTCTCGCGGGCTTCATCGCCGGGAACTTCTCGGCCTTCTGGATGGGCCTGGTCTTCTGCCTGCTCATGCTACTGGCCTACCTCTTCGCGAGCGCGGGCCTCGAAAAGATAATGATCTACCCCTCGGTGTTCGCCTTCGGGCTCGTCGCCTTCGGCTTCCTGAGCATGGGCCCCGTGACCATCGCCGTGGACTCCTACGGGCCGGTCACCGACAACGCCCAGTCCGTCTACGAGCTTAGCCTCTTCGAGGAAATACCTGGCATCGCGGACGAGCTCGAAAAGGAGCTGGGCGAAAAACCCGACTTCGAGCTGGCCCACTACTACCTGGAGGCCAACGACGGGGCCGGGAACACCTTCAAGGCGACCGCCAAGCCCGTGCTCATCGGGACGGCCGTGGTGGGGTCCACCATCATGATCTTCTCGATAATACTTGTGCTGCAGAGCACGCTGGGGATATCCGACATATCCACCATCCTCAACATCCTGAACCCCTTCACCCTGATGGGGTTCCTCTGCGGGGGCGCGGTCATCTACTGGTTCTCCGGGGCCGCGACCCAGGCGGTCTCGACCGGGGCCTACAGGGCGGTGTCCTTCATCAAGAACCACATAGACCTTGACCCCAACGCCTCACGGAGCGCGGCACTCGAGAACTCCAAGGAGGTGGTGCGCATCTGCACCCTCTACGCCCAGAAGGGCATGTTCAACGTGTTCGTCGCCATCTTCTCCTTCGCCCTGGGCTTCGCCTTCCTCTCGAGCCCCGCCGTGGGCGGCTCCAACAACTCAGCCAGCTTCTTCGTCTCCTACCTGATCTCCATCGCCTTCTTCGGGCTCTTCCAGGCCATCTTCATGGCCAACGCCGGGGGCTGCTGGGACAACGCCAAGAAGGTGGTGGAGGTGGATCTCCAGCAGAAGGCGACCCCGCTCCACGAGGCCGCGGTCATAGGAGACACGGTGGGCGACCCCTTCAAGGACACCTCCTCGGTAGCCCTTAACCCCATCATCAAGTTCACCACCCTTTTCGGCATGCTCGCGCTCGAGATAGCCATAACCGACAGCTTCAGGGGCGTCGCCCCCTGGCTGGGCGGGGCCTTCCTGTTAGTGGCCCTGGTCTTCGTCTGGCGCTCCTTCTACTCCATGCGCATCTCCAGCCTCACGGAGGCCGACGAACCCGCGGCCCCGCAAACGGCGGCGGACGGGCCCCCTCCCGAGGAGGGGCCCAAGGGCTAGCTGAAAAATCCCCGGCACGAACCATCCCGCCTTGGGCAGGGCGCAGGCCCCGCCCAAGGCGGGCGACACACAGCCAGCCCGCGGGTCGCCCCGCGGGCTTTTTGACGGGTAAGGGCATGGCAGGCAAGATGAGGGCGGACGAGCTGGCACTGGCCCTGGGGCTCGCTACCACGAGATCCCAAGCCCAGGCCCTCATCATGGCCGGGAGGGTCCTGCGGGGGGAGGACAACCCCGTGAGGAAGGCCGGGGAGATGATACCCGAGGGGACCATCCTGCGGCTCACCCCTGGGAAGCCTTACGCCTCCCGTGGGGGCGAGAAGCTCGCGGGGGCCCTGGACGATCTGGGAATCGACCCCTCCGGGCTCCGCTGCCTTGACCTGGGCGCCTCCACCGGGGGCTTCACCGACTGCCTCCTCAAGAGGGGCGCTGGCAACGTGACCGCGGTCGACGTGGGAAAGGGGCTCTTGAGCCCGGCCCTGCGGGACGATCCGAGGGTTAGGCTGCTGGAGGGCGTGAACGCCAGGAAGCTGGGGGACCTGGACCCGGAAAGGGACCTGGGGGCCCCCTTCGGGCTCGCGACTCTCGATCTGTCCTTCATATCGCTTGCGCTGGTGCTCCCGGCCGTGGCCCCGCTCATGGCGGAGGGGGGGCTCATGCTTCCCATGGTGAAGCCCCAGTTCGAGGTGGGGAAAGGCGAGGTCGGCAAAGGCGGCGTCGTGAGGGATCCGGCCCTCATAGAGGCCTCCGTGGAAAAAATCAGGGCCCTCGCGAAAGGGCTCGCGCCCCCCTTCAAGGCAACCGGCACGGCAGCCTCGAGGCTCAAGGGCCCAATGGGGAACCAGGAGGTTTTCCTGCTCCTGGAAAGGCTGTGAGGGGCGCTTGGATTGGCCAAGGGCCGCCACCATGGCCATCAAAAGGGCCATCGCCATGGCCACCCCCATGGCCGCAATCGCGCTCATCTAGCCTTTTTGGGGCCCAGCCCGCCTAAGTTTTGCTTGGATTTTCCTGGCAGGAAACAAAAAATACCTTTATAAAGTCGCGATTGCGTTGTAATATGTCAAATGATAGCCAAGGGGCCACGAGGGCACCTTGGCCCTAAGGCCTAAAACGCAGCGGGGCTTTGGCCCCCCTAACCCACTTATCCGAAACATTAGCCACGGGGCTCATCCCTGACCCCCGTATCAAGCACATAACCCAGGTTGCCGCAGGTCACGAAGGCCGCGAATCGGTGGGCTTAAGCCCCCCGTTTGCGGCCTTTGCCATTTCGCGGCCAGGACCAACACACGAAAAACGCTTGGCACACAGGCGCAAAGGGAAAGGAAAATGAGAAAAACGAAATCACTGCCAATCCTTCTCGCAGCGATCATCACGGTCGTCTTAGCCGCTCCGGCGTTCGCGCATTTCGGGATGATAATCCCATCGGAGCCCACGGTCATGGATCAGGCGAAATCCAAAATCACATTGGAGATCAAGTTCTGGCACCCCTTCGAGAACCATGGCCTCAACATGCTAAAGCCCAAGACCTTCCAGGTCATCACCGGCGGGAAGACCACCGATCTTTTGGACAAGCTCACCGAGGTCAAGGTGGACAACTTCAGCACATGGAGGCTCGATTACACCATCGAGCGCCCCGGCCTTTACGTGTTCGTGGAGGAGCCCCAGTCCTACTTCGAGCCCGCCGAGGACAAGTTCATCATCCATTACCCCAAGGTCTACGTGGACGCCTACGGTGACGACGAAGGTTGGCCGGATCCGATTCCCACCCAGAAGACCGAGATAGTGCCCCTTATCAAGCCCGGCGCCCTTTACGCGGGTAACGTCTTCAAAGGCAAGGTCCTCCTTGACGGGAAGCCTGTCGCTGGCGGCGACGTTGAGATTGAGTGGTACCCCGGTCCCGACAAGAAGGGGGACGCCCCCTACGAGTCCATGGTTACCCAGGTCGCGGTCACGGACGAGGAGGGATATTTCAGCTACTCCCCGCCTGTCCCGGGCTGGTGGGGCTTCGCGGCCCTCAACACCGCCGACTACAAGCTCCAGCATGAGGGCCAGGACAAGGACGTGGAGCTGGGCGGCGTTCTTTGGCTGTATTTCCATGAGTTCAGGCCGGCTGTCCCGGCCAAGTGAAGGGAGAGAGGGCAAAATGTCAAATGATCTGTCAAAGTTCATATCAAAGACGGCCGCAAGGTCCCTGTGCCTGTTGGGGATCCCGGCCATCCTGGGGGCCTTGGCCCTCACACCGTTCTTCGCAGGCGATGCGCTGGCCCACGAGGTCTACCTGTTCGCCTACGACAAGGGCAGCCAGATCTGCTCGGAAAGCTACTTTTCGGCTGACACCAAGGTGAGGGGCGGCAAGGTGACCGTCAAGGACGCGGCCGGGAAAGACATCGCCAACGGGGTGACCGACGATAGCGGCAACTACTGTTTCAATGCCCCGAAAGACGTCAAGGGGGACTTACACTTCAGCCTTGACGCTGGCGAGGGGCACTTTGGCGCGTTCATTCTCAGGGCCGACCAGCGCGCCCCCTGGGCGCCCGGCTCCACGACAGGGGGTCCCTCCACGCCACCCGCAGGCAAGTAGGCACGGCTTGGATGGACTGATTCGCAAAGGACGTGATGCCCCAAATTCCGCCAATGCCCGCCAATCCCCCCAAAAGATCCGTGAGGCAGGACAAGGCGGAAAAGGCCAATAGGTCAACCTGGCCGTAAAGGGGCATGCCCGTCCAGTGCTGCGAAAACCCCTCCCTTAGGGAGGGGTTTTCGCATTCTTGCGCCTTGTGAGTCGCTTACAACGCCAAAAATGGGGAAGATCTATCGCTGAACGCTTATCGCGGATTCAGTTATTGGCTG
>JAITKK010000122.1 GCA_031278475.1 Deltaproteobacteria bacterium
CCGTTGTCGTAATAACGTTCAAAAAACCGACATAATTGGTCACATACCATTTCCTCGGAATTATCGGCATCAATTGCATCATTAATGGAACCATTAACGGCAACTTGAGCTGCTTTGGCGTTTTTTGCATGTTCAGTTGTACCACGCTTAAAAACCTTAGCTTCCTTGGCCGTTTGAATCGCTTTCTCAGAAGTTTCCTTAAGCTCGGCCTGTCTTTTGGCATTAAAGTCACCCAAGTCATCCGATATCATTTTCAGAAGATCGGAATCGATAAAATGTTTGACTTTCTCTGCCTTTGCATGCATGATACGGTAGAAGCCAAAATCAAGCTCTGGCTGGTCGAGCGCAAAGATTGCCTTTAGCCTCTTTAGCAGTCCGCTACGTTGTGGTTCTGGTTGTGGTCCTGGTTGTGGTTTTTGGGCTGGCATTAGTCACTTTGTGATTTTAGGCTGTATTTGCCGTCCATGGCTGTAGTGCACAACTACCATTAAATAATGAAAGGTCGATTTAATCTTCCGCAATTATTCAAAACCCCGCATAGCCCAAAGGTATTGGGCCATGCGGGGTTATGATTTGCAAAGGTTTGAGGGTTCCTTAGCTGTGACTGTGATTAGGCTCAATCAATCGGGGGCATCACCGGGCTCCAGGAGGGGAGCGTCTGCGGCCCGCCGAATTCCGGGATGAGTGGCTGCTGGCGGTCCCCGTTTGCCGCCATCACGAAGAGCTGGGACCTTCCGCCCCTTGTGCTGTGGAACACTATCATCCTGCCGTCCGGCGAGAAGCTCGGGTGGCGGTTGAGCCCCTGGCCGCCTGTCAGCTGGGTGTAACCCGAGCCTTCCGGGCCTATCACGCAGACATCCCTCTCCCTCGCGACGAAGGCTATCTTGTCGCCCTTGGGGGACCAGGAGGGATCCGTGCTCTTGCCGCCCGGGGACACCCTCGCGCCCCCGCCGCCGCTCGCGGACGTTATGTAGATGCCCGCCGACCCGCCCTGATCGGAGACGTAGGCGATCCTTGAGCCGTCAGGGGAGAAGGTGGGCGATATCTCAAGATTCCCGCCGTGGGTTATGACCTCCGGGTTGCGGCCCGTGAACAGGGCTATGTTGGTGCTGGTCTGGCCGGACAGGCCGGCCGCTATGACCCCGGAGGGCGAGTACGCGGGGGCTATCACCAGCTCGCCACGGTATATGGACTTGCCGTCGGCTATGAGCTCCCACTTCCTGCCGCTTTTCCTCACCCACGCGGTGCGGTCGCCAGGGCCCAGGGTCGGGTGCGAGAAGGCCCCCTCAGGGAGGTTCCCCGTGACGGGCTCCGCCGTGTCGGCGCCGAGCTCGGTCATCATGACGCTTGAGCCGCTGACAAAGATAATCTTGCTCCCGAAAACCCCCTGTTCGCCGGTGACCACCAGGAGCAGCTCGTTCGTGAAGCGGTTGATTATCTGCCGCACGTCCTTCTCCGAGGTGCTGTAGCGCTTGGCGAGCTTCTGGGTGCCGGTCGCGACGTCGAAGAGCCTCAGCTCTATGGTCACCTTGCCGCGGGCCACCTCCATCGCGCCCTTCACCACGAAGTTGGCGCCAATCTTTGCCCAAGGCGCGTAGTCGATGGGGACCTCGGGGAAGAGCCCGGCCCTGGGGTCCGCCTCCAGCGAGGCCCTGGGGTCCAGGAGCTGGAAGTAGCCCGTCATGTCCAGGTTGGCCGCGAGCCTCCTGGGGAGCTTCGTCTGGTGTTCGCCGTAGCTGGCCCCGCCCTTGAGGGGCTGGAAGTCCGGGATCGCTATGTTGAAGCGGTTGAAGACCCCCGAGAGATCCACCGGGATCAAAACCGACGGATCCTCGTACTCGAGGCCCGACTGCGCGAACAGCTGGGCGGGGAAAAGAAGGATTGCCAAAACGAAAGGAAGAGTGGCTAGGCGCCTAAGCATGTGTGTCCTCCCTCAGGTAAGCTCCGGGAAGCCCAGGGGGAAAGGCCCGCCTGGTATTGCCGGATCCGAAAGATGCCAAAAACGAAGGGGGCGTGCAGGGGTGGCCCGGGGGGCCTTTGGCCCCCCGGGGTCTTATGCCAGGGCATGGCAACCATTGGGGCATGGCCCCGTTTAGAACATGGCCCCCATGGTGAACTCCCAGCGGCCCGCGGGTTGCCCCGGGTCGTTGTCCAAGGCCTTGCCGTACTCTATGCGCAGCGGGCCCATGGGGGAGAGGTACCTAAGACCCGCCCCGTAGCTGCGCTTGAGGTCGCCGAAGTCGAAGTCCTGGTCCTTGCTCCAGACGTTGCCCATGTCGTAGAAGAGGACGGCGTAGAGCCCGGAGTTCTGTATGATGGGGAAGGTGAACTCGACGTTGGCATAGGCCTGCTTCTGGCCGCCGATGGTCTCGCCGGTCCTTTCGTCCTTGGGCGAGATGTCGTACCAGTCGTAGCCCCTTATGGAGTTGATGCCGCCCAGGAAGAACTTCTCGTAGACCGGAAGCCCCCCCTCCTTGTTCTCGGTCAGAAGCCCGATGTCGCCGTGCACCATCAGGGCAGCGCCCTTCCAGAAGGGGGCCGGGAACCATTTGGCGCCCTCCAGCTCGTAGCGGCTGAAGGATGTCTCGCCTCCCAACAGGGAGGTCGCGATCGCGTAGGTGAACCTGGCTGTCGAGCCCTCGGTGGGCTGGAAGAAGTGATTCCTGGTGTCCCTTGAGATCCTAAGGGAGAATATGCTGTTCCTGGACTGGCCCATCATGGACCTCAGGTACTGGGAGCTGTACGCCGAGACGTCCGAGATGTCCACATCCTCCCAGGTGAAGCTCGCGGATATGTAGAACTTCTCCCAGAGCGGGTAACCGGCCCTGATGGCCGCGCCCTTGGTGTCCTTGTCGTAGTAGTCGTAGTGGGAATAGGTCTTGAAGATGTCGAAGCCCAAGAGCAGCGGGATGTCGCCAACCCAGGGGTCGGTGAAGGACAGGTTGAAGAGCCTGTAGTCGCCGCCCACGTTCGCCTGCAACGAAATGCGGCGTCCGTAGCCGAATAGGTTGTCCTGGGTTACGCTGATGGTCCCGTAGACGCTGGAGTAGTTGCTGTAGCCCGCGCCTATCTGGAAGGTCCCCGTGGGCCGCTCCTTCACGGTGACCCTGAGGTCCACCAGGTTCTGCTGGTCTATGTTGGAGGGGCTCGGCTCTATGGTCACCTCGTCGAAGAAGGAGCTGCGCATGAGGTTGTTCTGGCTGTTGACAAGCTTCACCTCGGAGGTGAGGTCGCCTTCGGCCACCTCCAGCTGCCGCCTTATGACCTTGTCCCTGGTCTTCTGGTTGCCGACAATGGATATGCGGTTGAAGTAGACGAGATTCCTTGGGTTCACGTTGAAGTTGATGTTGAGTATGTCCGAGGTCTCGGACTGGGGCTGGAAGTCCACCTCCACGTCCGCATGGTAGTAGCCGAGATCCTTGTAGTAGCTCACGAGCTTGGTCTGGTCGGCCATGACAATCTCGCGGCTCACCCATTTCTCGTCCTGGGACTCGAGCTTCTTCATCATCTTGACGGGGTCGTCGCCCTCCTTGAGGTCGCCCCCTATCTGCACCTCGCCCACCTTGAAGCGGGTGCCCTCGACAATCGGGAAGGTGATGTCGTAGCCGAACCCCTCGTCCATGGGGACGACCGAGGGCTCGCCCACCCTCGCCTGCAGGAAGCCGTTGTTCTGGTAGAAGGTCAAGAGCAGCTGGCTGTCGTTTAGGAGCTTGTCCTGCTCGAGCTTGCCTGAGCCCGTGAGGAAGGAGAAGATGCCCTTCTCCTTGGTCTCTATGACCCTGGAGAGCTTCCAGTTGCTGAAGGTCTCGTTGCCCTCGAAGGTTATCTTGTTGATGAAGGTCTTGCCGCCCTCGTTTATGTGGAAGATGAGCCTCGCCTTGCCTTCCGCCGCCTGCACAAGTTCGTAGGTTATGGCCGCGTTGGAGTAGCCCTTGGTCGCGTAGAACCTGGTGAGGTTCCCTACCGCCATGAGCAGCCTGTCGTCGGACGCCACGTCGTTGACCTTGATGCCCACCACCTCGTTGAGGTCGTCTTCGTCGTACTTTTCGTTCCCCTGGTAGACTATCTGGCCTATCTGGCTGCGCTCGGTGACCAGGAAGCGCACCGCCTTGCCGCCTGGGACGTCGTCCGTCTCCACGTTGATGGTGTCGAAGTAGCCCAGTGCGAAGAGGCGGCGGATGTCGGTCGCCACCTTGGCCTCGCTATAGGTGTTGCCCACCCTTGTGCGCAGGTTGTTCAAAAGGGAGTCCAGGTTGGCCCTGCCCGAGCCCGTTATGGTGACGCTCACGATCCTGGGGCCCGTGCCGTAGAGGTGGTCGGTAGTCTGGATGACCACGTTGTCGGCATAGGATGTGAGGTCCTGGGAGGACGGGGCCACCAAGTCTATGCGCCTGGAGGATTGCCCTGAGGGGTTCAGGGCATGGAGCTGCCCGGACAAGGTGAAGGTCTCGCCGGAGCTGGTAAGCGTAGGCACGAAGAGGTAGTCAGCGCCCAGCTGCCTCGCCTCCGCCTGGACCGCGGCGAAGGTCGCGGAGAGCGACTGCGTCCCCAGCACCAGGGGCACGAAGCCCTGGGTGGCGAAGCTTCTGGCCGTGACCTCCATCAGGCCCGCGGCCATGTTGTTCAGCTGCTCCAGCTTAACGCTGGAGGCGCCGACTATGGAGTAGGGCATTATGGCGACCTTGAGGCCCTCCTGGGCGAAAGCGGCGCCCGACTGCGCCAGGGCCAGGAGAAGGGTTATTAGCAGGGCTGATAGTTTTTTGGGCATCTAAGTCTCCAGGGTTGTTTTATGTATTCCTTGGATCGGTCGCGGGTCTTGGGCGAACAGGCCCGGATAGCGGCAAGGGTCCGGTCGGCGGACCGCCCCGCCAGAAGGTCGCGGCCTTCGGGGCATGGAAGGGCCCCCATGCTCAGGCCGCCTTGAGCTTCCCCTCGCTCAGGGTAAGCCTCAGGTCCAACAGGCCCGCGAGGCTCGCGTTGTGGGTCACCACCAGGGCCGCGAGGGATTTTTCCTTTACCAGCTCGATTATGAGCTCGTTTACCATCCTGGCGTTTTTCTGGTCCAGGTTCCCGGTGGGCTCGTCGGCCAGGAGCACCGAGGGGTCCATGGAGATGGCCCTTGCGAGCGCCACCCTCTGCTGCTCGCCCCCGGACAGAAGCCCCGGGCGGTGCCCCAGGCGATCCTTCAAGCCCACCCTTTCAAGAAGCGGCCTCGCCTTGGCGAGGGCCTCGGACTCGCTCGCGCCAGAGAGGCGCATGGGCATGGCCACGTTCTCGAGGGCCGTGAACTCCGGGAGCAGGTGGTGGAACTGGAACACGAACCCCACTTCCGTCATCCTCCAGCGGGCCAGCTCTGGCTCGCCCATGGAGAACAGCTCCTCGCCCCGGGAGAGGACCGTCCCCCCGCTGGGCCTGTCCAGGCCCCCCAGGATGTAGAGGAGGGTGGACTTGCCGCTCCCGGAGGCCCCGAGAATGGCTACCGAGCTCCCGGCCTGGACCGACAGGTCCAGGCCGTCCAGGATCACCAGCTCCTCGCCGCCGCTCTTGAAGCGCTTGCCGAGGCCCCTGGCCTCCAGGACGGGAGGGTCCTTGGCGGGGGGCTTTCCGGGGGCCCCTGTCCCAGGGGCCCCCTTCGGGGCCTTGCCCCCGCCTTCCCCCTTACTCATAGCGGATGGCCTCCACCGGATCCAGGGAGGCCGCCTGGCTTGCAGGGTACAGGGTCGCGAGGTAGCTTATAAGGAGCGACACGGCCGTTATCGCGATTACCTGCAGGGGCCTTATCTCAACGGGCAGGGTGGTCATCAGGTAGACGTCGGGGGGGAGCGTTATGAACTGGTAGCGCTGGAGAAGCAGGCACAGGATGAGCCCGATTACGAGCCCCAGGAGCGTCCCAACCCCCCCCACCACGAGGCCCTGGATCGTGAAAATCCGGCGGATGTGCCGGCTGGTGGCCCCCATGGCTTTTAAAATGGCTATGTCCCTTACCTTCTCGGTCACCATCATGACCAGGGTGGAGGCTATGTTGAAGGCCGCCACCAGTATTATGAGCGTGAGTATGACGAACATGGCGGTCTGCTCCAGCTTCAGGGCCGAGAACAGGCTCATGTTCAGCTGCATCCAGTCCCTCGCCCAGAACTCCCCGGGGAAGAAGAGGCTCAGGAGTTTCTCCTTGATAATCCCGGCCTGGTAGATGTCGTCCACCATGATCTCTATGACCGAGACCTCGTCGTCCATGCCAAGGATCGACTGCGCGTCCCCGATGGTGGTTATGGCCACCCTGGAGTCGAAGTCGTAGAAGTTGGCCTGGAAGACCCCCGCCACCTTAAAGGTCCTGGTGAGCGGCACCCTCTTGCCTATGGGCGTCACCCTCCCGAAGGGGGAGATGATGTTCACCTCGCCCATGGGCCCCTGCCCCAGCATCATCGAGAGCTCCCGGCCGAGTATTATGGCCGGCTCCTCCGAGGCCTGCGGGACACTTGGAAGCCCCGGGAACCCTTCGGGCAGGGCCCCGCCTTGGGGCTCACTTTGGGGCTCGCTTTGGGGCTCGCTTTGTGCCCCGGCCTGGGCGCTCGCCCCCCCGGTGTCGGCGGGTAATGCCGGATTCCCATTATCGGGCCCGACGCCCTCCGCCGGGGCATCCGCCGGGGCCTGTGAGCTCCCAGGCCCCGCGCCTTCCTGGGCCGCGGCTGAGGCGACAGGCGCCACCTCCGAGGATGGCCCGTCCTCCCCGGCCGCAACCGCGGGCTCCGCCGGAGCGATCGGGGCGGGTGCCTCGGCCGGCGCGGGTGCCTCGGCCGGGGCGGGTGCCTCGGCAGGGGCCGCTGTCAGGGCCGGGGCGGGTGCCTCGGCCGCCTCTGGGGCCGCCTCGGGTGACCGTGGCCCCAGAAGATCCTCCACGGTGACGGGCGCTTCCTCCACCGGAAGTATCTTAAGCGCCCCGCCATCCGCGCCCATCCCGGCAAGGGGCCCCTCGTCGGGCCAGCCCTCCATGGGGCCCCCGCCGCCTTCCGGCTCCCCGAAGGGACCCTCGAAGAGGTTGGAGGAGGGGGGATCCGGGTAAGGGCTTGCCATGGGGCGGCGGGTCAGGTTCTCGGCCCCGTGCTCGGAGACGCCCAGGGCCCCGAAGAAGCCCGAGCCCTCCGCGAGGTCGGGGTCCACGCCCATGAGCATGATGCCGGTCGCCCCGCCATAGGAGGTCGCCATCACCTGGCCGCTCACCATGGGCTGGGCCGAGCGGACGCCAGGCACCGTCATGATCCTCGCGACGGCGGGTTGCCAGTTGCGGATGTTCCCGGCCGGGTCGTAGAGGGTTATGTGGGCCTGGACCCCCAAGAGCTTGTTCTTGAGGTTGGTCTCGAAGCCCGCGAGGACGGCAAGGACCACTATCAGGGCCGCGACCCCAAGGGCCACCCCCCCCACCGCGAGGACCGAGATGAGGGAGAGAAGCGAGTTCCTGCGCTTGGCGCGCAGGTACCTCAGGGCGATGGTGCCGAGTATTCCCAAGCCTGGGCCTAGAATCCCTCGGGGCGCATCTGGGGGAAGAGGATGACGTCCCTGATGTTGGGGCTGTCGGACAGGAGCATCACCAGCCTGTCGACGCCCACTCCCTCGCCTGCGGCTGGCGGCATGCCGTACATGAGGGCCCTGACGTAGTCCTTGTCAAGGTGCATGCCCTCCGGGTCACCCGCCTCCCTGGCCTCCGCCTGGCCCTGGAAACGATCGTATTGGTCCAGGGCGTCGTTCAGCTCCGAGAAGGCGTTGGCTATCTCGCGGCCGGCTATTATGAGCTCGAAGCGATCCGTGAGCGAGGGGTCCTGGTCGTTGCGCCTCGCGAGCGGCGAGAGCTCGGTCGGGTAGTCGGTGAGGAAGACCGGATCGGCAATGTTTTTCTCGACTACCCTGTCGAATATCTCCTCGTGCAAGGCCGAAAGGCTTAGCCCCTCCCTAGGCTGGAAGCCAGGGTCTGCCGACTTGAGGTAGGAAAGGGCCTTGTCCCGGTCATGGAGCACTTCCCCGGGTGCCCCGCCAATGGTCACCAAAGAGTCCAGATAGCGGACCCTCCTGAAGGGCGGGCCAAAGTCGATTTTTTGGCCCTGGTAGTCGAAGCTTGTGGAGCCAAGGATGGAAATGGCGAGCTTTGAGAGCATCTCCTCGGTGAGTGCCATCAGATCCTCGTAAGTCGCGTAGCTCTGATAGAACTCCATCATGGTGAACTCTGGGTTGTGCTTTACGGACAAGCCCTCGTTGCGGAAGTTGCGGTTTAGCTCGAAGACCCTGTCGAAGCCGCCCACCAAGAGCCTTTTGAGGTAGAGCTCAGGGGCTATGCGCAGGAAGAAGTCCTGGCCGAGGGCGTTGTGGTGGGTCTTGAAGGGGAGGGCCTTGGCCCCGCCCGGGATCGGGTGGAGCATGGGGGTCTCCACCTCCAGGAAGCCCTTGCCCTCCATGAAAGACCGCAGGAAGGACACCACCTTGGAACGAAGCAGGAAGACCCGCCTGCTGTCCTCGCGCATTATGAGATCCGCGTAGCGGCGGCGGTACCTTAGCTCCACGTCCATGTCGTGGAATTTTTCGGGAAGCGGCCACAGGGACTTGGTCACAAGTTCCAGGTGGCTAAGGTGCAATGTAAGCTCCCCGGTCTTGGTCCGGAATGCCCTGCCCTCCGCCCCGCAGATGTCGCCAATGTCCAGCTCGTTTACCAGGGCCCAGTCGGCCTCCGGGAGCTCGTCTTTCCTGGCGTAGAGCTGGAGCCTGCCATCCGCGTCCTGGATGTTGAGGAAGGCGGTCTTGCCGTGGAGCCTTCTTGCCATTATCCTTCCGGCTATCTTGAAGGATTGCGGCTCGCTATCGAGCTCCTCCCGGCTTTTGTCGCCCAGGGAGGACCTGATTGGCCCCGTCCGGTGCCCGGGCCGGAAGCCGTTGGGGTAGAGCCCCAGGCCCTGGGCCTTGAGTTTTCCGGCCTTGGCGCACTGCGCCTGGATGAGGGGCGGGAGCTCCCTCACGAAGGGGTGAAGGCTTGCCCGCTCCTCCTCCGTTAGCCCCGATCCCTGCGGTATTGGCCCGTCTTCCTGGGAAACCATGTGAGTCAGTGAGGCTCCTATAAAATAAAAGGATCCCCTATAGGCCATGGGGAATCCTGTGGTTCTGCCTGGGATTGGCCCTAAGGCCCCTCCCTTTGAGGGGCCTTAGGGCAGGTGGTCGGAGGGTCCTGGGCGCGGGTTCGCGCTCTGGGCCCAAAGGGAAGGGCCGAATGTGATGGGCCCGATTATATGGGCCCGATGGCAGGTCCTGGCAAAGGGCCAATGCAAAAAAAAGCGAATAATTTGTGAAATTAGCGTAAATGGGGGAATTTTCAGGGCTATCAGGGCTACATCAGGGCTATCAGGGCTATCAGGGCTATCAGGGCTATTTCGCGCCAAAGGCAAAAAACAAAAAATCCACCTTGCCAAAAAAACGAAAAAATCGGCTGAAGCCAAAAAAAGGGAGCTCGTTACGGGGCGCGGCCGATAGCCTAGCCCTCGTCGCGGATTGCCATGAGGGCGACCTTAAGATCGTCTAGCTCGGTCTTGAAGTCGGCGAGCGCCTCGTCTACGCCCGCGAGGTCTTTGTTGCGGCCCATGAACTCCAGCTTCTTGGCCGCCTCGAAGGGGCTGCCCTGGGTGAATATGGCCACCATGCCCTTGATGGTGTGCCCCTCCTCCATGACCCTTTGCTCGTCACGCTCTTTGACGGCCGCATCCAGGAGCTTGTAACGCTGGTCCGCGCGCTCCATGAACATATCTATGCTTTCATTAAGAAGCTCCTGGTCGTCCATCAGGTTCGCCAGTAGCTCTTCCTTGTTTATCTCGACAGCCACTTTAGGCCACCTCCGGGGAGTTTGGATGTTGGAGGCCCGGTCGGGCGGGAGTGGGCCGCCCTGCCGCCCGCCCCGAACCCTATGAGGCCGCCTTGGCCATGCCTCGGGCGGGAGCGGACCCCCATGGGACGGGGCGGACCGGCCCCGGGTACCGCCCAAGGATTCAAGCCCAACGTATGTGGGTAAATCAACCTTCCTTATACCACTAAATAAGCCACAAGGGCAATATAAGGCCCAATTTTTTTACAATCCGGAACCTATTTCCCGGCCCGGCGGGGCCCGCCCATAGGTGGCACAGCTTGTCGGGGGCCCCACCCATGGCGGCATGCCAGGGGCCTGCATCGCGGGAAGCCCCCACGCCCTGTGTTTGCCCCGGAAAGTGGCCACTGGCGCGGGCCAGAAGGGCCCGCGGGGCCCCTCAAGGGCTGCGGCGGTTCTCCAGCCAGTCACAGGGCCGCACCGAGTCCCATGGCCGGGAATATACGGCCGAGGCCATGCCCAAGGCCATGCCCAAGGCCATGTCCAAGGCCATGGCTGTGGCTAAGGCGCTCGGAATGCGAGGTTGATTATACGCTTTTATTTCAAATATGTGGATATGTTGGTGAATTTTGTATTAAGTGCCGAAAATACCTAAGTGACCCCGCTATCGGCTTGCCAGTGGGGCTACTTAGGTAATATTTGGATGGGATTATGGGATATGCGGGCTTTTAGAGGTTTTTTGGCAACTGCCGGGGATGCCTGAAGGCCGGGGGGGGTTTTAGCCGTCCAGCCCGAAGATCTTTCTCACCATGCTCAGGTTGAACTCGGCGCGCCAGTGCTTGTGGCAGGATTTGGTGAAGCTTAGGGGGTTGTGAAGGAGCCTTCTTACCAGGGCCTTGGTCATGGAGTCCAAGGCCTGGGCCTCCTCCTGGCTGAAGTCGTTTCTCGCGAGAGTCCTCCTTAGCTCCACCCGCCTCGCCTCCTCGGCCTTGGTGGTGAGGTCCTTTATGGTGGGGCGGGCGGCCAGGGCCGAATACCATTCCTGGAACTTGGACACCTCCTCCATTATCAGGGTGTCCGCCTTCAAGGCCTCCTGCTTCCTCTTGTCGATGCCCGTCCTCACCTGGGTGTTGAAGCTGTCGATGTTCGCAAGGGTTACGTTGGGTACCTCGCCCACGCAGGGCTCCACGTTCCTGGGCACGCCCAGGTCGTAGATCCACCAGGGCCTTCCCTTGCGCCTTTCAAGTATGGGCTCAAGCTCATCCTTGAAGAGTACGTGGCCGGTTCCGCCAGCGGCGGAGAACACCACGTCCGACTCCTCCAGGGCCTCGCCCAGCTGGGGCACTGTCTTGACCTTGGCATTGAAGCGGCCTGCCAGCTCCCTGGCCCTGGAAAGGGTGCGGGACAGGATGACAATCTCGCCGGGCTCCTTGGCCGCTATGTGCGCGCACAGGTGGGAGGCCATCTCCCCTGCCCCTATGATCAGGATCTTCCTCCCCTTGAGGCCCTCCGGGGAAAGGGCCGCGTCCGCCGTGTTCACGGCGGCCGAGGCGATGGACACCCTGCCGGAGGCAACCGAGGTCTCGGTGCGGATCTTCTTGGCCACCTGGAAACACTTATGGAAAAGCCTGGATATCACGGGCCCCACGGTCTTGTAGAGGGACGCCTGGCGGTAGGCGTGCTTAACCTGCCCCAGTATCTGCGTCTCCCCCAGCACCTGGGAGTCAAGGCCCGCAGCGACCCTGAAGACGTAGCGCACCGCCTCGCCGTTCAGGTGGAAGTGCATGACCTCGGTCAGCCTCTCGGGGTCAAGCCCTGTCTTATCCGAAAGTCTCGCAACCACCTGATCCCTCACCCGCAGCGGGTCGTGCGCGAAGCCGGCCAGCTCAAGGCGGTTGCAGGTGGAGAGCAGCAGGGATTCCGACAGCAGGCCCGTGGTGTGCAGGTGGAAGACATAGTCGTTCCCGAGGCAGTCCGGGTCCTGGAGCATCTCCCTGACTTCCACGGGGGCGTTCCGGTGCCCTACGCCTAAGATGAAAATGTCCATAAGCTTACTCTTTGAGGAAGGCCAGGGAGAATCCGGGCGGTGTCCCCAGAGGCTCGAGCAGCTGGCCTATGAGCCCCAAGGCATCCTCCAGGCGGCCCTCCCCGAGGGAGGCCGCGAGCGCGTTGGAGCCTGCGAGCCTCGCAAGGACCGCCCTGCGGCCATCCGGGCCCAAGTCCGACCCCAGCACGTGGGGCCTCAAGGCCATAAGCACCTTGCAGAGATCCCCGTAGCCGCGGTAGCCCTCCCTGAGCCTCTCCGCGACCCTTCTGGCAAGCGCCGGGGACGCACCGCCCGTGGACACCGCGAGGCGGAAGGGCCCGTCCTCGGCGAGAGCCGGCAAGGTCATGTTCCCCAGCTCGGGGCTCCCGGCCACGTTCACCCAGAGGCCCCTTCCCAGGGCCTCGCGGATGAGGCCCTGGTAAGGGGCCGGCTCCGTCGCCAGGAAGATCAAGGGGTCCCCTTCGAGCAACCCTTCGGAGAAGACGGGCACAAGGCCTATCCTCCCGGCGTCCCGCAGATCGTCCAGCCATGGCTCCGGGTAAGGCTCCACGACGGTGATGGCGGCGCCGCTTCCAAGAAGGTAGGCAAGCTTCCGGCTGCCCACCGAGCCGGCGCCTATCAGGAGGGCCTTGCGGCCCCGGAGGCACAGATTGGCTGCCAAAGTTCGCATCACCAACCCCCTGGGGCCCGGAATGCCCAAGGGGCCACCACGGGCTCCGGGCAAAAAAAAACTCCAAAACCAGTAGCCCTTATCGGCCATAGCCGGAGTTTGGCGTTAATTCCCTTGTAATGTAGCAAAATCGGAGATCCCAGTCAACAGGCGCAAGGGCTGGGAAGCCTGAAAAGGGCCCCAGGGGCTTGGCCTTGCCTTGCCCGCGACTTGACGGAAGGC